>JBKJTJ010000176.1:0-24573 GCA_046590855.1 Actinomycetota bacterium
CGGCAGGAGCGTCCCGGGTGCGGTGCGCCGGATGGCTACGCAGCGGCTGCAGCTTCGATCGCAGCCGGGGCTGACCTTCGCCAAGCTGATGGGCACCGGGGACGGGCGCACGTTCACCGTCCGCGATGCCGACCCGCGGCACTGGGCCCTGCTGACGGTGTGGGACGACGAGCTGGCCGCCGCTGCGTTCGTCGACTCCGGGGCGGTCACCCGGTCATGGCAGCGCATCGCCACCGAGGGGCTCGTCGTGCGGATGCGCCCGATCGCGGCTCGCGGCGAGTGGGCCGGCCAGCGACCCTTCGGCCACCCGACTCCGCGCCAGACGACCGGAATGATCGCCAGCATCACGCGGGCGCGCATCACGGCCCGCCGGGCCGCCAGCTTCTGGCGCGCCGTACCGCCGGTCTCGGCCGACCTGCACCAGGTGCAGGGCCTGCGGCTGGCGGTCGGCATCGGCGAGGCGCCGATCGGGTTGCAGGGGACCTTCAGCCTGTGGGACTCCCCCGCGGCGCTCAACGACTTCGCCCACCGCAGGGAACCGCACGTCGACGCGATCCGTCGAACCGCCACGGAAGGCTGGTACGCCGAAGAGCTGTTCGCGCGCTTCGAGGTCCTGTCCGTCGACGGCGAGTTCGCGGGTCGACCCGTCTGAGCGAGGAGCCCCATGGGACCTGAGCTGGTGCCGATGGTCTTCACCTCGGGATGGGCCAGCGGCGTCAACGCCTACGCGGTCGTCCTCGTGCTGGGCTTGTTCGGCCGCTTCGGTGGGGTCGACTCCGTACCGATCGCCCTGCAGCGCACGGACGTGCTGGTGGTGGCCCTGTTCCTGTTCGCCGTCGAGATGGTGGCCGACAAGGTGCCCTACCTCGACTCGGTGTGGGACGCCGTTCACACCTTCGTGCGACCGGTTGTCGGGGCCGCGCTCGGCCTGCTGATCGCCGGCGACGCGTCCAACCTCGAACAGGCCGTCCTCGCGGCCACCGGTGGCGCGACGGCACTGGCGAGCCATGTCGTCAAGGCCGGACTGCGAGCAGCGGTCAACACCTCACCGGAGCCGGCGAGCAACATCGCGGTCAGCAGCGCCGAGGACCTCACCGTCGCCGGCGTCGTCTCGCTGAGCCTGGTCGCGCCATGGGTCGCGGCCAGCGTGGCGGGCGTGCTGCTGGTCATCGGTTCGGCCGTGGTCGTCCTCGCCCTGAGCCGCATCCGGGCAGCCCGCGCTCGACGGCGCAGCAGGCGGACGGCGACGCCCTCTTAGACTCACCACGTGATGGGACGCCGTGCCAGCCTCGCGCTGCTCCGCCTCAGCGGCGCTCTGGCCGTCACCGTCGTCCTCGCGCAGATCGCCTACCCGCTGACCTCCGGCGAGCCCCTGCGGCTGCTGACCATCGGTATCGTCCTGTGCTTCGCCGCCGCGTCGCTGGTGCACGCCTGGTCGACGCGCGGCTGCATGTGGGCGCTGCGGCTGCTCGCGGTCGCCGGCGGCATCGGGCTGACGGCTGAGGCGATCGGCGTCCGCACCGGTGTCCCGTTCGGTCGGTACGCGTACGCCGATGCGCTGGGGCCGCAGCTGCTCGACGTCCCGCTGATCGTCCCCCTCGCCTGGGTGATGATGAGCTACCCCTGCCTGCTGCTGGGGCGCAGGCTCGGCCGGGGACACCGGCCGGTCGTCGCGGTGACGGGCGGCCTCACGCTGGCGGCCTGGGACCTGTTCCTCGACCCGCAGATGGTCGCCGCGGGACGGTGGGTCTGGGCCGACCCGGTGCCCGCCCTGCCCGGGGTGCCCGGCATCCCGGTGTCCAACTTCGTCGGGTGGTTGCTCGTCGCCGTCGTCATGGTGGCGGTCCTCGACGCCACCCTGAGCCCGGCCGAGGACGCCGACGCGACCGTACCGGCCGCCCTGCTGGCCTGGACCTGGATCGGGTCGACCATCGGCAACGCGCTCTTCTTCCATCGTCCGGCCGTCGCCGTGTGGGGTGGCGTGGCCATGGGTGTCTGCAGCGGGCCGTACCTGCTGTCGATGTGGCGCTCGTCCGACTGGCGCTCGTGGGATCCGCGCTCGCCAGAGCGCTCGCCGCACCCGCGGGCGGCTGACCAGAGATCCGCTGAGCAGCGACGTCGCCCGTGAGGCGAGCTCTCACCTGGACGACGACGGTGGCCTCGGTCGCCCTGACCGCGCACACCCTCGTCAACCTGCGTCTGCTGCGGACTCCGCCGCCGCGACCGACCCCGCCCGACGAGCGCGTCAGCGTCCTGCTCCCGCTGCGCGACGAGGCCCACCGGGTCGAGCCCGCCCTGCGCGCCCTGATCCGGGCGCTCGACGGCTGTCGCCCGGACACCACCTTGATCGTGCTGGACGACGAGTCGACCGACGGCACGGCCGACCTCGTCCGTCGGGTGGCCGGCCAGGACCCGCGCGTCACCCTGGTCGCCGGCTCACCGCGCCCCGCCGGCTGGCTGGGCAAGCCCTGGGCGTGCGCGCAGCTGGCCGAGCTCGCTGCCGGCAGCACGGTCCTGGTCTTCGTCGACGCCGACGTCGTCGTCGAGCCGCACGCCGTCGCCGCGTGCGTGCAGCAGCTGCGCGAGACCGGCCTGTCGCTCGTCTCGCCGTACCCGCGCCAGCTGGCCGTCTCCCCGGCCGAGCGGCTGATCCAGCCTCTGCTGCAGTGGTCCTGGCTCACCACCTTGCCCCTGCGGGTCGCCGAGCGGTCACCCCGACCGTCGTTGGCGGCGGCGAACGGCCAGCTGCTCGCCGTCGATGCAGCGACCTACCGCGCCGCCGGGGGCCACGAAGCGGTCCGCGCCGAGGTGCTCGACGACCTGGCCCTGCTGCGCGCTGTCAAGGCCGTCGGCGGCACCGGCGGGGTCACCGACGGCACCCACCTGGCGACCTGCCGGATGTACGACGACTGGTCCTCGTTGCGCGAGGGCTACACCAAGTCCCTGTGGTCCGCCTTCGGGTCCCCGCCGGCCGCTGTCACCGCCATGGGCAGCCTGTCGATCATCTACGGGTGGCCGCTCGCTGCGGCCCTGGCGGGGTCCCCCATCGGCGCGATCGGTTACGCCGCAGGGGTTCTCGGTCGAGTGGCCGTGGCTCGTCGCACCGGCGGCCGGGCCCTGCCAGACTCCCTGGCGCACCCCGTCTCGATCGGCCTGCTCGCCTGGCTCACGGCCCAGTCGTGGCGCGGACGTCGGCGCCGCACCCTCACCTGGAAGGGGCGTCAGCTGGCCTGAACCTCGTCGCCCACCGAGACCGTGCCAGCCACCTCGACGTCTGCGTCCACCCCGAACACGACCTCGCGACCGCGCACGTTCACCTCCGTTCGGTCAGACGCCAACGCGCGCAACGGGTCCAGCGACTCCACCTGACCTACGCCCGGCATCAAGCGCGCGACCGCGCACCGCGGCACCGCCCCGCGCACCCGCACCACGGTGTCGCCGACGGCCAACCGCCGCCAGGTGCCCTCCACGAACGGCGGGGCGTCACCGGAGTCCACCACCAGCGTGCTGCGCCAGCGCTCGGAGTCCACCAGCAGAGCCGTATCGTCCAGGTCTCGCCCCAGCCGCCGGCCCAGCTCGCGCAGCGAGGATGTCGTCAGCACGGTGACCGATCCGCCGAACACGACCTGGCCGGCGCCCTGCACCGCGGCGACGACGACGTCGCGCTGCAGGTAGCCCGACAGCAGCGCGGCCCACGGCCCGTCCACGACCCTCAGCCGAGCCTCGCGGCCCCAGTAGTCGGCGACGATCGCGTCCGAGCCGCGCGGGGTGCCCGACGCCTCGGCGCCGTCTGGCAGGCGCACGCCGAGGTGCGTGCCGTCGTACGTCGCGCGGCACGCCAGCAGGCTGGTGTTCTCGACCGTCCGCAGCACCCGTGCGGCCGCCGGGTCGACGCAGCAGAACCGTCGGTCGAACCGCGGGCCGTCCACGTCCAGCGCCAGGGCGGTGGGGTGCTGGTGCCCGGCGCCCTTCAGGACGGTGAGCGAGAGGCGGGCCAGGTGCACGCAGCGACCCTAGCTAGGCTCGACCCGTGGCTCGCATCGTGGTGATCGGCGCCGGCATGGGCGGCTTGGCGGTCAGCGCCCGCCTGGCGGCGCAGGGTCACGAGGTGACGATCTGCGAGCAGTCCGCGGACGTCGGCGGCAAGCTGGGCCGGTTCGAGCGCGACGGGTTCGTCTTCGACACCGGACCGAGCCTGCTCACGCTGCCGGCCGTCTACCGCGACCTCTTCCTGAAGACCGGCACCCGGCTCGAGGACCACGTCGAGCTGGTGCCCGTCGACCCGGTGTGCCACTACCGGTTCGCCGACGGCGTCGAGGTCGACCTGCCGAACGCCTCGCGCGCCGGCATCGCCGCGGCACTGGACGGCGCTCTCGGTGCCGGCGCGGGCGCTCAGTGGTCGGCGTTCATCGACCGCGCCGCGGTCATCTGGGACGCGACCCGTGAGACCTTCCTGGAGTCCCCCCTCGAGGGCTCGCGGACGCTGCTGCGCGAGGCCCGCCGCGGCCGTGACCTGGTGGCCATCGCACCGTGGATGTCGTTGCGCGGCCTGGGTCGCCGCTACCTGAAGGATCCCCGGTTGATCACGCTGCTCGACCGCTACGCCACGTACACCGGCTCGGACCCGCGCCGCGCTCCGGCCGCCCTGGCCACCGTGCCGTACGTCGAGCAGGGCTTCGGCGCCTGGTACGTCGTGGGCGGGTTGCGCCGTCTCGGTGAGGCCCTGGCCACGCGGTGCAGCGACCTCGGGGTCGTCATCCGCACCGGCACCGACGTCGTGACCGTGCGGACCGACGAGGGTCGTGCCGTGGGCGTAGACCTCGCGGACGGCGAGCACCTCGACGCCGACCTCGTCGTCGCCAACGCCGACGCCACCCACCTGTACCGCGACCTGCTGCCTGGCCACGAGGCCGCACGCGCCCGACGGGCGTTGGCGCGCACAGAGCCTTCGCTGTCGGGGTTCGTGATGATGCTCGCCCTCACCGGGCGCACGCCCGGGTTGCGGCACCACACGGTGCTGTTTCCCGAGCGCTACGACGACGAGTTCGACTCGGTGTTCGGCACCGGGCCGCACCGCGGGCGCCCACGCGCCGTCCCCGACCCGACGGTCTACGTCAGCGCTCCCGACGACCCGGCGCTGCGGCCGGACGACGAGCACGAGTCGTGGTTCGTCCTGGTCAACGCGCCCCGGCACGTGCCCGACGACCCTCGGGCAGGGATCGACTGGGCCGCAACGGGTTTTGCGGACAAGTACGCCGACCGCATCCTCGAGGTGATGGCGAAGCGGGGGCTCGACGTCCGGGACCGGGTGCTGTGGCGCGAGCTCCGGACGCCGGCGGATCTGGAGCGCGACACCCGCAGCGTCGGCGGCTCGATCTACGGCACGTCCAGCAACGGTGCGCGCGCGGCCTTCGTGCGGCCGGCCAACCGCTCACCCGTGCCCGGCCTGTTCCTGGTGGGTGGCTCGTCCCACCCTGGCGGCGGACTGCCGCTGGTCGGGTTGAGCGCGGCGATCGTCGCCCAGCAGATCGGCCGAGCCTGAGCGGTCAGCTCAGTCGGCGCCGGACGACGAGCAGCAGCTGGGTGGTGCCGACGACCCCGGCGAGGACACCGAACGCGAGCCCTGCGCCGCCCCAGGTGCCTGCTGCCGCAGGGTAGAGACCAGCCGCGAGACAGAACATCGCGGCGCCGATGACCCGGGTGGGGCGCTCGGAGACGGTCACGACGCCCACGTCATCCATCCCGCCGGCGGTGGCACGGGCTCGCGCATACTCCTGCAGCAGGACGAGCCCCGCCGCGGCCGCCGCGCACCACATCACGACCGCGCTGTCGTCGAAGCCGCCGAGAGCGAGCAGGGCAACCACGTAGGCGACGTCGCTGACCCGGTCGGCCACCGAGTCGAGCACTGCGCCCCAGCGGGTAGCCCGGTCGGTCAGCACCGCGACGGCACCGTCGACGTTGTCGAGCAGCCCGCTGACCACGACCACGAGCACCGCCAGCAGCGGCCAGCGCCCACCAGCCCAGGCGAGCGGCACCACCGTGAGCGAGACCAGCAGGCCCATCGACGTGAGCAGGTCGGGAGCCACCCGGCGCCGCGCGAGCGGTCGGGACACCGTGTAGGTCAGTCCGAGCCAGAAGCGCACCAGCCACGACGCCCGGGGGTCGACGCCACCGTGCAGGCCCGACCACCGGTCGAGGTAGCCGTCGAGGTCGGGCAGGGCGCTCACACCGCGGCGTCGATCCCGAGCGCCTCGTAGATCTCGAGCGTCGCGGTCGACCTGTTCAACGTGTAGAAGTGCAGGCCGGGTGCGTCCGCGTCCAACAGCTCGCGGCACAGCTCGATCGCGATGGCGAGCCCCTCGGTGCGCACCGCGGCCGGGTCGTCGCCGACGGCGAGCAGCCGCTGCTCGATGTGCTGCGGCACAGCGACTCCGGACAACGAGGCGAACCGTCGCAGCTGGGTCAGGCTGGTGATCGGCATGATGCCGGGGATGATCGGCAGGTCGCAGCCGTGCGCCCTGACCCGCTCGACCAGGGCCGTGTACGCGGTGGCGTCCAGGAACAGCTGGGTCACGGCGAACTCCGCACCGGCCCGCGCCTTGGCCACCAGCACCTCGGCGTCGTGGTCGAGGTCCGGTGACTCGGGGTGCTTGTCGGGGAACGCAGCGACGCCGACGCAGAACGACCCCATCGAGCGCAGCAGCCCGACCAGCTCGTCGGCGTGCGTCAGCCCGTCGGGGTGCGGCGCCCACTCGGCGTCCGGGCCCGAGGGTGGGTCGCCGCGCAGGGCCAGCACGTTGCGGACGCCGGCGTCGGCGTACTGGCCGATCACCTTGCGCAGGTCGGCGACGGACGCCGACACGCAGGTCAGGTGGGCGACCGGCGTGAGCGTGGTCTCGGCCGCGATCCGCTGGGTGATGCGGACGGTTCGGTCGCGGGTCGAGCCGCCTGCGCCGTAGGTCACCGAGACGAACGTCGGACGCAGCCGCTCGAGCCGGCGCACCGCCGTCCAGAGCGCGGCCTCACCGGCGTCGTCCTTGGGCGGGAAGAACTCGAAGGAGAAGGACCGCTCACCTGCAGCGAGCAGGTCGCGCAGGCTCTCGTGCACCGACGCCGAACGGCCCGGGCGCGTGGACGGCAGACCGTGACCCATGCCACCCAGCGTAACCGCGCCAGGCGCGGGCACGCCTGGCCCGGCTGTCGGCGGCGCGGATTAGGCTGCGGGCACCGACCAAGGAGGACGCGTGAGCAACCCGCTCGACGCAGAGGACCTGCGCACGCGCGTGCAGAAGGCGCTGGACGACCACCTCAGCATGCAGGCGCGACGACTCGAGGACGTCGGCCCGGACCTCGGCCCGCTCCTCGAGTGCATCACCGATCTGCTGCGCGGGGGCAAGCGGCTGCGTCCGGCGTTCTGCTACTGGGGTTGGCGCGGCGCTGGAGCACCCGACAGCGAGGCCATCGTCAACGCCGCCGCCGCGCTCGAGCTGTTCCAGGCCGCGGCGCTGCTGCACGACGACGTCATGGACGACAGCGACACCCGCCGCGGCCTGCCCGCGACCCACCGCCGGATGGCGAACCTGCACCGCGGCTACGGCTGGACCGGTGACGGCGAGCGCTTCGGCACCAGCGCAGCCATCCTGGCCGGCGACCTCTGCCTGTCGTGGAGCGACGAGATGCTCTCGCGCAGCGGCCTGCCGCCCGACACCCTGGCCCGCGGCCGCGACGTGTACGACCTGATGCGCACCCAGCTGATGGGCGGGCAGTACCTCGACGTGCTCGAGCAGGTGCTCACGGAGACGGACGGCGGCGGCACCGCCGAGCGCGCCCGCCGCGTCATCCACTTCAAGAGCGCCAAGTACACGATCGAGCACCCGCTGCTCATCGGCGGCGCGCTGGCCGGGGCCTCCCAGGACCTGCTCGCCGCGTACTCGGCGTTCGGGCTGCCCCTCGGCGAGGCCTTCCAGCTGCGCGACGACGTGCTCGGGGTCTTCGGCGACCCGGCCGAGACCGGCAAGCCCGCCGGCGACGACCTGCGCGAGGGCAAGCGCACCGTGCTCGTCGCGCTCGCGCTGGAGGCCGCCTCGCCGGCCCAGGCGGCCGCCGTCCGCCAGCGCCTCGGCGACCCGCACCTGGGGGCCGACGGCGTCGCGACGCTCCGCCAGGTCATCACCGACACCGGCGCCCTGGCCGCGGTCGAGGGCCTGATCACCGACCTGGTCGCCCAGTCGCGCGACGCCCTCGCGCACTCCGACGTCGCCGAGCCCGCTCGCGGCGTCCTGGCCGATCTCATCCACGCAGCGACAGCGAGGCACGCATGAGCACCCGAGCAAGCCGGCTCCTCGGACGACGTCCCGGAGCCCCCCGCACCACCGAAGGCCCCTCCGACCACGTGGTGGTCGTCGGAGCCGGGCTCGCCGGTCTCTCGGCGGCCATGCGACTGGCCGGGGCAGGCCGCAAGGTCACCCTGCTCGAGCGCGAGGCCGTCCCCGGCGGCCGCGCCGGGCTGGTCGAGATCGCAGCCCCCGACGGCAGCGGCAGCTACCGCTTCGACCCCGGGCCCACGGTCCTGACGATGCCCGACCTGATCGCCGACTGCTTCGACTCCCTCGGCGAGGAGATCGGCGACTGGCTCGACCTCGTGCCGGTCAACCCGCTCTACCGCAGCTTCCACCCCGACGGCTCGGTCCTGGACGTGCACGCCGACCCCGCCGCCATGACCCAGGAGATCCGCCAGGTCTGCGGCCCGGCCGAGGCCGCGGGGTACGAGAAGTACGTGGACTTCGTGTCCAAGCTGTACCAGTACGAGATGCGCGACTTCATCGACCGCAACATCGACTCCCCGCTGGACCTGCTGACGCCGAACCTGGCGCGGCTAGCCGCGATCGGCGGGTTCCGCAAGCTCGCGCCCAAGGTCGAGCAGTACCTCAAGGACCCGCGCACCCAGAAGCTGTTCAGCTTCCAGGCGATGTACGCGGGGCTCTCGCCGTACGACGCGCTCGCCATCTACGCGGTCATCGCGTACATGGACTCGGTCGCAGGGGTGTTCTTCCCCAAGGGCGGCATGCACAAGGTGCCCCAGGCGATGGCCGCCGCCGCCGAGAAGCACGGGGTCGACGTCCGGTACTCGACCGAGGTCACCCGGGTCGAGCGGCGCGGCGACCGCGCCGTCGCGGTGCACACCGCGGACGGCGAGCGCATCCCCTGCGACGTCGTCGTGCTCAACCCCGACCTGCCGGTCGCGCACCGCGAGCTGCTCGGCAGCACGCCCTGGTCGGTGAAGCGCCTGAAGTACTCGCCGTCCTGCTACCTGCTGCTGGCGGGCTCGACGAAGTCCTACGACCACGTCGCGCACCACAACATCCACTTCGGCGAGAGCTGGCGCGGGGTCTTCGACGAGCTGATCGGGGGGCGCCTGATGAGCGACCCGTCGGTACTGGTCACCAACCCGACCCGCAGCGACCCCTCGCTGGCCCCCGACGGGCGG
This sequence comes from Actinomycetota bacterium, assembly GCA_046590855.1. Lineage (GTDB taxonomy): Bacteria > Actinomycetota > Actinomycetes > Actinomycetales > Angustibacteraceae > JACMOY01. The sequence goes on from JBKJTJ010000176.1 coordinate 9,488, forward strand.
CAGATCTACTACGTGCTGTTCCCGACACCTAACCTGGACGGCGACGTCGACTGGAACCGGGTCGGCCCGGCGTACCGCGAGCACGTGCTGCGCACGTTGGAGGCGCGCGGGTACGACGGCTTCACCGACGCGATGGAGGTCGAGGACGTCACCACGCCGCTGGACTGGGCCCGGCGCGGCATGGAGCGCGGCGCACCCTTCGCTGCGGCGCACTCCTTCGGTCAGACCGGTCCCTTCCGCCCGGGCAACCTGTGGGGCGAGAACATCGTGTTCACCGGGTCGGGCACCCAGCCCGGCGTCGGCGTCCCGATGGTGCTGGTCTCAGGCCGACTGGCGGCCGAACGCGTCCTGGGCCGCGACCCGTCGTACCGCTCGCGGGCCTGGCGCTGACCCCAGCGCCTCCCGCACGACGTCGAGCACCCAGGCGGGCTGCCGGAGCACCTGCTCGTAGGTGAACCTCAGCACCACGTAGCCCAGCCGCACGAGCTCGGCGTCGCGACGCCGGTCCTCACGGAACCGGTCGCGGTGCACGGCGTACCCGTCGACCTCGATCACCAACCACCCCTGGACGACCAGGTCGACCCACCCGACCCGAGGAACCTCGACCTGGCTGGCCACCGCGCCGAGTCCCGCGAGCAGCAGCAGGACCCGCATGCCGCTCTCGAGCACCGACTGCGCCTGCGGGTCGCTGAGGCCCACCACCTGACGCACCACGCTCGCGTGCCGACCGGTCCGCGGCACGAGCGCCGTCAGCTCGTCGGGATCGACCCGACCCTGCCGAAGGGCGCTGTCCAGCACGCTCACGGCTTGAGCGGCAGGCAGGCAGCGCGCGCAGTCGAGCAGCGTCTGCGCCAGCGTCGTCGCCCGGGAGTCGCACTCCACCTCACGGCGGACGTGCACCCGAAGCCCCTTGGCTGTGCCGCCGGGCGAGCGCCGAGTCAGGTGCAGGTCATAGGGACCGAAGACCTCGAGCCCGTGGTGCTCAGCAGCAGCGCCACAGCTCAGCACCGCGCCCAGGCGCACGGCGACCGTGGCAGGAGCCGACTGCGCGCCCGGCAGACACACCACCCCCGGGGCGCAGACGACCAGGTCGCCGACGGCGCGGGCCCGGTTCAGGGCGCTGCGTCGCACCCCGTGGGCGAGCAGCTCACCGACGCGAGCGGCACCGCCGAGGAGCTGGCAGACGGTCACCGGGTGCACCCGACGAGCCTGACGACTCCCCCGTCGCCGCCGCTGCGGCAGTCCACAGGCATGCGGCGACGTAGATCGGTGACATTCCCGCGGATCGTGCCCGGTTCACCCTGGTTCATACCCCTCACCACGGGGAATGTCACCGATCTGCGTCGCCGGCGGCGCCCCGCGGCGGGCCCCTTCCGTGGCGCCGGGCACAATCACCGGCGTGAGAATCACCGAGCGGCTGCGGCAACGCCCCCACGAGCGCGCCCTGGACGCCGCGGGGATCGTCGACCCAGAGCTGCGCCGCGCGTACGAGGTGTGCCGGCTGGTCAACGCCGACCACGGCAAGACCTACTACCTGTCGGCGCTGATGCTGCCCCCCGATCGGCGGCCGCACGTCTACGCGCTCTACGCCTTCAGCCGCTGGGCCGACGAGTTCGTCGACTCGCTGACCGACCCCGACCCGGCCGGGCTGATCGCCTGGGGGGACGCCGCCCTCGCCGACCTCGACCGCGGCGAGTCCACCGACCCGGTGATCAAGGCGGCGGGCCACACCGCCCGCACCCTCGGGATCGACCACCAGCTGTTCGTCGACTTCCTCGCCGCGATGCGGATGGACATCGACACCACCCACTACGCCACCTACGACGACCTGCGCGCCTACATGTGGGGCTCGGCCAGCGTCATCGGCCTGATGATGCTGCCCGTGCTCGGCCCGCTGACGCCCGAGGCGCACGACCGGGCGGTCGCCCTCGGCGAGGCGTTCCAGATGTCGAACTTCATCCGCGACGTCGGCGAGGACCTGCAGCGCGGCCGGGTCTACCTGCCGCAGGAGGACCTCGCGCGCTTCGGCGTCACCGAGTCCGACCTGCGACGCGGGGTCGTGACCCCGGCGATCCGCGAGCTGCTCGCCTTCGAGATCGCCCGCACCCGAGCCCTGTACGGCGTCGCCGCCGAGGGGGTGCCCATGGTGCGCCCCGAGAGCCGGCCCTGCCTGCAGACCGCGATCGCGCTGTACGGCGGGATCCTGGCCGAGGTCGAGCGCGCCGACTACCAGGTGCTGCGGGCCAGGGTGAGCGTGCCTAACCGTCGCCGCGCGGCGGTCGCCGGGCCGGCGCTGGTCAGGGCCGTGTCGGCGCGCCGCGAGTCCGCTCGGTGGCGGACGACCTGACCTGCACCCCGCGCCGGCCCCAGAAGACCCACCACGACAGGGTCTGCAGGACCAGCGCGAAGCCGAACGCGAGGTCCTCGACCGGGGCGTAGAACAGCCGGCCCGCACCGAGCAGCTGCGGCTGGGTCCCGCCGATCACGGCGTCCGCTGCGTAGGTGACGATGCGGCGCCCGGTCAGCCAGCCGTTCGTCATCAGCTGGAACACGACGATGATCGCGTACGACGCCCAGAAAGCCCTGCGTCGCAACAGGTTCGTGCGCAGGATGACAAGGTCGAGCAGCACGCTCGCAGGCACCGCGAGCAGGCACAGCTGGGTGTAGGTCACGACGGCTCGTCGCCGATCGACCACCCCCGGACCGCGTGCACCGCCTCGAGGGTCAGCACGGCCGCGATGGGGACGACCACGAAGAAGGCCAGCTCGTCCAGCGGCAACCCGCCGGGCAGCACCACCCCCAGGGTCTGGGCGGGGTCGAACTGCCAGTGGTCGCGGGCGATGGCGTACATGTCCCAGGCGACGAACACGGTCAGCACCGGTGCGATGGTCAGCGCCAGACGACGCACCCGCCGGTAGACCCCGAGGCGCAGCACGAGCTCGAGCGGCAGGGTGCCGACGACGCAGAACGCCAGCATGCCGACGTACGCGAGGTGGCGCACCGGGTCAGATCGCCAGCGCCTGGGCCCGGCGGCGCACCTCGGTCTTGTGACCGGCCAGGAGCGCGCCGACGGGGCTGCCGCCGGTGATCGTCTCGTCCGGCGTGAACAGCCAGCGCAGCGCGTCCTCGCCCTCGTAGCCGGCGTCGGCGAGCACCGTGAGGGTGCCGGGCAGCTCGGGCAGCGGCCCCTGCGGGCCGAGCAGCTGGGCCGGCACGCTGAGGGTGTTGCGCTCGCCGCGGCGCACCGCGAGCAGCTGGCGCTCCTGCAGCATCCGGCGCACGAGGGTGACCTTGAGGTCCAGCCGCTCGGCGATGTCGGGCAGGGTCAGCCAGTCGTCCACGAGCTGGTCCAGGTCAGTCACGGCCTAAGCCTGCCACGTCCCCCCGAGCCGCACGGAACGTCACCCATAACGACGAATTACATCGGTGTAAGTCGACGCCAACGACGGAAACCGTGTACTTTCCCCTTCAGCACCATCCGTCACATCCGCCACACCGGGGAGCGCGCATGCCCGTCCTAACCGCTGCGATCGTCTCGTCCGCGCCGATGCTGCTCGCCGCCGCGAGCAGGGGCTGGGCCGAGTACACCGTTCGCCCGGGCGACACGCTCACCGCGATCGCGGCCAGCCACCGCACCGACGTCCGGACGTTGGTGCGCGCCAACCACCTGACCGCCGGGGGGCACCTGATCCGCGCCGGCGCGCGCATCCGGGTGCCGCAGGCCGCTCCCGCGCGGGCACGGGCCCCCCGCGTGCGCCTCGCGAGGTACACCGTGCGCAGCGGGGACACCGTCGGCGACATCTCGCGCCGGTTCCGGGTGCCCGAGGCCACCATCCGACGCACCAACCACCTCAATCGGTACGCGCAGATCTACGTCGGCCAGCACCTCGCGCTGCCACTTCGGGTGGTGGCCTCGCACGCACGGGCTTCCACCTCCGCCGCGGCCGGGATGCGGGTCGTCGGCTACCGCGTCCGCAGCGGTGACACCGTGAGCGCCATAGCGGGGCGCAGCCGCTCGACGGTGGCCGCGATCCTCAAGGCCAACCACCTGACGCTCACCAGCCGGATCCAGCCGGGACAGGTGCTTCGCGTCCCGACCCGGTCGGTGTTCGCGGCGACCGCCAACTCCTTCGCCGGCCGCACGTACGCGTCCACGATCGTCAGCGCGGCCGCCAGCAACCGGCACCGGCTGGCGAGCAGCGCCGTGCCCAGCCGCGCCACCACCCGCCTGCTCATCGCGCGCACCGCCCGGCGGTACGGCGTCGACCCGGCTCTCGCGCTCGCCGTGGGCTACCAGGAGTCCGGCTGGAACCAGCGGCAGGTGTCGGTGGCGAACGCGATCGGCGTCATGCAGGTCATCCCCTCGTCCGGACGCTGGGCCAGCGACCTGGTCGGGCGACGCCTCAACCTGCTGGACACCCGCGACAACATCACCGCCGGCGTCGTGATCCTGCGGGCGCTGTCCCGCAGCGCTCGTCACCCCGACCACGTGATCGCCGGGTACTACCAGGGCCTGGGCTCGGTGCAGAGCCGCGGCATGTTCGTCGACACCAAGGCCTACGTGCGCAGCGTCAAGGTGCTGCGCGGCCGGTTCGCCTGAGCCCGACGTCGGACGCCGGCCCGCACGGCTTCGCGCCCGACGTCCCGGCCCACGCGGGCAGCCGAACGTAGACTCGCCGCCGTGGACGTGACGGTCTCGGACCCGCTCGTCGGGCGTCTGCTCGACGGTCGCTACGCCGTGCGCTCGCGCATCGCCCGCGGCGGCATGGCCACGGTCTACCTCGCCGTCGACCAGCGGCTGGAGCGCGACGTCGCCGTCAAGGTGATGCACCCGGGGCTGTCGGCGGACGAGGACTTCGTCCGGCGCTTCATCCGCGAGGCGCGTTCGGCGGCACGGCTCAGCCACCCCGGGATCGTCCAGGTCTTCGACCAGGGCGAGGACGACGGCATCGTGTTCCTGGCGATGGAGCACGTCGCCGGCCGCACCCTGCGCGACCTGATGCGCGAGCGCGGGCCGCTCAGCGCCCGCGAGGCGCTCGACGTCCTCGAACCCGTCCTCGACGCGCTCGCCGCAGTGCACCGGGCCGGCATCGTGCACCGCGACATCAAGCCAGAGAACGTGCTGCTGGCCGACGACGGCCGGGTCAAGGTCGCGGACTTCGGGCTGGCCCGCGCCGTGAGCACCTCGACGGTCGCCAGCCAGACCGGCGTCCTGCTCGGGACGGTGGCCTACCTCGCCCCCGAGCAGGTCGAGCGCGGCGTCGCCGACGCCCGCAGCGACGTCTACGCCAGCGGGGTGCTGCTGTTCGAGATGGTGACCGGCAGCAAGCCCTTCGAGGGCGAGACCGCGCTGCAGGTGGCCTACCAGCACGTGCACGACGACGTCCCGGCCCCCTCGACCCGGGCGTCGGGGGTGGCCCCGCTGGTCGACGACATCGTCCTGACCGCCGCGGCGCACGACCCCGACGAGCGGCCGAGCGACGCGCGCGAGCTGCTGATCGTCGTCCGCGAGGCCCGTCGCCGTGCCGGCGACGACGACCTCGACCGCCGACCGCAGGCGCACCGCACCCGACCGCCGTCCGGGCGCGAGGCGGCGACCGTCTCGATCGGTGCCCGACCGGCGCTCGACCACCGCAGCGGTGACACCGGGCTGATCGCGGTGCACACCGCCCCCCGCGCACGCCGGCGCAGGCGGGGTCGCGTCGCCCTGCTGCTCGTCCTGCTGGCCGCGGTGCTGCTGGGCCTGGGCGGTTGGTACGTCGGCGCCGGGCCGGGTGCCTACACCGCGGTGCCCGCCGTGGTCGGCCAGCCCGCGGCGGACGCGCAGGCCCGGCTGACCCGGGCACTGCTGCGAAGCACCGTCGTCGAGCAGTACTCCGAGACCGACCCCGCGGGCCAGGTCATCAGCGCGGACCCCGGCACCCGGGTGCGCAAGAACGGCAGCGTCACCCTCGTCGTCTCGCGCGGCCCCGAGCTGCACCAGGTGCCCGTCGTCACCGGCCAGCCGGAGGCCACCGCCCGCGAGGCGCTGGCCAACAACGGGCTGAGCGTCGGGCCGGTGCGCCGGGCCTACGACGAGAAGGTGGCCTCAGGGCGCGTCGTGTCGACCGACCCCGCGGCGAGCACACCGCTGCGCTCGGGCACCGCAGTGATCCTGGTGGTCAGCCGCGGCCGGCGACCGATCGCGATCCGCAGCTACGTCGGTACCTCCGCCGACCAGGCCACGGCCGCGCTGACCAAGGCGGGACTGCGGGTCACCAGCAAGCAGGTGTTCGACGACACCGTGGCCGAGGGGGACGTCGTGTCGCAGCAGCCGGCGTCCGGCACGGGCTTCGCCGGCTCGCAGGTCGCACTGGTCGTGTCCAAGGGACCCCAGCTCGTCAGCGTCGAGCCGGTGATCGGCCGTCAGGTCGGCGAGGCGACCCGCCTGCTGGAAGCCCAGGGCTTCACGGTCGTGGTGCAGAAGGCGTTCGGCGGCTTCTTCGGCACGGTGCGCTTCCAGACCCCCAGCGGTGGCGCGCGGGTCAAGCCCGGCGCCACCATCACCCTCACCGTGATCTGAGCGTCCCGTCCTGACCACCGCGGCTCGGCCGACCACCCTGCCCGCCCTCGGGCTCGTCGCGGTCACTGCCGTGTGGGGCAGCACCTTCGTGCTCATCAAGGGCGTCGTGACCGACCTGCCCGTGCTGGACTTCCTCGCCGTCCGCTTCGCCATCGCCGCCGCGGTCATGGTGCTGGCGTTCGGCTCCCACCTGCGCCGGCTGACGCGAGCGCAGGCCACGCGCGCGGTGCTGCTCGGGTTGGTCTACGGCGCGGCACAGATCCTGCAGACGTACGGCCTGGCCCACACGCCGGCCGCCGTCAGCGGCTTCGTGACCGGCACCTACGTCGTCCTGGCCCCCGTGCTCGGCGCGCTGCTGCTGCGCCAGCGAACCCCCCCGAGCACGTGGGTCGCGGTGGGTCTGGCCACCGGCGGCCTCGCCCTGCTGGCGCTGCGCGGGCTCTCGGTCGGCCCCGGTGAGCTGCTGACCCTGGCGTCCGCAGTGCTGTACGCCGCCCACATCGTCGGCCTGGGCCGGTGGTCGGACGCCGGTGACTCGCTGGGCCTGGCCACGATGCAGATGCTGGCCATCGCCGTCCTGTGCACCGTCGCGGCGCTGCCCGGTGGCGTCGCACTGCCCGCGAGCGGCCGCGCGTGGATCGCCGTGCTCTACACCGCAATCGCGGCCGGGGCGTTCGCCCTGGTGGTGCAGACCTGGGCGCAGGCCCACCTTCCCGCCACCCGCGCCGCCGTGATCATGACGATGGAGCCCGTGTTCGCGGCGGCGTTCGCCGTCGGCGTCGGTGGTGAGCACCTGACCTGGCGCACGGCGGTGGGCGGCCTGCTGGTGCTCGTCGCGATGTACGTCGCCGAGCTCGGACCGGTTCGCCGCAGGCCTGCTGGCGCTACGCTTGTCCTGTAAGGCGCGGTCACCAGAGCCGCGCGACGCCAGGAGGGCCCGGTCATGAACAGCTCACCGACGTCCGCATCGGGCGAGGCCGAGGTCGTGTCGCTGCGCGACTACCGGGCCGCGACAGAAGGCACGTCCTCGGGGTCGGTCGAGGAGGACATCCACGAGCTCGGTGACCGAACCCCGATCCAGGCTCTCAGCGCCGCGTACGCCGAGCGCATCGCCCTCCTGCGCGCTCTGGCCCCGGCGGAGGAGCTCATGGCCAGCTCGGCGCTGATCGCCACGCTTGAGCGGACCATCCTGCGCGACGAGTGAGGTTCAGCAGGGTGGGGTCGGGGTCGGGACGGGTGGTTTGGCGAGGTGGTTCCAGATCCCTCCGGTGCCGGCCCTGTCGACGGCGATCCTGTCGATCCACGCGGGTTCCCCGCCGGGGCAGGGCCTGTTGCCCACCACCGCGATGGCCGCCCCGCCGCGGACCCAGTACAGGGTGGTCGGGAAGTCCAGCGTCTGGACGTGGGCGTCGTGGAAGGCCAGCAGGAAGGTCCCGTCGACGGGGCGCGCTCGCAGGTGGTCGAACGGGGCGCGGCCGCCGGCCCGGGTGACCGTGGTCGGATCGACCACGATCTGGTCCACGGGTTCGGGGAAGTTGTTGGTGCTCGGGACGTAGACCGGGGCACCGCCGGCGACCGCGAACGAGCGGGTCGGGGCACCGGGGCGCGCCGCCGCCGCCAGCTGCTCGTTCGGCGTCGACAGGACCGGGTACCACCGCAGGAACCGCCAGCGTCCCTGGCCGGCGTGGGTGATCGCGGCGGCGTCGATGGTCACCGTCGGCTGCCGGCCGCCGTACACAGCCCAGCTGGTGACGTACAGCGGAGCGCCGCCGATCAGGGCGTACACCCGGCCGTCTGACCCACTGCGCGCGAAGGAGGGCCGGAACCCGTTGTCGGTGAATCGCTGCACCGGGAAGGCTTCGATGGCGGCCCAGGGGAAGCCCTGGCCGGCGTGGCGCAGGTTGGCCGCGTCGATGGCGATCGTGGAGTGCACTGCACCCACCGCAGCCCACGACGACACGTAGATCGGCGCGCCACCGACCATCCGGTAGACCGCCCGGTCCTGGATGGTGCGGATGAGCTCCCCGTCCCGGATGCGGCTTCGTGAGATGGCCGAGTACTGGGCGGAGGTGAGCGTGACCGTGCGGTGGACGCCCCCGTAGGGGGCCCACGACGGCACGTACACCAGGGCGCCGCCCACCAGCCGCCAGACCCGGTTGCGGGCGCGGACGAAGGAGCCGTTCGGTGGCAGCCGCACCGCCGTACCAGCGGTGGGCACCGCCGTCGTCGTAGAGCCGGCGGACCCAGCGAGCGCCGGGGACGTCGTCCGCACGACCGCCTCAGCGACCGCGCCCCCCGCGCCGAATGAGGCCAGCAGGAGGCCGCAGAGCAGGGTGGAGACAAGCCTCAGACGTCGCACGATGACGCTCCCCCTGAACCGGGCGCCGCCCTGGCGGGCGTCCTGCCACCGGTCCCTCCGCACCAGGCTGCACCCCGGCGTCCGCGGAGCGCAAGCACTCCTTTCCTCCCCCGACCCCGCATTCCTCCCCACGACCGGTGTCCCGGTCGGACATGTCGGACATCGGCACCGGTGGGGCGGAGGAAAGGGTGCGCCGAGGCGGATCGCCTACTCCTGGTAGGAGTAGCGCTCCTCGCGCCACGGGTCGGCGTGCTGGTGATAGCCGCGCATCTCCCAGAACCCCCGCGCCGGTTCGGTCAGGTACTCGACCCCGCGGACCCACTTGGGTCCCTTCCAGGCGTACAGGTGCGGGACGACCAGGCGCAGCGGCCAGCCGTGCTCGGGGCTCAGCGCCTCGCCGTCCCGGTGGGTGGCGAAGATGGCCCGGGGTGAGGCGAGGTCCTCCAACCGCAGGCTGGCCGAGTACCCGTACTCGGCCCACACCATCACGTGCGAGACGGCGTCGTGCGGGGGGAACAGGTCGAGCAGGGTCCGCGCAGCCACACCGGACCACCGCCCGCCGGGCACCGTCCAGCGCGTGACGCAGTGCAGGTCGCCGACGACATCCACCCGTGGCAGCGCGGCGAAGGCGTCGGTGCCGAGGGTGTGCTGCTCACCGTCGGCGGTCACCCCGGACACCGTCAGATCCCACGTGTCGGGGCGAAGCCGAGGAACCGGGCCGTAGTGCAGCACCGGCCAGCCGGCGGCGAGCCGCTGGCCCGGCGGCAGCACGGGTTCGGGCGGCTGGCTCACGGGAGGATCCTCGCAGAGGCCCCTACGCGCCCAGGTGCCGGGCGATGACCGCCGCGGCCGACGCGGTCGCCGCGTCGTCGACGTCCAGGTGGGTGACCAGGCGCACCCGGCGCACGCCGAAGGCGGACATCAGGACGCCGTCGGCGCGGCAGGACTCGACCAGGGCGGGCGCCGTCAAACCGGTGCCGGCGAGGTCGAGCACGACGATGTTGGTCTGCACCGACGCCGGGTCGACCACCCCGGGCCGGGCCGCGGCGCAGGCGGCCGCGATGGCGGCGGCGCGCGCGTGGTCGTCGGCGAGCCGGTCGACGTGGTGGTCCAGGGCGTACTCGCCGGCTGCGGCGAGGACACCGACCTGGCGCATGCCGCCGCCGTACCGCTTGCGCCACACGCGGGCGCGCGCCACGGCGTCGGCGGACGAGACCAGCACCGAGCCGACGGGGGCGCCCAGTCCCTTGGACAGGCACACCGACACGGTGTCGAACAACCGACCCCACTGCTGCAGCGACTCACCCGCCGCGACGACCGCGTTGAACAGCCGGGCCCCGTCCAGGTGCAACGCGACGCCGGTGCCGCTCACGCCGTCGCGCAGGGCCTGCGCCTGGTCGAGCCGTTGGACGCTGCCCCCGCCGAAGTTGTGGGTGTTCTCGACGGCGATGGCTGCGGTCGAGACCAGGTAGGGGCCGGCGTCCGGCTCCATCATCGACAGCGGGACGTCGGCCACGAGCCGGCCGTCGACGCTGGGCCAGGTGCGGGTCGTGATGCCGCTGAAGACGGCCGCCGCACCGAGCTCGGCCCGGGCGACGTGGGCGGTCTGGTCGCACAGCAGCTCGCGGCCCGGTTGGACCAGCAGCCGCAGCCCCAGCTGGTTCGCCAGCGAGCCGCTGGGGGTGAACAGTCCCGCCTCGTGGCCGAGCAGCTCGGCGACCCGGGCCTCGAGCCGGTTGACGGTGGGGTCCTCGCCGTAGACGTCGTCGCCGACCTCGGCATCGGCCATGGCGCGGCGCATCGCGGCGCCCGGCCGGGTCAAGGTGTCGCTGCGCAGGTCGACCAGCGTCATCGGGCGGCCAGCATCTCGGCGACCAGGAACGCCATCTCCAGGCTCTGCTGGTGGTTCAGCCGCGGGTCGCACACCGTCTCGTACCGCGTCGCGAGGGCTGCATCGTCGATCTGCTCGGACCCCCCGAGGCACTCGGTGACGTCGTCGCCGGTCAGCTCGATGTGGACGCCGCCCGGCACCGTGCCGAGCGCCTGGTGCACCTCGAAGAACCCGCGCACCTCGTCGATCACGTCGTCGAAGCGCCGCGTCTTGTATCCGCTCGGCGACTCGAACGTGTTGCCGTGCATGGGATCGCAGACCCACAGCACCTGGCCGCCGGCCGACGCGACCGTGTCGATCAGCCCGGGCAGCGCGTCGCGCACGGTCTGGTGACCCATCCGGGTGATGAAGGTCAGGCGCCCAGGCTCGCGGTCGGGGTCGAGCCGCTCGATCAGCTCGCGGACGTCGTGCGCCGAGGTGCGCGGGCCGAGCTTGACGCCCAACGGGTTGCGCACGCGCGACAGGAAGTCGACGTGCGCGCCGTCCAGCTGACGGGTGCGCTCACCGATCCACACGAAGTGCGCGGACACGTCGTAGGGGTTGCCGGTGCGCGAGTCGATGCGCGTGAGCGCCCGCTCGTAGTCCAGCAGCAGCGCCTCGTGGCTGGAGAAGAAGTCGACCGTGCGCAGCGCCTCGAAGTCCGCGCCGCACGCGGCCATGAACTTCATCGCCTTGTCGATGTCGCGGGCCATCACCTCGTAGCGCGCCTTCGCCGTGTTGCCGACGAACCCGCGGTTCCACTCGTGCACCAGCCGCAGGTCGGCGAAACCGCCGTGGGTGAAGGCCCGGATCAGGTTCAGCGTGGCGCTGCTCGTGTGGTAGGCCTGCAGAAGCCGCTCAGGATCGTTGCGGCGACCCTGCTCGGTGAACGCGAAGTCGTTGACGGCGTCGCCACGGTACGCCGGCAGCGTCACCCCGTCGCGCGTCTCGAGCTCGCTGCTGCGGGGCTTGGCGAACTGGCCCGCCATCCGGCCCAGCTTGATCACCGGCAGGCTCGCGCCGTAGGTCAGGACGACCGCCATCTGCAGGATGGTCTTGACCCGATTGCGGATGTTGTCGGCGGTGGCGTCGACGAACGTCTCGGCGCAGTCCCCGCCCTGCAGCAGAAAGGCCTCGCCGCGGCTGGCTGCCGCGAGGCGGCCGCGCAGGTCGTCGCACTCCCCCGCGAACACCAGCGGCGGGTAGGACGCCAGCCGGGTGAGCACCGACTGCAGGGCGTCCGGGTCGGGCCAGGTCGGCTGCTGGCTGACCGGCAGGGTGCGCCACAGGTCGAGGCCGTCGAGCACCTCGGGGGTGGCCTTGACGCTCGCTTCGTTCACGGGGCCAGGCTAGGTGGCGGCGTGCACCAGCCGGACGCTGGTCCGCATGACGGACTCAGCCGAACAGCTGCTGGGCCTCGGCGTAGCGCTCGGGCGGGACGACCTTGAGGACGGCGGTGGCCTCGTCGAGGCGCACGCGGACGATCTCGGTGCCGTGCAGCGCGATCATCACACCGAAGTCACCGTCGTTGACCGCCTCGATCGCCCCGAGGCCGAACCGCGTCGACAGCACGCGGTCGTACGCCGTCGGCGTGCCGCCGCGCTGCACGTGGCCGAGCACCACGGCACGCGTCTCGTGGCCGGTGCGCTGCTCGATCTCGCCGGCCAGCCAGGTGCCGATGCCACCGAGCCGGACGTGACCGAACGCGTCGGTCTCACCCGCGGTCAGCACCTCGGCGCCGCCGGCCGGGACGGCGCCCTCGGCGACGCACAGGACGGCCGCGTGCCCGCGGTCGTAGCGCGACTGCACCCAGCCGCACACCTGGTCGACGTCGAACTCGAACTCGGGCACCAGGATCGCGTCCGCTCCCCCGGCCATCCCCGCGTGCAGCGCGATCCAGCCCGCGTGCCGGCCCATCACCTCGACCACGATCGTGCGGTCGTGGGACTCGGCGGTCGTGCGCACCCGGTCGATCGCCTCGGTGGCGATGCTCACGGCGGTGTCGAAGCCGAACGTGTAGTCGGTGGCGCCCAGGTCGTTGTCGATCGTCTTGGGTACGCCGACGACGCCGATCCCGTCGTCGGTCAGCCGCTTGGCCACCCCCAGGGTGTCCTCACCGCCGATCGCGACCAGCGCGTCGATCCCGTGGCGCTGCAGCGTCGCGCGGATCGCGTCGACCCCACCGTCGATCGAGTAGGGGTTGGTGCGCGAGGACCCCAGGATCGTCCCGCCGCGCCCGAGCAGCTCCTCGACGTCGTCCAGCCCCAGTGGCTGGGTGAGGTCCTCGACCGGCCCCTTCCAACCGCGCCGGAAGCCCACGAACTCGTGCCCGTACGCGGTGACCCCCTTGACGACGACCGCGCGGATGACCGCGTTCAACCCGGGGCAGTCCCCGCCACCTGTGAGTACTCCGATGCGCATGCGACGAACCCTACTGGCGCCCGAGGCGCGCCGGGGTGCGAGAGGTCAGTGCGGCCACGGCGTCGGCGGCTGGCCGGCTGCCTGCCGCTCGAACTCGCCCATGAACCAGTGCCGGAACTCGACCAGGTCGGGCGGGGTCTCCAGCGTCAGCAGGTGCCTGCCCTGGCGACAGAACTCGTCCGCCTCGTCCAGCGCCTCACCCAGGTGCCGCACCGGTTCGAGCGCCGCGCGCGGAAAGACGTACACGAGGTCGATGCGCGTCTCACCCCGCTCGATCGCGGCGTCGCGGTCGGCCCTCGGCACCTCGGACATCCCCGCGTACGTCGTGGTCAGATCGTCGACGAGCGCGACCAGGCGCTCCGGCGTCCGCCTGCTCGTCGGGTCGACGTCATGCGATCGGCTGATCAGCACGAACTCGCGCAGCAAATCGTCGGCGTGCTCCTGGGCGCGCAGGAACAGGTCGAGCGGGTAGGACAGCAGCCGCACCTCGACGTCATCGCTCACGTCGCCGGCCCCGTTCCCGACCCGGAGGGGACCGCTAGCTCGAACCACACGGTCTTGCCGTCCGGCTCGGTCTGCACACCGCTGTCACTGGCCAACGTGCGGACGATCCGCAGACCCCGGCCCGTCGACGCCAGGTCCGAGTACCGCATCGTCCGCGGCCGACGCGGGCTGCCGTCGTGGACGCCGACGCGCAGCAGGGTGCCCGTCGCCGTCGAGCGCAGCCCCAGCCGCACCACCAGGTCGGTGCGGGCGTGCAGCACCACGTTGGTGACCAGCTCGCTGACCATCAGCTCGGCGGTGGAGCTGAGCGAGCCGAGCGACCAGTCCTCCAGCGTGCTGCGCACGAAGCGACGAGCTGCCCGGGCGCTGGATGCCTCTGCGGTCAGGGAGATCTCGGCCGAGCTACCATGAAACTGTCCCGCGCAGGGAGGGAACCGCCGATGTGATCACCCGCACGCAGGCACGGTAGCCGGGCGCACCACCGCGCGCACGGGCGCGGCGCGCGCCGCGCCGGGTCGGCTCAGCCGGTGGCACGGACCGGCGGCTCGCCGTCCTGGCCGTCGGTCTCGTCCTCGGGGTCGCCGGGCAGCACGACGGTGCGCCCGCGCTTGGCGGCGGCGATGCGTTCCTTCATGTCGGCGGCGTACACGTCGACGTACTCCTGGCCGGAGAGCTGCATCAGCTCGTACATGATCTCGTCGGTGATCGCCCGCAGGACGAAGCGGTCGTCCTCCATGCCCTCGTAGCGGCTGAAGTCCAGCGGGACGCCGATCCGCACCCCGACCCGGGTGATCGTCGGGATGCGGCGGCCGATCGGCTGCGCCTTCTCGGTGTCGACCATAGCGACGGGCAGCACGGGGACGCCGGCCTCCAGTGCCATCCGCGCCACCCCGGTCTTGCCGCGGTACAGGCGCGCGTCCGGCGAGCGGGTGCCCTCGGGGTAGATGCCGAGCAGGTCACCGCGGCGAAGGACGCGCAGCCCGGTGCGTAGCGCCGCCTCGCTGGCCCGGCCGCCGGCGCGGTCGACGGGCAGCTGGTCGGCGAGCTTGAAGAACGCCGCGGTCAGCCGCCCCTTGGGTCCGCGCCCGGTGAAGTAGTCCGCCTTGGCCAGGAAGGTGACCTTCCGCTCCACGACCAGCGGCAGGAAGATCGAGTCGGAGAACGAGAGGTGGTTGCTGGCCAGGATCGCTCCGCCGGACGACGGGACGTGATCGAGACCGGTGACCCAGGGGCGGAAGACCAGCCGCAGGAGCGGGCCGAGCACGATGGTCTTGAGCACCCAGTAGAACACCGCGCGAACCCCTCACCTCGGAACCTGGACGAACTGTAGGGCACCCCTCGACCACCGGCCCGCCGCCGTGGAACGATGG
>JBKJTJ010000180.1:0-41801 GCA_046590855.1 Actinomycetota bacterium
AGTCGCACCTGTGGTCGGAGTCGCTGTGCGAGCAGATGGTCGACGGCTGCGCCCCCCACATCGCCCCGGACGCGATGGCGGTGAGCGCCCTTGCCGGCGCCGCGATGGCGCAGGCCATGACGATCGGTTCGTACATCGGGTTGCCGATCCGTGATGCAGACGGCGAGCTGTTCGGGACGCTGTGCGGCCTCGACCCGCTAGTCCAGGACGTCGACCTACACCGGCACGCCCGCGTCCTCGGGCTGCTCTCGACGCTGCTGGGGCAGATCCTGCAGGCGGAGCCGCTGCGTCAGGACGCTCGCGGTCGCGAGGCGGAGCTGCGGTGGCGGGCGTTCCACGACGACCTGACCCGGCTGCCGAACCGGGCCATGTTCGTCGACCGCCTCGAGCACGCCCTGAACCTGCACCGGCGGGACTCGCGCCCGCTCGCAGTCCTGCTGTTCGACGTGGACGACTTCAAGGCCGTCAACGACCGGCACGGTCACGCGGCCGGCGACCTGCTCCTCGAGCGGGTGGCCGAGCGGCTGCGCGGGTGCGTCCGGCCGGGTGACACGCTGGCCAGGCTCGGCGGTGACGAGTTCGCCGTGCTGCTCGAGGACGGCGGCGACCCGACCGTCCCGGCCGCGCGCATCCTGGATGCGCTGAAGGAGCCGGTATCGGTCGACGGCACCGACATCACGGTGGCGGTCAGCGTCGGGGTGGCTCTGCTGCCTGCGGACGCCGGCTCCAGCACGGTCGACGCCCTGCTCTCGCACGCGGACATCGCGATGTACTCGGCCAAGCGTGCGGGCAAGGGCCGCCTCGCCGTCTACGACCCGGTGATGCGACTGCCCGAGGCCATCGACCTGCAGCTGCGTGAGCCGCTGCGGCGGGCGATCACCAGCAGCGCGCTGCGCGCGCACTTCCAGCCGATCGTCGACCTCGAGACCGGTGAGGTCGTCGCGTACGAGGCACTGGCCCGGTGGGCCCACCAGGGTGAGTCGGTCAGCCCGGACGTCTTCATCCCGATCGCCGCGCGCGGTGGGCTGCTGCCGTCACTGACCCACACGATGCTCGAGCACGCCTGCCACCAGCTGGCGCGCTGGTCGGCCGAGGTGGGGCACGACCGGCTTCGCGTGGCGGTCAACGTGCCACCGGGCCTGATCAGCGACGCCACCTTTCCGGCTCACGTCGCGCGGGCCATCGCCCAGCACGGTCTGGCCGCGCACCAGCTCGTCCTGGAGATCACCGAGGACGCCCTGCTGACCGACCTGGACGGCACGCGCGAGGTCACCACCGAGCTGCGTGAGCTGGGCGCGAACCTGTCGCTCGACGACTTCGGCACGGGCTACTCCTCGTTGGTGCACCTGCGGCGCATCCCGCTGGACTCCCTGAAGATCGACCGCGGGTTCACCAACGACGTCGACACCAACCCCGACACCGAGCGTTTCATGCGCGCCCTGCTGGCACTGGGCCGTGACCTGAACCTGCGGGTCATCGTCGAGGGCGTCGAACGGCAGTCCCAGGCGGACGTCCTTCGCCGGCTGGGCTGCACCCACGCCCAGGGCTTCCTGTTCGGCCGACCTGGGCACGGTACGGACGTCGGGCCGGCACCCATGCCGGGCCTGCTCAGGTGACCCTGGACCGCTTGCGGGAGTACATGTCGCGGTCGGCCCGGCGCAGCAGGTCCTCGGCGCCGGTGGCTGCAGTGACGGCGCTGGGGACGCTCTGCACCGCGATGCCGACGCTGGCTGAGACGGTGCGACCGTCCACGACGGGGATCCGCGTGACGGCGCGCCGATAGCGGTCAGCCACCTGCACGGCCACCTGCTCGTCCGGCAGATGCAGGGCGATGACGAACTCGTCCCCGCCCAGGCGTGCCACGACGTCCCCGGTCCGAGCCGTGTTCTCCAGCCTGCGCGCCAGCTCACGCAGGACGTCGTCGCCCACTCCGTGTCCGTAGTCGTCGTTGACGGCCTTGAAGTCGTCCACGTCGACGAACAGCAGGGCCAGCACACCGCCGTCCGCGCCGGTGAGCGCGTCGGTGAGGCGAGCGTTCAGGTAGGCCCGGTTGTAGAGGCCGGTGAGCGCGTCGTGCGTGGCCGCGTGGCGCAGGCGGGTGCCCTCGGTGTGCGAGTCGGTGACGTCGCGCGAGATGGCGAGCACGGCGACGACGTCGCCGTCCGGCCCGATCTCGGGGATCAGGTGGGTGGCGAACCACCGGGCGATCCCGTGGATCACGTGCTCACTGAGCAGCTCGTGCGCCTGCGCGTCCGTGACGACCTGGGCGAGGCCGGCTTCCCAGACGGACAGGACTGCCTCCGGGTGGCCCATCTCGCGCAGGGTGCGCCCGATGACGTCCTCGACGGGGCCGGCGATGAGCCGCTGGGCCGCGCGGTTGAGCGAGACGTACCTGCCTCGGCGGTCGAACCGCACGATGGAGTCCGGGCTGAGGTCGATCAGCGTGCGCGCCTCGGCCTCGGCGAGCTCGAGCGCCAGCTTGGCCGCGGCCAGCTGCTCGAACGCCTCGTGCGCCCGTCGCTCGGCCTCGACGCGGCCGGTGATGTCGCGAGAGATGCCGTAGGTGCCGAACACGCGCCCCTCGGCGTCGCGCAGGGGCAGCTTGGTGGTGCTCACCCAGGTGGTGCTGCCGTCGGGCCAGACCTGCTGCTCGTCGACGTGCAGCGCCTCACCGGTGCGCATCACCCCCTGCTCCTGGGCCGCGGCGAGCGCCGCGTGCTCGGGGGCGTAGTGATCGGCGTCGCTCGTCCCGAGCAGGCCGGCGTTGTGGGCGCGCAGCGCGTCGGCCGCGCCGCGGCTCAGCCGCAGGTAGCGGCCGTCGGCGTCCTTGAAGTAGACGATGTCGTGCGGGGTGGCCAGGAGGTTGAGAAAGAGCACCTGGTCGACGGCGGGCTCGCTGAGCCCGGCGTCGTCGATGTCATCGCGGTCGGACAAACGGTCTCCAGGGTGTGGCTTCATCCGTCCCCGGTATAGCACGTCCGTCACCCGTGGCCCGGTCCCTCGGCGCGGTACCCGCTGAAGATCACCATCACCTGGCAGGACAGCGGGCCGGCCGGACGCCAGACTGACGCCATGGACCTCCCCGACGAGCTGATCGCTCTGCTGCGCCAGGCCAGCACCTGCTACATCGCGACGACGATGCCCGACGGTTCGCCGCAGCTGACCCAGACGTGGGTCGACACCGACGGCGAGCACGTCGTCATCAACACGGTGCGCGGCTACCAGAAGGACAAGAACATCGCGCGCGACAACCGCGTGGCCGTGTCGGTCAACGGCACCGACAACCCGACGAGGTACTTCTCGGTGCGGGGGACCGTCGTGGACGTGACGACCGAGGGGGCGGTCGAGCACATCGAGGCCCTGTCGCAGCGCTACACGGGCCAGCCCTATCCCTGGTACGGCGGGCGCGACCAGCAGCGGATCATCCTGACGATCGCCGCTGACCGCATCCACACCATGGGGTAGATGGCCCCGGGTAAACCTGTCGACCGATAGCCGAGATGGGGACACACTCGGCGTCGACCGACGTACCCGAGCAGGAGGACCACCAGCATGCGAGCGGCTCCCGCGCACCGGACCCCCATCCGTCCTGCCGTGGAGCTGCACCGTGTCCTACCTCAACCTCGGGATCGTCGCGCACGTCGACGCCGGTAAGACCAGCCTGACCGAGCGCCTGCTCTACGAGGCCGGGGTGCTCGACGCCCCCGGCAGCGTCGACCAGGGCACCACCCGCACCGACTCGATGGACCTCGAGCGCCGGCGCGGCATCACGATCCGCGCGTCCGTGACCTCGTTCGCGATCGGCGACCTGCAGGTCACCGTCGTCGACACCCCCGGCCACCCGGACTTCGTGGCCGAGGTCGAGCGGTCGCTCACGGTGCTCGACGCCGCCGTGCTCGTGGTCTCGGCGGTCGAGGGCGTGCAGCCGCAGACCGTCGTGATCTGGCGCGCGCTGTGCCGGATCGGCGTCCCAACGGTGCTGATGGTGAACAAGGTCGACCGCGCTGGCTCGGACGTGGCGCGTGCTCTCGACCAGGTGGCCCGTCGGCTGACGCCCCACGTGGTGGTCCTCGCCACCGTCGCGGGCGAGGGACGCCGGGATGCAGCGGTGCACGCCGTGCCGCTGACCGACCCGACGGTGGTGGAGTCGGTGGCCGACGTCGACGACCGGGTGCTCGCCCGATGGGTCGACGGCGCGCCCGCCCGTGAGCAGGACGTCCTCGGGGCGCTGCGGCGCGGTGTGCTCGCTGGTGCTCTCACGCCTGTGGTCGTCGGCTCCGCCGCGACCGGTGCGGGGATGCTCCAGCTGCGTGGGGTGCTCCGTGAGGTGCTGCCCCGCGCGGACGAGACATGCGGCCCAGCTGCCGCAACGGTTTTCGCAGTCGATCGCCACGGCGGCGGACGGCGGGCCTGGGTGCGGCTGTGGTCGGGCGAGCTCGCGGCGCGCGACCGCGTCGAGCTGCCCGGTCGCCGTCCGTGCCGGGTCACCGAGGTCGCGGTCAGTGAGGCCGGTGGCCCACGGGTTCGCAGCTCGGCGCGGGGCGGTCAGGTGGCCGTCCTGCGCGGGCTGTCGCAGGTCCGCGTCGGGGACGTCATCGGTCGAGCACCGGCGCGGCGCGAGCACCGCTTCGCGCCGCCGACGATGCAGGCGCTCGTCGAGCCGGTCGACCCGACGAAGCGTTCCGCCCTGTTCGCCGCGTTGAGCGAGCTCGCCGGGGAGGACCCGCTGATCGACCTGCGGCTCGACCCGGTGGGCGGCGAGGCCGCGGTCAGCCTGCACGGCGAGGTGCAGAAGGAGGTCATCGCCGCACTGCTGGACGAGAGGTACGGCGTGCGGGCACGGTTCCTGGCGACGTCCGTCGTGTGCCTGGAGCGGGTGGCGGGCACCGGTTCGTCGATCGAGCGACTGGGGCAGGACGAGAACCCCTACCTGGCCACGGTCGGGCTGCGCATCGAGGCCGCTGTCGTCGGTCACGGGGTCGAGTTCTCGCCGGGGGTCGAGCGTGGCAACCTGCCGCCCGCGTTCATCGCGGCGACCGAGGAGGGCGTCAGATCGGCGCTGCGACAGGGCTTGCACGGTTGGCAGGTCACCGACTGCGTGGTCACGATGACGGCGTCCGGCTACTACCCGCGCCAGAGCCGGCCGCACCAGAAGTTCGACAAGGCCATGTCGAGCGTCGGCGCGGACTTCCGCCACCTCACGCCGGTCGTCCTGATGTCTGCGTTGGAGTACGCCGGAACCGTTGTCTGCCAACCGATCGAGCAGATCGATATCGAGGTTCCGGACGCAGCGATCAGCGGCGTCAGTGCGTTGCTCGGCCGGTTGCGGGGCACCGTGGTGGAGTCGACGTGGCACCATGACCGCACGAGGTTCATCGCGAGGCTGCCGTCCGCGCGGGTCCCCGAACTGGCCCGAGCGCTGCCGGACCTGACGGGAGGCGAGGCGGTGCTCGTCACGCACCTGGACCACCACGCGCCGGTCCCGGGTGACGAGGACCCGCCGTCCCGTCGCCGCGCGGGGGTCGACCCGCGTGATCGCGCCTCGTGGTTTCGTGACGTGGCGCGGTGACCGGGCAAAACCGACAACATGCCGTCGACTGTTGCCAGATGATCTTGGTCGGTGCTTGCATGGGCGAACTCGACCGAGCCGAACCCGGCCACGCCACCCCTCACCACCCCCGAGTGCCGAGGCGTTGACGAGCTCCCACCGGCGAGCGTCCGCAAGCGGGGATGTGACGCGATGTCGTTGTGGGACCAGCTGCCCAGCTCGCTGCGCGACGCGGGCGACCTGGATGGGCTGCGTCCGCTGCTGGACGGGTTGGACGGCACGGGGCCGACCGAGACCACCGACGCCGACGGCACGTGGTCGACGTACACGGCGACGCAGGACCTCACCGGGCCGCTCTCGCTGGACCCGCGCACGGGCGCGTTCTCGTCGTCCAGCGGCTCGACCGGAACCCCCATCGAGCTGCCCGACCCGCACGTCGGCGTCGAGCTGTCGTTCCACCTGACCCTCGGTGCGCGAGACGGTGGGTGGAAGGTCGTGCTCGCGGCGCCCTCGGTGCGACTGCGGCTGCCGTTCCTGCGCGGCGCGATGCTCGACTCGTTCGGCCACCTCCGCGCCGACCCCGCGAACCCGACCGTCGCGTTCACCCTGCCCGCACTGCGACTTCGCGTGCGCCAGCTGGCGGGACGGGGTGTAGGCGTCGACCTCCTGTCGGCCACCACGAGCGGCAGCGCCGTCGACCAGGTCTACGAGTTCGTCGAGATGAGCCCGCCCTACGCCTTGATCGGGCCCTCCGACGTCGTCGGTTTCGGCTTTCGCACCGCGGTGCTGGATCTGTCCGGAACCGCCGGCCCGTCCGGCGTCCCGGCTGCGGCGCGGGCGATGCCGACCGACTGGCAGGGGCTCTACCTTCCCGAGGTGCGCCTGTTCGTCGCGCCCGAGGGGCTCGAGGGTCTCGCGGTGTTCGCCGGCGTCGAGAACCTGTGGATCGGCGTCGGCGTCCACGAGGGCGTCACCGGGGTCTTCGAGGCCGAGGTCGT
Organism: Actinomycetota bacterium; assembly: GCA_046590855.1. GTDB lineage: Bacteria > Actinomycetota > Actinomycetes > Actinomycetales > Angustibacteraceae > JACMOY01. Next base: position 6,547 of record JBKJTJ010000180.1, read on the forward strand.
CAACCGTGGTCACGTGCCGACCATCGTCGCGAGGTTCATGACCGCTGCGGGACAGGCGGTCTCGTTCACCGGCGACACCGCCCTGCTGCCCGAGCACACCACCGTGTACGCCGAGGCGTCCGGGGGGCTCGGCTCGTACGACGTGCGGATCGACGCCGCCGGCGCGGTCGCGAGCAGCGACCGCGCCCCGGTCACCACGCCGGCGGCGGGGACCGCGGCCGTCACGATCAGCCTGCTGACCCCCGGGACGTCGACCGTCGTCACCTCGCGCACGATCACGGTGACACGCAGCACCGCGGCGGTCGGCACCGGTGCGTCAGCCGGCGACGTCACGCTTCGGACGACCTCGCACGAGACGGTGGCGCTCGCACTGGTCTCCCGGACCACCACGTCCGTGCGCGTCCGCCTGACCAACGGCGTGAGCGCGACCTGGACCTGGCCGGGCGGGACGTCGACCGGCACCTCCGCCGACGTCCCGGTCGTGGCCGGTGCGCCCGTTTCGGTGCAGGCGCAGACGACGGTGGGGCAGGTGCAGTCCCTGGACGCGTACTTCCGGTACGACCACCCGTTCCCGGCCGAGGGCGGGGACTGGGTGCGCAACCCGGCGAACGTCGGCACCGAAGCGGCGGCGGACGCCCAGCACCAGCCGGCCGGTGTCTCCTTCGTGACGGACGCCGCCGCCCGGCTGGGCACCATCGGCGCAGCGACCCGGCTGACGGTCAGTGGTTACGCCTCGTACGAGGGGCACGACGACTCGGCCACGGTCGCCCACAACCGGAGCCTGAGCGAGCGACGACGAGCTGCCATGCGCACCGCGCTGACCCAGGCTGGGTTCACGAACCTCGCCGACGGCACCGCGAACGGTGCGACCGAGGCCCAGAGCCGGACGTCGGTGGATGGTCGCGATGCCCCGCCACCGACGTCCGGACGGTGGTGGCGAGCGAGAGCTGTCGGCGACGCACCGCCCGCGGCCGTGACCGTCACCGGCGAGCTCCTGCGGCGCGTGGCCACTCCACCGTCAGCCGTCGACCCCACTCCGCCGCGCGCCGCGCCGCCGGACTGCTTCCACCGGCTGGGCGTCCGCGTCGAGCTGGTGCGCTCGACGTTCGTGCGCTGCGAGGTGTACGGCGAGATCGACATCGAGACGGCGGCCGAGTCCCAGCTGCGGCGCAAGGGTCAGCCCGCGCTGGGCAGCACGGCCAACCCGGACGACGGGATCTGCACGTTCCTCGCCCGCCTGCGGATCGCCGCTGACCAGGGCTCGTGGGAGGTCAGCGCTGAGTTCCGCGCCAAGGACAGCGACCTCGACGGGCTGTGGGAGCGCAGGGACAGCAACACCAACCAGCTGGCGCTGGACGTCCTCGGCGCGCTCAGCGTCCTCGCCCCGTTGTCGTCCGCGGCGACCGAGCTGTCGCCGGCGGCAGGGGCGGTCGTCGAGCTGGGGTCGCTCGCCCTGGGAGCCAGCGACCTGATCCACACCAAGCGGTTGACGCTGCGCGGCGCCGAGGTGATCGTCTCTCAGGGCGTGCTGGGCGCCGACGGCATCACCACCGTGGCGAACCAGGGAACCCAGGTCAGCGTGCTCTTCGACATCGAGGTGGCCTTCCACTTCGACCTGACGATCATCAAGGTCGACCCCGCGAAGCCCATCGTGACGCGGTACAAGGCGATCGGCGTCCGCTCCCGCTGGGGCGAGCAGCCCGGCGCGGGTGCCGTCGTCGACTACGTCCCGCTCCCCGTCTTCGACCCCAGCCGCGGGTACTCCCTCGACATCCCGGCCGGCAGCCTGACCGCCGCACCGCCCCTGGACGAGGTGCTGCGGATCCTGGGCGTCAAGGTCAGCAGGCAGAACCCGACCTACCTCGAGGTCGAGGTGGGCCTCGGCCTCGACCTCGGCGTGGTCAAGGTCGACACGGTGCGGGTGCGGGCCCGGGTGGACGGGCCACCACTGGACCTGCAGCTCACCAAGTTCGGCGCCAGCGTCGACATCCCGAACGTGATCACCGGCCGCGGGTACCTCGCCTTCGACAGCACCGGCTTCTCGGGGTCCTTCGACATCCAGGTCATCCCGCTGAAGCTGCGGGCGAGCGCGAGCCTGGCGGTGCACCGCGACCAGGTCGCGGGCGTCACCGGTGTGCTGCTGGGGATCGAGGTCGAGTTCCCGGTGCCGCTGGTGCTCGGCAGCTCGGGGCTGGGCCTGTTCGGGCTGATGGCCGGGGTCGGGATCAACGAGGGTCGGGTCGAGCGCACCGACGTCCAGGTGCCTGCCCTCGCGTGGCTGCAGGACCAGATGGGCCGGCCCGGCGGCGTGATGGACCCGCAGGGCTGGTCGTTGCAGCCGGGGCACTACGCGTTCGCCGCGGGGGTGCTGCTCGGCACCCTGGAGGGCGGCTACGTCGTCCACCTCAAGGGCATCGTGCTCATCGAGGTGCCCGGCCCGCGCCTGCTGTTCGTGATGAAGGCCGACGTGCTGTCCAAGCCGCCGACCCTGAAGGAGCAGCGGACAGCGAGCTTCCTGGCCGTCCTCGACCTGGACTTCGGGCGCGGCACCATCACGATCGGCATCGTCGCGCAGTACGAGATCGAGTCGATCCTGAAGATCCGCGTGCCGGTGAGCGCGTTCTTCGACACCAACCACGTCGAGAAGTGGTTCGTCGAGCTCGGCAGCTACACGGACCGCGTCACCGTCGAGGTGCTCGACGTGATCAGCGGCAGCGGCTACCTCATGGTCCACGGGGACGGCGTGGCGGTCCCGGGCCTGCCCCCCGTGTCGTCCGGTCTGGGCATCGCCACCGGGTTCCACATCAGCGCGGTGCTGATGGGCAGCAAGTCGATAGGCCTCTATCTCGAGGTCGCTGCCGGGTTCGACGCCATCGTCGGCTTCGACCCGCCGTTCGTCGCCGGCACCATCTACGCTCGCGGCGAGCTGCGGCTGTTCATCATCAGCATCGGCGCCTCTGCCGAGCTCACCGTCAAGGTCGGCAAGCGGCTCGAGAACGGCGTGCTCGTCGACCAGCCGTACGTCCACGGCGAGGTCTGCGGTTCGATCGACCTGTTCTTCTTCGAGATCAAGGGCTGCGTCTCACTGACGATCGGCGACGAACCGGACGACGACCCCGCCGCCAAGCCGCTCGTCGCCGGGGTCAACCTGAGCTCGCGCAGCCCGGCGCTGGTCGAGGGCAGCGCGACCGGCCGCTCGGTCGACGGGTCGCTCGGCGACGCCCGCGACACTGCCCACCCGAGCCCGGACCCGCTGCCGACCGTGCCTCTGGACGCCATCCCCGTGATCCGGTTCGTCACGCCGCCCGGAGTCGCCGCCGGGGCGGTGCTGGGCGCGGACGCGTTCGGTGCCACCGGGATCGGGGCCAACCCGTGGGCCCGGATCGGCGAGCGCTGGTGGCGATACGAGGTGCAGTCGGTGACGCTGACCGGCACCCTGCTGCCGGCCGACGGGAAGACCCCTGCCACCTGGTGGACCGGCGTCCCCGCGGGGACCACCGCCCCGATGAGCGCGCTGGCGCTGCTGAACTGGTTGCCGACCCCGTTCTCTCGGGCGGTGCCGTACGGCGAGCAGCTGACGACGTCGGTCACCGAGCAGTGGGGCACCGTGTGCCACCCGGCCGCGCCCGCCGCCCCCGTCCTGTGGACGTTCGACGGCAAGCCGTACGGCCCCAACGGATCCGAGTGGAACCTCGTCGGCATCCCGTGGCCCGACCCGGCCGGGACGGTGCGGTCGGCACCCGTCGAGGCCGACCTCGCTGTCGCGGAGCCGTGGCGCACGCACGACACCGCGGCGGATCTGGTGCAGGGCACGACACCGGCGATGGTCGTGGCCGGTGCCGTGCCGTGCACCCCGGCGCGCGCCCAGTCGATCCGCACGATGTCGGCAGGGCTGGTACGCGACCTGCCTGCCGCGGCGCAGGACCTCGCACTGCCCTTCGACGCGCACGCGCAGGCGGTGCGGATCCTGCAGGACGGCGTACCGCTCGCCCAGCTCGCGGCGCAGCGGTCGGCGCAGGGGTGGTCGGACGCCGCCTCCGCGGGCGACCTGGGCTGCCGGGGTGCGGTGCTGCGCTCACCCGAGCACGACCGCACCGAGCCCGCGCCCTACGGGACGCCCGACGACGTCGTGCTGGTCCAGCGCGCCCGGGCTCGGTCAACGTTCCGCGCGGACGGGCTGCGCGACGCCGTCCGGCTGACGGCGCGGTCCGAGGTGCGTCAGCTGGGGCTGCTGCTCATGGTGCCCGAGCGCGCCCTCGGTGGGCTGCTGGTGCTGCGGCTCGAGGACTCGACCGGCGCCGTCCGCCGGCACCAGCCCGTGCAGGCCGCCGACCGGATCAGCGCGACGAACCCGCTGCCGCCGCAGCTGCTCGACCCGACCGGCCCGTGGTTCGACCCGCTGCTGCGCTCGGCGCGGATGGGCGTGCGTGTGGCCTCCGGCGCCGACCCGGCCCTGACGGCGGTGTGGGTGCGGCTGCGCGACCTGCCGGGCGACATCCGGTCGGTCGTGGTCGGCTGGGACGCCGGCCCGCAGGCGGTCGACCTGCCGGCGTTCTACGTCGTCGCCGTCGAGGGCCTGCTCGCGGCCGAGGTCGCCCGCGAGAGCTGGGACACCACGACCACCACCCAGAACGTCTCGGCGCTGCAGACCGCGCTGACCCAGGACCCGGACGACCGGGCGTTGCTGGCCCCCGGCCAGACGTACACCGTCTCGGTGCAGTGGCGGGCGGCGTGGAAGAAGCAGGACGCGCAGCCGGGTGCCGGCGAGGCACCGGCCTGGCAGCCGTCGCAGACCCAGTCCTACGCGTTCGCCACCGAACCGGCGTCGGCGGCACCCACCGACCTCGGCCCGTGGCTCCTGGCCACCACCCCGGGCATGGACGACGTGGGTGTGTTCTGCCAGACGCCCGTGCGGATCGCGCTCGCGACCCAGAAGGTGGCCGAGCTGTTCGGCGCCTACGGCAAGGAGCTGCGCGTCGTCGTCCAGGCCGCGTCGGGCAAGCACCCCGCGCCCCCCGGCGGCACCCCCGGCTCGCCGTGGACGCTGCCCGTCGGCCTGAGCGCGGAGGTCGCCGCTGCCGCGAAGCTGCACGTGCGGACGCCGTGGGAGCAGACGGTGCGCGACGTGGTCGCCACCGCCCAGGCGCAGCACGAGATGCCGTGCATCGACGGCACCGGCAACCGCACCGACCACCTGATCGTCACGCTGCCCTACGACTTCGAACCGCTGACCGACTACCTCGTCGACGTCCACTCGGTCGACGTCGGGTCACCGGCGAGCGAGCGAAACCTGGTGCACCGCATCGGTTTCACGACGTCGCGGTTCGCCACGCTGGACGACTTCGTCACCTACGTCGCTCCGGTCTCTGTGCGCGGCCGGCTGGTGCCGATGCCCGGTGCGCTGACGGCGCTGCCCGACGTCCCGACCGGTGACCAGGTCGACGCCGCCTACCAGGGCGCCGGGCTCACGGTGCCGCAGGCGCCGCAGTATCCGGCGGTCGAGGTGCTGTGGTCAGGTGACGCCGTTCCCCAGCCGGTCGCCGTGGTGGTCGAGAGCAGCGAACCACTGTGGCGCTCTCGGGTGATGCCCGCGGTGGTGACGGGGCCGGTCGACGCCGCCGACCCCACGCACCTCTGGTGGGCCGGCGTGCGCGGTGACTGGCTGACCCTCGAGGCGAGCGCCGCCGCCGTCGGTGCCGGTGACCTGCCGCGTGCCACCGTGACGCGCGTCATCCGCTGTCCCGGGCGGACGAGGGCGGTCATGCTGCTCGCACCAGGGTCGCGCGGGACGGAGGCGCGGCTGGACCTCGTGCTCGCGGCGGACGACCTGGCCGAGACGACCGAGGTGCGCCGCACAGCGGTCCGGGTGCCCCTGGTCGCTGCTCCGTGGGAGGTGGAGGACTGATGGCCAGGGTCGCCAACAGCTGGTGGTTCCGTGCCGAGGCGATGCGGTTGGACTGGACCGGTCAACTGCGCCAGCGGATCCAGCTCGGCCAGGGAGTAGACGACCACGACGTCGAGCGGGTGCGCCGCCGCGGTGGCGACGTGCACCTGTGGTGGGCCTGTGCCAAGGACATCGGTGTGCCACGTGAGCCGTTCACGGTCTGGAGGCGCTCGCCGGGCAGGACCCGGCGGGTCAAGCACACGACGTCCGGTGACAGCCAGGGCACGCTGATCCGCTGGGGCGCGGTCGAAGCGGTCACCATCGAGGTCACCCTGAGGCCGCAGACGGCGTCCGCCGGCTCGACCCTGCTGGCGTATCGCGGCGCGGGCACGCTGTGGGACGCCGTGGGTGCGGCCACGACGCCGGGCGGCGGCGACGGCCCACGGGTCGTCGTGGTGCGCTGCTCCGGAGCGACCAGCGCGCGGCTGGTCAACGGCACCGTGGTGTCGGTGCGGATCGAGACGCTGACCGACGCGGTCAACGACCCGTCGTGGCTACCGCTCGAGGTGGTCGGACTGCCCGTCGAGCAGCCTTGGCCCGGCAGCGACTACGACACCCGCGAGCAGGGGTTGGTGAGCGCGCCGCTGCCGCCCGCCGAGGCCGCGGTCGACCGGCTCCGGCGCGGGACCCCGCCGCTCGGCTGGCCCGCCGTCACCCCGGCCGGCCACCTCGCCCCGCCGTGGGTGGACGCCGACCCCTACGGCGTGGTCAAGGAGGTGCAGGCCCTGCTGCTGCCCGAGATCGCGTCGATGTACGACGTCGGCACCCCAGAGCCGCGGCAGCACCTGCTCGAGTCGCTGCGTACCGTCGACGGCCCGCGACAGGGCTCGCGGACCTCGAGCCTGGGTACCACCGCGGTGCTGCGACCGTTCTCGCTGCTGGCCTTGCCGGCGCAGACCGACCCCCTGATGAACCTCGCGACGGGGTTCGGCGCCACCTACTTCGTCGACTCCGGTGACCGCCCGGACGCCTCGATCGGCGGCAGCGACCTGATGGTGACGGCGACCTGGCGCCGGCCGCCCGCACCGCGTCGCGGCAAGGTCGAGCTGGCCGCGTTCGCGCCGCAGGTCGGCCCGCTGTCGGCCGTGCCGGCCCCGACCAACCTGACGGCGAGCCGCAGCGGGCTCGTCGGGCCGGCCACGGCGGACCAGCCCTGGCGCGAGAGCGTCCACCTGTCGTGGGACCGGCTGCCCACGACGGCGGCCCTGGGTCGCGTGGGTGCGGGCACGCTCGCGCGGTACCCCAGCGGGTCGGCCCAGGCGGTGTCGCTGGCCCCGGCGCGCGACGCCGGCGGCGAGCGGCCGCTGACGCTGTCGCCGGACGGGCCCCCGGATACACCCGGTGCCTCGCGGGTCGCGTTCGTCGACGGTGGGGTCGAGATCCCGGTGCTGAGCGGTGGACGGGACGTCGGTTACGCGGTGTCCGTCGTCGACGTGCACGGCCTGTGGTCGGCCTGGCGCGACGTCCACTACGTCGGCGACGAGCCAGGCCCTTTGCCCCCCAGGCTGATCGGGCTCGACCTGACGACCACGTACGCCGGCTCCACCACCTGCCCGGCGAACCTGGCCCTCGAGGTGGCGCTGGACTGGACCGAACGCACGCCCACGACCCTGCAGGTCGTCGCGCTGTTCTACCCGATGACCGGCGCCTCGTCGGTGCCGCCCGCGGGTCTCGACCCGTCGACCGCGATGCCGTCGGGGTGCTTCCGCCGTGACCTCGGGCTGACCTTCGCCGGCGACGTCCCGACCGGTGTGGGGTGCACCGTCACCACCTTGGGCCCGGACGGCGAGCACGCGATGGACCCCGGGCCCTCGCAGGGCGACGGCGGCCGGCGCTACCGGATGCTCGGCCCGGTGCCGTCGCTGGACTTCACCACGGCCGGACGGTGGGGGGTGCAGGTCTGGCTGCGCAGCACGCTGGCGGTGGGGTCCAGTCCGACTGAGTACGCGCCCGACACCGCGCACCCGGCCAGGGTCAGTGCGGCCAGTCCCGTTCCGGTGCAACCGATCCCGCCGCCCGCGCCACCCGGGGTCCCGCTCGGCAGCACGCTGGACGCGAGGGGCTGCTCGCACGTACGCGTGCACTGGTCGCTGCCCGCCGGTGGCGACGTCCGCACCTGCGTGGTGTGGGAGGTGGCCGAGACCAGCCTGCGCCAGCGTGCGGGCCTCGTCTCGCGCGCACCCGACACCGACTCGCCGGGCGTGCGGCTGGCCGCCCTGTGGGCCGCGTACGACGCGTTGCCAGCGGCCAAGCAACGGGCCGCGTTCCGTCGGGTGGCCGAGCTCGCCGGCACCGAGCGCTCGCTGGACGTCCCGCTGCCCAAGGGCTCGACCGACATCCACCTGTTCACGGTCACCACGCAGTCGGCGTCCGGCATCGAGTCGCCCTGGCCGGGCCCTCCGACGTCCGGGCACCTGCACCTGCAGGCCGCCATCGCCCCGCGGCTGCGCACCCCTACTCAGCCACTCGCGCGCGCTGCGGTGCAGGACGACGGGTCGGTGACGATGTCACTGATGAGCGCCAGCACCGTTCCGGTGCAGCAGTTCCAGCTCTACGCGACCCGGTCGTTCGACGCAGCGCGCGACCGCGAGAGCATGGGCCCGCCGCTCGCGACGGTGCCGGTGACGGCCACCCCGACCGCGACGGACCCGCTGATGGGCTCGCCGATCTACCAGGCGAGCTGGACCGGGACGCTGCCCGCGTCGTGGGACGCCTGGTACCTGCGTGCGGTCGCGGTCCCGGTGGCCACCGTTCCTGTCGAGGGCGTGCGCGGGCTGCACTCACCCGCGTCCGAGATCACCACTCTCACCGTGCTTCCTGCCGGGTCCGACCTCGAGCCGCTCAGCGCCCAGCTGTGGGGCACGGACCACCGCGGGGTGGTGGCGCGCTCATCGACGAGCGCGCCGGCGCGGGCCACGGCCGCCGGCTCCCACCGGGTGTCGGCGCTGATCGGTGCTGCGCCGGACGTCGTCCCGCAGGCGAACCTCGAGGACCTGCCTCAGACGGCAGGCACCACACCGCCCTCGTCCACCGCGAGCCGGATCGAGCGTGGTCCGCGCGCGGCCGGCCGCTCGCCGCTGGTGCTGTGGCTGACCCGGCCGGTCGCGGCCGACCCGGTGACGGTGGTGCTGCGGCTGACCGACCCGCTGGGGCGGCTGGTCGAGCAGACGGTGACCGTCGCCGGCTGGGTTCCGCCGCCGCCGTGGACCCTCGAGCTGTCGACCGCCGCGACGCGGGCCACGGGTGTGCTCATCGGGCTGGACACCGACGCGCCGGCCGGCGCGGGCGCCGGTGTCACGATGCGCGTCCGCGCGGTGAAGTCGCGCCGGTTGCCGCTGCCGGCTGCGCTGACCATCACCGAGCCGGCGCCCGTGTCGATCGACCGGATCAGGGTGCAGCCGCCGCCGCTTCGTCGCAGCGTCGACCCGCCGGTCGTCGTCACGCCGTGGCGCGGGTCGTCGGCGCTGGACCAGACCTTCGTGCTCGCCGACCTGCCGCGCGGCCTGCCGGTGTTCGCGAACGACGGCCAGATCCACGCCGTCCGCTGGCGCGGGCCGTTCGCGAGCGCCGCCTACGCGGTGTGGGTGCCGTTCGCGGCGCCGTTCTCGGCCGAGGTCACCCTGGCAGGGCCGGACGGTCAGAGCGTGACGGCGTCAGTCGTGGTGTGAACCGGGGGTCCTGATCCCGTCGAGGACGAACCCGAGCAGCCGCTGGTTCTGCTCCAGGGTGCCGCCGCGGGCCATGCACATCCCGCCGACCAGCTGCATCAGGTCGACGGCGTCCAGGTCGGCGCGCGCGGCACCGCCCGCCTGGGCCCGGGCGAGCACCGAGCCGGCGGCCCCCGTGATGCTCTCGCGCAGCTGGATCGCGAGGTCGGGGCTCTTCTCGAACGCCTCGTGCAGCTCGGTCAGCAGGGTGCGCTTGGCCTGGGCGTACCGGACGAAGCCCTCGAGCCAGGCGACGAGCGCCGGCCACGGCTCGGTCGTTGCGGCGAGGTCGGCGGCGAGCGTGACGAGCCCCTCGACGTCCTCGCGGTAGACCGCCTCGACCAGGTCGATGCGCCGCGGGAAGTGGCGGTAGAAGGTGCCGGCGCCGACGTCGGCGGCCTTGGCGATCTCTTCGACGGTGGCCGCGCTGCCGCGGGCGGCGAACACCTCACGGGCGGCCTCGATCAGCCTCGCTCGGTTGCGGTGGGCGTCGGCGCGCAGCGGCCTAGCCGCCACCGCCGTCCGCTCGCGCGCCTCGCCCATGCCCAGCCCTTTCGGTTGCAGAAGCGGAGTGATCCTCCGTATAGTTCCGGAAGAAGCCTCCGCTTGGTCCCTCACCTTAGTCCCCGCCGAGAGAAGCAGCCGTGTCCTCTGACACCACCACCGCTCCCTGCGCCCCGCCGGACGCCGCGAGCGCACCTCGCCGCCTCCGCCGTCCCGCCCACGCGACGATCGTGCTGGCCGTGATCCTGACCTGCCAGCTGATGGTCGTGCTGGACGCCACCATCGTGAACGTCGCCCTGCCGCAGATGCAGCGCGCGCTCGGCTTCTCGCCCGCCGGCCTGTCGTGGGTGCTGAACGCCTACACGCTGACGTTCGGCGGCCTGCTGCTGCTCGGCGCGCGGGCCGGCGACCTGCTCGGCCGCCGCCGCACCTTCATCGCCGGCATCGCCGTGTTCTCGCTCGCGTCGCTGCTCGGTGGTTTCGCGCCGACCAGTGGGCTGCTGCTCGCGGCCCGTGCCTTGCAGGGCGTCGGAGCGGCGCTGGCGGCGCCGTCGTCCCTGGCCCTGCTGACGACGATGTTCAGCGCGCCTCGCGACCGGGCCCGCGCGCTCGGCCTGTTCACCGCCGTGTCGGTCAGCGGTGGGGCGCTCGGCCTGATCCTGGGCGGCACCCTCACCCAGTGGGCGTCGTGGCGCTGGGTCATGTTCGTCAACGTGCCGATCGGCGTCGTCGTGATCCTCGTCGGCCTGGCGGTGCTGCCCGAGACCGGACGCCGGTCGGGCACCTTCGACCTGCCCGGTGCCGTCTTCTCGACGCTCGGCATGACCGGCCTGGTCTACGGCTTCGTCCGGGCGGCGACCGCGGGCTGGGCCGACGTCCTCACCCTGTCGTCGTTCGCCGCAGGCGCTGTGCTGCTCGCCGCATTCGTCGTGGTCGAGAAGCGCACCGCACAGCCGATCACGCCGCTGTCGCTGTTCGCCGACCACAGCCGCACGATCGCGAACGTCGCACGCGGACTGTTGTTCGCCGGCATGTTCGGCATGTTCTTCTTCCTCACCCAGTTCCTGCAGGACGTGCTGGGCTACAGCTCGCTGGCCACCGGCTTCGCGTTCCTGCCGATGCCGGTGACGGTCTTCGTCGTCTCGCAGGCGAGCAGCCGGGTGCTGATGAACCGGGTCAACGGCAAGGTGATGATGCTGGTCGGCATCGCCCTGGCGGTCAGCGGGTTCACGTTGGCCAGCACGCTCGGCCCGGACTCGACGTACCTGCGCGTCGTCGCGAGCCTACTGCTCTTCGCCTTCGGCAACGGACTGTCGTTCATCCCGCTCACCCAGGCCGCGCTCGACGGCGTGCCCGCACGGGACGCCGGTGCGGCGTCCGGCCTGGTCAACGTGACCCAGCAGCTGGGTGGCACGCTCGGCGTCGCGGTGCTCGTCACCGTCTTCGGCCACTACGCAGCAGCGGCCGGGGTGCTCGAGGGAGCGTCGGCCGTCGCCCAGGCGCACCACGTCTTCACCGCCGGTGCCTCACACGCCTTCGCTGCCTCAGCGCTGTTCCTCGTCGCGGCCTTCGCCCTCGTCGCCGCCGGCGTCCGGGGCTCGGGCCAGCACGCGCCCGCACCCGCCGCGGATCACGTCGAGGTCTGACCCGCCGTGCAGAGCCCGGCATCTCGCGCTTCTGCGCGGTGAAGTCGTGGACGGTCGTCGGACGCAGTTGACAGTACTTTCGAGGCCGGACCGCCCGGTGCACGCACCGACGGCGACCATGGGTTCTATCTCTGCCCCAAGCCCAGCGGGCCTGCGCCGCACTTCCATAGCTCGCTCGCCGAGGCGTTCTACGTCCTCGCCGGCACGGTGCGGCTGTACGACGGTGAGCAGTGGGTGGACGCCGGCGCCGGCGACTTCCTGCACGTGCCGGCCGGCGGTGTGCACGGGTTCTGCAAAAGTCCGGTGAGCCGGCGTCCATGATGATCCTGTTCATCCCCGGTGCGGCACGGGAGGCGTCCTTCGAGGGCACCTTCGAGATGGGCCGCACCGGCGTCCGGCCCAGCGACGCAGAACTGGCCGACTTGTACGCCCAGCACGACACCGTCTGGGTGTGAGGGTGGAAGCGGTGCCGCTAGACCGCCACGGCTCGTGAGCTCAGCAGGACGGCGGGCGGGATCTCATGCTCGAGCTGCCAGGTGATGGCCATCGGCCGCTCACCGCGGTGCTGCACGTAACGCACAGGGCCGAGCAGCAGAAACGGCGCCCCGGCGCCGAGCGGGTTCGAGGGGGCATCACGCACGAAGAGCAGCACCTGGGTTCCGAGCCGCTCGTGGTGGACGTAACGGCGCCCGACGGGGGAGTCCGACGTGGTGGCGTTCTGCGACTCCCAGTGGAAGAGCGACTCGGACAGCGCGTAGTCCCGGTACATGGTGGTGGGCGAGAAGTCGCGCTCGGACTTGTGCAGGTTGACCATCAGCGCGTCTGTCTGGCTGGCTTCAGCCCAGGCAACTCCGGTGATGTTGCCCCGTGCGGACCGATCGAGCGAGGCCCAGTCCAGGGCAGCCAGCAGCTCCTCACGGCGGTAGTGGGCGTGCGCCGCCAAGGTCACGTCGCCAATCAGGGGCCGCGCCACATGCTGGGCCCGGCTCAGGCCGAGCGCGATGACCTGCTCGAGCTCGGCACAGACGGCCGGCTGTGTGCGCAGGGCCGCGAGCCCGGCCTGATAGCTGTGGTGACCGCCACCGTTGGGCCAGACCGTGAAGAACAGCATGCGGGCGTATCGCTGCAGTCGGGCGGGAAGCTCGGCGTACGGCGGCGCCGTCGGTGACAGCAGCTCGGTGTACGCGTGCGCTCGATCGACGTCGTCGACATGGACGAAAGCACTGACCCGTCGGAGCAGGTACTCCTCGCCCGGGACGGCCGCGGGCCAAGGCAGGTCGGCGTCGCGAACCAGCCGAGTCCAGCTGCTCTTCGCCGCGTAGATCTCGGCTAGCTCGGCGCCGCTCGCCTCGAGATAGACCGCCACCGAGGTGGTCGCGATCGAGCGGACATCCGCCACCCGCTGCTTGCGGGAAAGGCGCAGGTGAGCCTTGATCTGCTCGAGCACCTGTTGCTCAGTCACTCGGTCGAGCACGATCTGAGAGCCAGCCGGCAAGAAGGGGAAGCCGCTTGAAACCTGAGCAGCGAGCTCGTTGCGCCGTGAACCGGTCATCGCCGTGTACCGCATATCGAGGCGGTACTCCCGCCGTTGCTGACCCACGAAGTCGAGCACCGTCAAGACAGACTTGTCGTGGGTGCGGCGCAAGCCACGACCCAGCTGCTGCAGAAAGATCGTGGCGGATGCCGTCGGGCGCAGAAGTAGCAGTGTGTCGACGGCCGGCAGGTCGAGGCCCTCATTGAAGAGATCGACGGCGAAGATCGCGTTGACCCGCCGATCCTTGAGCGCCTGCAGTGCCCCGGCCCGCTCTTCTCGGGTGGAGTCGGCGTCAATCGCAACTGCGGGGACACCAGCCTCGGTGAACGTCCGGGCCATGAATGTTGCATGAGCCTTGCTCACGCAGAATCCCAGCGCACGCATCGCCCGAGCGTCAGATACTTTGTCCCGCAGTGCTCGCAGCACAATCCGCACCCGCGCGTCGTTGCCGGTGTACAGGTTGCTCAGGCTTGCGACGTCGTAGTCTCCGCGCCTCCACTCCAGTCGCGAGAGATCGGTGCCGTCGGCGACGCCGAAGTAGTGGAAAGGACAAAGCAGATCAGCGGTGAGGGCGTCCCAGAGTCGTAGCTCTGCGCTGATGTGGCCATCGAAGAACTCTTGGGCGATGTTGACGCCGTCTGCGCGCTCCGGGGTGGCGGTGAGGGCGAGCAGCTCCTGCGGCTTCAGGTGCTGGATCAGTCGCCGATAGCTGGCCGACTCCATGTGGTGCGACTCATCGAGCACGACGACGTCGAAGTGGTCGGCGGGGATTTTGTCGATCCCGTAGGCGGTCAGCGACTGGATGCTGGCGAAGACGTGCTGCCACCGCTCCGGTCGTCGCCCGTCGACGTACAGCTCACCAAAGGCCCCGTCGCCCAGTACGTTGCGGTACGTGGACAGGCTTTGTTCGAGGATCTCGCGGCGATGGGCGACGAAGAGCAACGTCCGGTCGCCGAGTCGCCGGTAGTCCAGTGCGGCGATGACGGTCTTGCCGGTGCCGGTGGCTGCGACGACCAGGTTCCGATGTCGTTCGTGTACCCGTCGCTCGACGTCGAGCTGCTCGAGCATCTCGGCTTGGTGCGGGAAGGGTCGCACCTCCAGACCGCTGAGTACGGTTGGTGCTGCCCCTGTCGCCCCCCGAGCCGCCGCGATCGCGTCGTCGAGACGGTCGCGGTCGCGGGCCGGGTCGTAGCGCTCGAAGCTGGGGTCGGCCCAGTAGGAGTCGAAGGTGGCACGGAACTTGTCGAGCAGTGTCGGTGTGCTGCCAGCCGCAAGGCGCACGTTCCATTCCAGGCCGTCCAGCAGCGCCGCGCGACTGAGGTTGGAGCTGCCGATGTACGCGGTGTCGAAGCGGCTGTGGCGGTTGAACAACCAGGCCTTGGCGTGCAGCCTGGTGGACGTCGTCTGGTAGTTGATCCGCACCTCAGCGCCTAGCTGGGTGACCAGGCGGTCAAGCGCCTGCCGCTCGGTAGCTCCCATGTAGGTCGTCGTCAGCACGCGCAGCGGGCCACCGCGTTGCTTGAGCCGGTGCAGTGGCAACTCGAGAATGCGCAGCCCGCTCCACTTCACGAACGCGCACAGCAGATCCACCGAGTCCGCGCTGTCGAGCTCGGCAGCGATTTCGGTGCCCATGCTCGGCTCGCCACGGGCGTTGGTCAGCAAGGCCGGCTGTGACAGGGGTGTCTGTGGGCGGGTGTCCAGTGCCCACACGCCCGGCGCGATGGGACGGCGGAGCGCCACGAGATGCCTTGGGCCAGGCTCAATCACTTCGTCAGTGCCAAGGTGTGCGAGCACCTCGTTGGCGAAGCGCACCCGCTCTTCGGGCCTCTGTCTCGCCAGGGCGCGGTTGACGGCGTCGGCGAGAAACCCGGCGAGCTGTTGCGCGGACTCGGCATCTTCGATCGTCGCTGTCTCGGCAATGAGGTCGAGCTCGGTCAGCGCCTGCTGGAGGGAGGCCGTCAGCACTGTCTCGTACAGGCCTTCCCTCAACGACATGCCGGCAGCTTGTCACGTGGTCCCCCCGAATCGTCGTGAAAACGGCACAACGGGCAGCCGTGGGCAGCATGTCCGGAACGTGCCGCAGCGACCTGCGGGACTGCCCCTTGCCTAATCGTCCGTTTTGGGCAGGATGGGGCCCGTCCCCGGAGCACATCCAGCAGGGGGGACCTCACCGAGGAGGATCCGTGCGATCAACGAAGCTCGCTCCACCGGCAGCCGCCCGCTGGCCCCGGCGTCAGCGTCTGGGCCGGACGATCACCGTCGCCGCCGTCGCGTGGCTGTTGGCGAGCCCGACCGCGACGGCCGGACCCGTGCCGGCAGCGGCCACCCCGCGGGTGACCGCGTCGACCACCGCGGCAACGACCACACCGATGTCCACGACGAGCATCGAGGGGACGAAGATCCAGGGTCCGATCCCGGTCACCTCGACGTCGTACCCGTTCGGCGGCGCCGCGCACACGCGGGTGCCCGAGAACCTGCGCAAGATCGGCTACGTCGAGGAGGAGTACTTCGTCAGCGGCCTGGCGAACGTCTACACCTGGCCCAAGCCGGGGCCGGCCGTGGTCCGGACGGCGAACGCCCCGTACACGACCCGGATCCTCGTCCGCCGGCCGGCGAAGGCCGCGCGTTTCAGCGGCAACGTCGTCGTCGAGCCGCTCAACCCCTCGAACCTGTTCGACCTCAACCTCGGCTGGGGTCTGATGCACGACCAGCTGATCCGCAACGGTGACATCTGGGTGGGCGTGACCATCAAGCCGGTGTCCATGCAGACGCTCAAGACCTTCGACCCCGTTCGCTACAAGGCGATGGCGATGGACAACCCACTGCCGCTCGACGACCCGCGCAACTGCGCCACCGTCCCGTCCGACAGCTCGCGCACCACCGAGAACGGTCTGGCGTGGGACATCTACACCCAGGTCGGCCAGCTGCTGCGCGCGAAGTCGGCCAAGAACCCCGTCGCGTACGTGGGCCAGCGGATCCGCCATCAGGTCAAGCTGTACGGGTTCGGGTACTCCCAGACCGGGGGCTACATGTACGACTACATCAACGCCGTCCAGCCGCGCGTAGTGCAGCAGACCGGCCGGGACGTGTACGACGGGTACATCGTCGCGGTGGCCGGCGGCAACTTCGCGGGCATCTACCCGATCAACCAGTGCGAGGCGGTGCCCGCGGTCGACGACCCGCGTCGCCAGTTCTCGAACGTCGGGACGCCGATCATCCACGTCATGTCACAGTCGGACTACCTGCGCGGGATCACCGCGCGCCGTCCGGACAGCGACTGGCCGACCGATCGCTACCGTCAGTACGAGATGACCGGTGCCGGGCACGCGACACCCACCGAGCTGAACTACGCCGCACAGCCTGCCGACATCATCAAGGGCGGACGCTCCGTGCCCCCGGCGGAGTGCAACGAGGGCCCGCGCAGCCGGTTCCCCAGCCAGATCTTCTTCGACGCGATGATGCGCAACCTCGACCAGTGGGTCCGCCGGGGCGCCGCGCCGCCGTACGGGTCGCCGATGGTGGTCCAGAACGGCGAGCCGGTGCTCGACCGCTTCGGCAACGTGCTCGGCGGCCTGCGCTCGCCGTACGTCGACGTGCCGACGTCGACCTGGTACGGCAGCTCGACCGGAGCCTCGTTCTGCTTCATCGCCGGCCACGAGGTGCCGTTCAGCACGGCCCTGCTGAAGCAGCTGTACGTGAGCCACACCCTGTACGTGCAGGCGGTCAGGCGGGACGTCGACCGGCTGGTCAAGGCGCGCTTCATCACGGCCTACGACGGCCGGATGCTCGTCGCCGAGGCGCAGGCGGCGCAGGTGCCGTGACCCGCCAAACGGCGTCGCACCACTGACGCCATGGCGACCGGACGGTCTCGTGGGCTTTGCACGAGGCCGTCCGGTGCGTCAGATCAGCCGCTCGCGCGGGGCCGACACCAGACGGCGGCGACGCGTGCACGAGCTAAGGCGCCGGCGTCTTCTCCCCGAGGCTGGCGCCACCTGGGACGACGTTGCTCGGGTGGTCCTGCCAGGTGACCACCGGATGGTCCGGGGTCACCCGCGGCGATCGCAGAACAAGGCGCGCTCGTGCAGCCGCGCCGTGTGCCGAAGGCCAGGCGCGAGCAGCCGAACCGCGAGTTGCTGGCCCAGCAGCACGCCGCCTTCGCGGCTGGCTGACGTAGCCCTTGCCCGGGTGGGTGGCCAGACGTCTCACCCCGGCCACCCACGCTCTCTACGTGGTGGTGGCTCGACCCGGTCATCGCCGAGCTGGGGTTGACGTCGATGGCGCGCGGACGCCATGCGCTCGCGACCGGGCAGCTGCTGAGCAAGACCCAGGCCATCGAACTCGTGCAGGCCTCCCCGTGGCTGGTCGAGCGGCTGCGGGCTCGCCGCCGCGGTGAGCCCGTTCGGTTGCCGCGACTGCGCACCGCCCGCGTCGCCTGGGCCGACGCACGACGTAGCACCGGGCGGGCCAGGCGGTGGGCGTCGGGCGAGAACTAGTGGTGTCTCCGCTCTGGCTGCCTGGTTCTCGACCGCCTGGAGGGTGACTCGTCCTTGGCCGCGTGGACCGGTTCGCTGCCCAGGTCCCGGTGCGCACACCGAAGTCCGGGACATCCGTCCCGCCCAAATCCTGGTGCGGCCGATGAGCGCGATGACGAGCGGGGCGACGGAGCAACCCCGTGGCCGATCGGGGCAACGGCGCGTCACATCTGACGCCCCGTTGCCCCGGTCGTCGAAATTCACCCGTCGGGTTGCCACAGGGGTGGCAGGGGTGTCCCGCGTCGCCTGGTCCAGACGGGTGGGTCGAACATCGGTCGGCCGGTGGGTTCGTCGATCCGGACTGACCACCGGTCGTCGTGCTGGTCGTCGTGGATGACGCGTTGGTGGTGGTACCGGCACAGCAGCACCAGGTTGGCCAGACTCGTCGGTCCGCCGTCGGCCCAGTGCTGGATGTGGTGGGCGTCGCATCGCGAGGCCGGGGTGTCACAGCCGGGGAACGCGCAGTTCTGGTCCCGGACCATGAGGGCGGCCCACATTGCGGCGTTGACGGTGCGGGTGCGTCGTCCGACGTCCAGCACCTGACCGAGCGGCCCGACGGTAACCGGGGTGATCGTCGCGTCGCACGCGAGGCGTCGGGTGGTCTCCCCGGAGATGACCCCGCCCCAGTCCAGGGACGACCCGCCCGGCTCACCCGCCAGGGTCCCGGCGCCGGTGACGACCGACAGGTGCGCGCCCGGGCGGCGGACGTCAGGTGCCTGCTGGCAGTCCAGGTAGTGGCGCGACACCTCCACCAGGGCGTCCAGGCGGCGCCGGGCCGCGGTGCGCCCGTCGATGAGCCCGTCCGGGGTCGGCGGTCGTGGGGCGGACAGCGGTTCGAGCGCCGCCTGGATCACGGCCAGGGACTCGGGGTCCAGGTCACCGCGGGCGATCCCGGCCCCGCACAGGGTGGACGCGAAGGTGACCCCGGACCGCTCACGTTGCTCGGCCTCGTCCCGCGCGACCCCGTGCGGATCGACCCGCGACGCGAGGTACCGCCCGGCGCGGGCCAGCTGCACCGGGTCAAGGGCCCGGGCGTGCTCGACCAGGGTCGCCTCACCCGCGAGCCGGACGTCCTCGGACAGGGCGCTGGGCAGGTCGGTGATGACCTTGGTGATGACCTGCGCCTGACCGATCCCGATCGTCCCAGCGGCGATGGCGTGCGCCGTCGCCTCGCAGGTCGAACGCAGGGCACTGGCCGTGGCCACAGCGCGCGCTGCCTCGGACGGGGACACCAGGCACGTGCCGCGCAGGAACGCCTTCGTCGAACCCGCCCCGATGACCTGGGCGGCGCCGCGGGCCTGGACCTCACCGACCCGGCGCAACCACTCACCCTCGGCCTGGTCGATCAGCCGACGAAGGTCAGCGACGTCGGTCAGCAGGGACCCGGCATCGACACCGTGCAGGTCCTCGAACTGCAGCCCCGAGACCGCGTCGCGCACGGCGACGAGCGCCTCGCTCAGTGCCCCGGTGCTGTCCATGTCTCACACGCTAGAGGCCACCACCGACAGTCCCGGACCTTCAGACCTGTTCTGGCGCAACGACTTTTGAGAACTTTGGGCAACCATCCGTCACGGTCAGCAACGCTGGCCCGAGGTCGAGGCCGGCGCATCTCACCCCTGTAACGTGCGTGGCGCCAGGGGTGGGGTGAGCACCCACACCCACACCCACGCCTGTCCCTGGCCCAATGGGCCGGGCGTGACCCCGGCGGAGAAGGTGCCGTGATGACCACGCCACCTCAGCACCAGCACCCAGCACCCAGCACCCAGCACGAACCCAACGTCACCAACCACGACCCGAACCACTGGACTGGACCGCCACCAACCCGTTGGCCGAACTAGGAAGCACCACCAGGTCAGCCATAGGCGTGCGTGGCGCACACAGAGTCCGGCATCAGCGCAGGCGCTCGCGCAGACCTGTCGCCCTCGCGGCGGGACGACCGATTGCGGCGGTCAGGGCCGCGGCGCTGCCGATGAGCCGGACGTGGTGGGTGGCGCGGGACACGGCGGTGTAGACCGTCTCGCGGGTGCCCAGGGCCGAAGCGGCCGGCGGCAGGACGATGGTGACGGCACCGAACTGGCTGCCCTGGCTGCGGTGCACGGTGAGCGCGTGCAGGGTGCGGACGTCGCCGAGTCGGGCCACGGGCACCCTCACCGGCTCGCCGCCGCGACCGAAGACGGCGACCAGACCGCCACGCTGGTCGTCCACGACGACACCGGTGTCGCCGTTGTACAGGCCGACCTCGTAGTCGTTGCTGGTCACCAGCAACGGCTCACCGACCCAGTGCCCGTCCCCGCGCGGGGCGGTCGGGTGCTGCTCGGCGAGCCACCCGGTCGCCAGGGCCGACCAGTGGGCGACGCCGCGCGGACCACGGCGGTGGGCGCACAGCAGCCGGTGGGCATCCAGTGCCGCAACAGCAGCAGGGCCGTCACCGCGGACCGCCGCGGCGTGCAGCGCCGACCCGCTCGCGACGACGTCGGCCCGCACGCCGGCCAGCTGCGCCTCGCTGAGGCGGGCGTCGTCCTCGACCTCGACCAGCTCGACGTGCGCAGCACCCGAGGCCAACAGCTCGAGCACCTGGTCGGCGCGCCCGGCCTGCACGTGCGCTGCCAGCTCGGCGATCTCGGGCACGTCGGTGCGGTGGTTGGTGTGCAGGGCGCTGACGCCGTCGCGCATCGCGGCGGCGGGCGAGGGCTCGCGCTCGACGACGTCCAGACCAGGCAGCACTGCGCGCAGAGCGACGGCGGACGACGGCGTGCGTCGGCCCAGCGTCGTGCGATCGACCAGGTCGCCCAGCACGGCCCCGGCCTCGACCGAGGCCAGCTGGTCGGGGTCACCCACCAGCACCAGGCGGGTCGTCGGCCGCAGTGACTCGAGCAGCCGAGCCATCATCGTCAGCGAGACCATCGAGCTCTCGTCGACCACGACGACCTCGAACGGCAGCCGGTTCGATGCGTCGTGCCGGAAGCGGCTGCGAGCGCCGGGGCGCCAGCCCAGCAGTCGGTGCAGCGTCACAGCTCTCAGGTCCCCCAACCGCTCGCGGTCCGCCGGGGAGAGGTGGGCGGACGACGAGCGCACGGCCTCCTCCAGCCGGGCCGCGGCCTTACCGGTCGGCGCGGCCAGTGCGATCCGGCACTGCGGGTGCTGCTCTCGCAGCAGGGCCAGCAGCCGGGCGACCGTGGTGGTCTTGCCGGTGCCCGGCCCGCCGGCCAGGACACTGACCCACGACAACGCGCAGACCGCGGCCGCCGTGCGCTGGTCCTCATCCGCGCCCTCCCCGAAGAGACGCTGCATCCCCTGTGCCAGAACGTCGAGCGCGAGGTCGTCGGGGCGGGTCGCCGACCGGGTGAGCAGCTGGTCGGCCACCTGTTGCTCCTGCTCCCAGTAGCGGGCCAGCCACAGGCGGTCGCCGTCGATTCGCAGCGGGCCGGACGCGCCGACCAGTGGGCTCGCCGCGCAGCGGGCCGTCCAGCTGGCGTCGGGCCAGCCCAGCTCGACCACCGTCGACTCGATGGCCTCGTCGTCGTCGGCGACCGTCGTGTCACGGGCGGTGGTCAGGTCGACGACGACTGACCCGTGCCGGGTCGATCGCACCACCAAGGCGACGGCGAGCAGCACCGCCTCGTCCGCCTCGCCGCCGAGGGCACCGAGGCGCTGCGCCACGTGGACGTCCGCCGCCGACAGCATCCCGGCGTCGTTGAACTCGTGGAGCAGACCGGTGGCCCGCAGGGCGGACGTGGGCGCGTACGTCGTCACCTCGGTCACGTCGTACCCGCCAGCAGGTCTGATGCCCCGACCACCAAGGCGGACGGTGGCCGCCACGCGAAGACACCAGGCACCGAGCCGTCCGCGGCGACGACGCCGGGCCCGGACATGCCACGCAGGAACAGGTACAGCGACCCACCGAGATGGATGTCGGGGTCGTACCCGGGCTGGCGCCAGCGCAGGTACCGGTGCAGGGCGACGCCGTACAGCAGCGCCTGCAACGGATAGTGCGCCTCGATCATCGCGGTCTGCATCGCCTCGTGCCGGTAGTGCCAGGCGGTCAGCGGCTCGACGTACCCGCCCAGGCGATTGGTCTTGTAGTCGACGACGAGGTACGTCGGTGCGCCGTCGACGCGCAGGCGCAGCACGGCGTCGATGCTGCCGGTGAGGTAACCCCGCAGGGGGGCGGGGTCGAGCGTCGCCAGCTCGTCGGCGTACCCCGACAGGACACCGGTGCTGCAGTGCTTGCGCCACAACGGAACCAGCCCCGACAGCACCGGGCGAAGAGCCAGGGGTTCATCCCCACCGGCCAGGGGCAGCTCGAAGTCCAGCTCGGGCAGCCGGTCGCCGCGGCTCAGCTCGGCCAGCGACACCCCACGCGCGAGCGCCCCCAGCGGCGTCCGCAGGGCCGTCACGAGCGCGTCGGTCAGCATGCCGACGTCCGTCCCCGGTGCCGACCGCGCGACGTTGAGCGCCACCGCCGAACGGACTGCCGCCTCGTCCGCGGCGTCCTCGATCTGCTCGAGCGCCGCGTGCACCAGCGTGCCGAAGCCCGCGCCGCCGGGCAGCTGGTCCCACGCCGACGGCAGCGCGCGCAGGGCGGCGTCGAGCGCGCCACCCGCTTCCGCGACGTCCGAGTCGGTCTCGTCGTCCTTCTGGGCCACCTCGGGCTCGCTGCCCATCCGCTGGTCGTGCGCGGCTGCGGTGAGAGCGCTGTACGACGTGCGCCGCCAGGTGATGTCGAGAGCGCGGTCGAGCGTGGCGAGCGACAGTGCCGCGGACTTCTGTGCCGGCGGCTCGTAGCGACCCACCGCGCGCGGCTCGATCACCTCGACCGCGAGGTGGTCGGTGGCCAGGTCCTGGAACATCTGCAGGGCCACGGAGTCGGCCGGCACGGGGATCTTGGTGGGCGCCACGGTCACCGGATCGCGGTGCAGCAGCAGGCGGTGCAGGGCTGAGGTGACCGTGTTCGCCGTCGGCGCCCACCAGGTGATGAGGTGACCCATGGCGCGGGTGAGCCCGACGTACGCCAACCGCAGGTCGTCGTCCGCCTCCTCTGCCTTGCCCTGAGCCACGTGGGCGGCCCAGCCCGGTCCGGTGGGGCCGCCGACGTCGCGCACCCGGCCGCGCTCGTCGTGGAACGCCGCCGTCGACGGTTCGTTGCCGGGCCAGCGGTTCCAGCCGAACGGCATCATGACGACGGGGAACTCCAGACCCTTGCTGGTGTGGACCGTGATGACCTGGACCGCCGCGGCGTCCGAATCCAGGCGGCGGCTGCGCTCGAGCGTCCCTGCGTCGCGCACGGCCTCGTCGCGACGGGCTCGCAGCCAGGTGACCAGGGCGCTCAGCCCGCGCTGCTCGTGCTGGGCGACCTCGTGCAGCACCTGCGCCAGGTGCCGCAGGTCGGTCAGCAGCCGCTCGCCACCGTCGAGAGCGAGCAGCCGCGGCTGCAGTGCTCGCTCGGCCGACACGGCTTCGAAGACGGCCGCCACGCCCCGCTCGTCGAGCAACCGCGACCAGACCCGCAGCTGCAGCGCGAGCTCGGTGACCGAGCCGTCGTCGAGGTCGGCGACCTGCGCCGCGGGCAGTCCGGCGAACGGACCCAGAGCGAGCCTGGCCACCCGCGCGGTGCGGTGCGGTTGCTCGAGCGCCTCGAGCAGCAGCTGCCACTGCTCCGCGGCGGGCGTGCTGAACACGCTGGTGCGTCCGGTCACGACGACCGGGACGCCCGCCGCTCGCAGTCCCGCGCTCACCTGCTCGGCCTGCTTGTTGGTGCGCACGAGCACCGCGATGTCGCCGGGGACGACGCAGCGCGCGGGGGTTCCGTCGCGGGGGTTCAGTCGCGCGCCGCGAAGGGTCGTGACCACCTCGGCCGCCACGTCGCGCACGATCGAGTCGACGGCGACCTGAGTGGGCAGCAGCTTGCCGGGGGCCGCCAGCCCCTCGCGCGGCAGCACGCGCAGGCGCACCGGGGCCGGCGTCCCGTCCACCTCGACCAGCCGGCCCTGGTGCACGGCCTCGACCGGCCCGACCCGGATCCGTGGGTCACCGAGTGCCGCGCCGCCGAACACCGCACCCAGACCCGCGACCAGAGCGGCGTCGCTGCGGAAGCTCGTCGGGAGCGTGTGCACGGCGCCGGCCACCTCACGGGCGCTGAGGTAGGCGTGGACGTCGGCGCCGCGGAACGCGTAGATCGCCTGCTTGGGGTCGCCGATCAGCACCAGCGTGCGATGGCCGTGGAAGGGGATGCGCAGGATCGACCACTGGACCGGGTCGGTGTCCTGGAACTCATCCACGAGAACGATGCTGTACCTATCGCGAAGACGCTG
Organism: Actinomycetota bacterium; assembly: GCA_046590855.1. GTDB lineage: Bacteria > Actinomycetota > Actinomycetes > Actinomycetales > Angustibacteraceae > JACMOY01. The sequence continues at coordinate 30,725 of JBKJTJ010000180.1, forward strand.
CACGGCAACGGTTCCGGTGACATCGGCCTGCAGTGTGCCGTCCAGGCGGGAGAGCAGGTCGTCGTAGTCGAACAGGTGCAGGCGGCGCTTGCGCGCCTCGACCTCGGCGCGCACCGCCGACGCGATGCGGGTGCGCAGGCCGTGCGGGGTCGTTGGGTCGGACTCAGCAGGAGCGGGTACCAGCAGGGTTCCGGGGTCGCGGACGGCGACGTCCGTCGCCAGCGCCCGGAACTGCTCGATGGTCAGCTCGGGTGCCCCCGCCCCGACGACGCCCCACTTGCGCAGGTAGAGGTCGTCGGCCACCTCGCGCACCAGGTCGCCGATGCCCTCCACCAGCTGCGCACCGGGGTCGTGGTCCCCGGCCGTCCCCAGGGCGGCCAGCACCTGCTGGCAGAAGCCGTGCGTCGTCGTGACGGTCGCGGCATCGAAGTCGGCGAGGGCCACCTGCACGCGCCGGTGGCGACGCGCGACCTCGTCGGCCGCAGCGTCGGCGAGATGGGCCAGGACCCGGTCGCGCGGGTCGACCTCCCGGGGCCGGGCCAGCCCCTCGCGCACGCTCACCAGACGCTCGCGCACCCGCTCGCGCAGCTCGCGGGTCGACTCGCGGCTGAAGCTGACGACGAGCAGCTCGTCCATGGTCGCCACCCCCTCGGCGACGTACCGGGCGACGAGTGCGGCGATGGTGAAGGTCTTGCCGGTGCCGGCACTGGCCTCGAGCACCGTCGTGCCGGTGGGCAGGGGCCCGAGCATCGCGAAGCGCTCCGGGATCGGCTCGCCGAGGGGCAGGGGGAGTCGGTTCTCGCTCATCCGGTGGCCACGACCTCGACGGCGAGCAACCGGTCCCACAGCCGGCGGGACAGCTGACCGAACCGGTCGGTCTCGTCGGCGTACCAGTCCTCGCCGGGCCACGGTGCCTGCGCGGTCAGTGTCGACAGCGGCGCGAGGTCGCCGAGCAGCAGCCGGTGCTCGTCGTCCGCCTGCTCGCCGGGGAACGTGCCGCCCTCCCAGTCCTTGATGGCCGCCTCACGAGCGAGGTCGACGTCGATGCCCCGGTCGCGCCGCGACGCGTACTCGGCTGCGGTCTTGACCGGCAGCGGCAGCGGCGCGCGCAAACCGCTGCGGTACAGCGCGACCAGCTCCTCGACGGCCGGCAGCGCATCCTCGGGTGTTGCGAGCTGCATCGTGCTGCGCCGCGAACCGCTGCGGTTGCGCCCCACTGCCGCCGCGCGCCAGGCGCGATCAGGACGGGTGGCGGTGAGCGCAACCAGGTCGACCCAGGCCTGCAGGCGGTGCTTGGCCGACAGGCTCGAGTAGGTCGTCGACAGCAGCACGTCCCCGCGCACGCCCGTCACCGTGCCGGTCAGCCGCGTGCCGTCCGCGAGCGGGACGTCGACGTCGTACGCCTCGGGCTCGTCGCCGAGCTCGACGCTGCAGGCCCGAGCGATCGCCTCGGCCCGGTTGCCGATGTCGGTCATGATGCGGTCGGCGAGCGGGCCGGGCGGCAGGGTGCCCGCGTGCCGCTCCAGGTCGACGATGTCGGAGGGCGCGTGCCCGGCGAGCAGGCGTCGCAGTACCCGATCGCCGATCGCCCACTGCTGCAGGGCATCCAGCTCGATCGGCAAGGCGTCGTCCGGCTCCTGCTCGGCCCACGCGGTCGCCACGCCGAGCCGCTGCCTCAAGAACCCCTTCGCCGGGTGCTGCAGCAGCCGATGCAGGTCGGTGAGCTCGACGTCGGCCGGCGGCAGGGCCGGCAGCGCCTGCGGCAGGAAGGCCGGCACCCGGCGGCGGTCGGCCGCGCCGGCACGCGCACCCGACAGCGCCACGGGGTCGAAGCTGAACGCTCCCGGCGACCCGAGAGCACCGGCCACGAAGTTGCGGGAGTCGAACGGCTGCAACGGGTGTCGGGTCGTGACGACGTCGCGGACCCGACCAGACCGCGCTGCCGCGGTGCGGTCGAGAGCGTCGAGCAGCTCGCCCAGCGGCACGGCGGGCACGATCTCGGCCCCGGTTCGTTCGTCCGCGCCGGAGTAGGCGATCACCAGGTGCTGCTCGGCTGCCAGCACCGCGTCGAGCAGCAGCTGCCGGTCCTCGCTGCGCGGGTCGCGCTCACCCACCCAGGGGTCGCGGGCCAGGACGTCGTCACCATCGCGCAGGCTCTGGCGCGGGAAGGCGCCGTCGTCCAACCCGATCAGGGCGACGACCCGGTGCGGCACCGAACGCATCGGCACCAGCGTGCAGACGGTCAGGGTGCCGGTGCGGAAGCTGGCTCTGGTGGGACGGCCCGACAGCGAGTCCTGCAGCGCGCAGCGGACGTCCGCCAGCGTCGTCCGCACCGTACTGCCCTCGGCGGTGTCAGCCACGGCAGCGAGCTCGTCCGCGAGCTGGGCCTGCTGCCAGGAGTCCCGGGGGGCGGTCCCGGCCAGGCTCAGCACGGCGCTGAGCAGGCCCTGCGCCCAGTGCGCGGGGGTGTGCGCGCCCGACATCAGCTCCTGCGCGGCGTCCAGCCGGTCGACGAGCTCGGCGAACCGGCCGAGCAGCTCGATGTCGGCGGAGTCGACGTCGTCCACCGGCAGCACGTCGCCGAACTCGGTCGACTCGCCCTCGACCGCGACACCCATCAGCAGCCGGTCGACACCCTCGCGCCAGGTGCCCTGCGGGATCCCGCTGAGCTTCCATGACACGCGGTGGGACGGGTGCAGGCCCCAGCGGACGCCGGCCGACACGACCCAGCCGCGTACCCGGTCGAGTGCGTCGTCGTCGAAGCCGAACCGTTGTCGCACAGCGGTTCTGCTGATCAGATCGAGAACCTCGGGGGCGGTCAGCCGCGACGTCCCGAGGTCGAGCAGCAGCGACAGGACGTCGATCAGCGGGTTGGTCTGACGCAGGGCGCGGTCGGCGATGCGCACCCGCAACCGCGACGCCGGGTGCACGCCGTCCCCCTCGGCGCCGAGCGAGAAGGCCGCGGCGACCAGCGGGGCGAACGCCTCGACGTCCGGGCACATCACGAGGACGTCGCGCGGCTCGAGCGTGGGGTCGTCGGCGAGCAGACCGAGAACGACCTCGCGCACCACCTCGACCTGGCGGGTGCGGCCGTGGCAGGCGTGCACCTGCACGCTGCGGTCGCCGGCGACCAGGGGCGGCGGCGCATCGGGGACGCGGTCGGCCGCCAGGTCGTCCTTGAGACGTCCCAGCAGGGACGCCGTCAGTGGGGGAGCCTCGTGCACGACGTCGACGGCGTCGGGGGCAGACCGTCGCACGAGGTGCTGCAGCTCGACCAGGTCGCGGGCCATCGAGGCCAGCAGCGGGTTCTCGAGCCGACGCGTCGTGGGGTCGTCGGCGCGTCGGTGCACCTGACCCGCCTGCGCGGCCAGGTCCCACAGGGCGGGTGAGGGGTGGTGCAGCCACAGGTGGACGTCGCGGTGCTCGGCGAGCGCGGCCAGCACCTGCAGCCGGGCCGGGGACAACCGGCTGGCGCCGAACACCGACAGCCGGTCGGGCAGGTCGGCCAGGGTCGGGTCGCTGCGCAGCCGGGCGCACGCGTCGTCGAGCAGCTCGGCCGGCGCCGGGCCGAGGCGCTCGCGCAGCAGCCGCCACAGCTCGGGTTGCCAGCGCAGGTCGGCGGGCAGCGGTGAGCCGTCACCGACCTCGTCGCGGCCCCCCGCCCAGGCGAGCATCATCGCCGGGCGCGCGTGACCGTAGGTGTCGAACGACCTCGCCAGGCCGGAGGCGACGGCGAACCGGCGGCCGTCGACGGCGTGGCTGCCGGCCAGGTGCCGTGCGAGGGTGGTGGCCCACGGCGCGGCCAGGTGGGCGTCGATGACCTCCAGCAGCGGCCACACGGCCCGGGCCGGCTGCCACCGCTCGACCGAGGCCGCGTGCTCGGGCGAGGCCCGCCGGACGGCCTCGTCGACCAGGGTGGACGGCCAGGGGAACCGCACGTTGGCGCACACCCCGTCCCCGTCGCCTGCACCGAGCACGTGCGAGAGCCGCTGCGCCAGCCACCGCTCGACGCCCTTGGCGGGCACCGCGACCACCTCGGGGGTGAAGGGGTCGGCCGGGGGGGCCGACAGCACCTCGGCGAGGGCGCGCGCGAGCACCGAGCCACTCCTCGCGCGGTGCACGATCAGCACCCTGTCCCCCTCCGCCACCTGCGGCGGCCACCCTACTGAGCGCGCTGTGCGGCGGGCCTGAGCGGTGGGCCACGGCCGCGATGACGTCACGGGGACGCCCTCGCCAGGGCAGGATGGGGGGGTGCATACGACGGGTGGGCTCACCGCCGACGCGGCCGCGGCGGAACGGCTGCTGCCGCCCGGCGGCCATCTGGCTGCGCTGGACCGGCTGACCGACCTGGCCTCACGGCTGCTGTCGACGCCCACCTCGCCCGTGGCAGTGCAGGTCTCGCTGCTGACCGACGTCCAGACGGTCGCGGCTGGCACGGGTCTGGCGGCGGGTGTGGTCGGCGTCCAGAGCCCCGCGGCGGACTCGCTGTGCACCGTGACCGTCGCCGAGCGCGGCCCGCTCGTGGTCTCGGACGCCCGCAACGATGCGCGCGTGGCCGCCTTTGCACCGGTCACGTTCGGCGCGGTCGGCGCCTACGTCGGGGTTCCCCTGGCCATGGACGGGGGGGACGTCGTGGGGGCGCTGTGCGCCTTCGGCCCGGCATCGCGCACCTGGACGCCCGAGGACGTCGTCATGCTGGAGGAGCTGGCGGGTGCGGTCGTGGCCCAGCTCGAGCTGCAGGCGCTGACCGGTGAGTTCGCGGCCAGCCGGCTCCGGTGGGAGATGGCGATCGAGGCGGCCGAGGTCGGCTCGTTCGACGTCGACCTGCCCGGCGGTCGGCTCAGCTGGGACGCGCGGATGCGGTTCCTGTTCGGCTACCCGGTCGGGTCCGTCCAGTCCCACGTCGACGAGGGGTTGAGCCGGATCCACCCGCAGGACCGGTCGGCGCTCGACCTGGCCGTCAGAGCCGCGATCGCCAGCTGCGGGGGATTCCGGGCCGAGTGCCGCGTGCTGCTGCCCGGCGGCGGCCAGCGCTGGCTGTCCGCGCAGGGTCGCGCCGTGGCGGGCCCCGACGGCACCGCCGTCCGGCTCCTCGGGGCCGCCCACGACATCACCGAGGTGCACTCGGCGCGCGAGGAGGCAGCCCGGCTGCTCGAGACGATGACGACGGGCTTCATCGCCCTGGACCAGGCGTGGCGGATGACCTACGTGAACCGCGCCGCACAACGGGTCATGGGCGTCGCCGCCGCCGATGCCGTCGGCCGCGAGATCTGGGAGGTGTTCCCGGGTCTGGCGGACACCGACTTCGGCAAGCGATACCGGCACGCCAAGGCGACGGGAGAGACGGTCGAGTTCGACGCCTACTACGACCACCTGCAGCGCTGGTTCGAGGTGCGGGCGGTCCCGGACGCGGGCGGTCTCGGGCTGTACTTCCAGGACGTCACCGAACGACGCGAGGACCGCGCCCGCGCGAAGGCGGCAACCGCTCGCCTCGAGCTGCTGTCCCTGGTCAGTGCGGAGCTCGTCGCGGCGGGTCTGGCCGTCGAGGACGCCGTCGCCCGGCTGGCCGAGCTCGTCGTACCCGGCCTGGCCGACTGGTGCGTTGTCTCGCTCATCGACGACGGGCAGATCCGGGACGTCGGCAGCTGGCACCGTGAGGAGCACCTGCGTCCGGTGGTCGAGAACTACGTCTCGAACCGGCTCGAAGGTCGGGTGGATCTGGGTGCGGTGCAACGGGCCTGGGAGACCGGTCGGCCCTCCGTGATCGTCACCCGGGCGACCGCCGTCGTCCTGCCGACCCTCGGGTCCGAGGCGGCGCGGACCAGCCTGTCGCAGCTGGCTCCGGAGTCGGTCGTGGCGGTGCCGATGACCGCGCGCGGCCAGATCACAGGCATCCTCGCGCTGTGCCGCGGCGCGGACCGCCCGCCGATGTCGGACGACGAGATCACGACCGCGCTCGAGGTGGCCAACCGTGCGGGGCTGGCTCTGGACAACGCTCGGGCGTACGCCGAGCAGCGCAGCCTGGCCGAGGTGCTGCAGCGCAGCCTGCTCACCACGCCACCCGAGCCCGACCACTGCCAGATCACCGTGCGCTACGTCCCCGCGGCGCAGGCGGCCTCCGTCGGCGGCGACTGGTTCGACGCGTTCCTGCAGCCCGACGGAGCCACGATCCTGGTCATCGGCGACGTCATGGGCCACGACACGGTGGCGGCTGCGGCGATGGGGCAGGTGCGCAGCCTGCTGCGCGGGATCGCCTGGCACAGCGGGGCGGCGCCCGCCGAGGTGCTGTCGGGCCTGGACGCCGCCATGCAGGGCCTGCAGGTGAGCACGACGGCCACGGCTGTCATCGCCCGGCTCGAGCAGAGCCTGGACGAGCGCGACCGGGGGATCACGCGACTGCGGTGGTCCAACGCCGGCCACCCGCCGCCGATGGCGATCAACGCTGACGGCACCGTCATCGCACTGTCGGGGCTGGGCCACGACCTGCTGCTTGGCTTCGACCCGCTGACCGAGCGCGCGGAGTCCAGCGTGGTGCTGGACAGGGGGTCGACGGTGCTGCTGTACACCGACGGTCTGGTCGAGCGGCGTGGCCAGGACCTCGACGAGGGTCTGGCGCTGCTGAGCGAGAACCTTCGCGAGCTGGCCGACCTTCCGCTGGAGGAGCTCTGCGACGCGCTGCTGCGCCGGATGCTGCCCGCCGAGGCCGAGGACGACGTGGCTCTCGTCGCCGTCCGGTTGCACCGGCAGGACCAGCCGCGCCCCCTCGAGGCAGGCCCCGAGCGCGTCCCCGCCAACGTCCCTGACGAGCCGTGACCGTCCCACCTGTGAAAGGCACCTGACGTGACCGGCCCCGCTACTGACTCGGCGACCGCGACCCCTGCACCGACCGCTGGGGTGCCCGCGCCCGCGCACGCGCCCCGCGCCGGCAACGCCCTGGTGCTCGCGGCGCTGGGCATCGTGTTCGGCGACATCGGCACCAGCCCGCTGTACGCCCTGCGCACCGTGTTCACCATCGACGGCGGCGCCGTGAAGCCGATCCCCGAGGACGTCTACGGCGTCATCTCGCTGATGTTCTGGTCGATCACCGTGATCGTGTCGATCAAGTACGTCGGCATCCTGATGCGCGCAGACAACGACGGCGAGGGCGGCGTGATGGCGCTCGCCGCACTGGCGCAACGGTTGTACGCCGGGCGCACCCAGCGAGCGGGCCTGCTGCTGGTGATCGGCATCGTCGGCCTGGCCCTGTTCTACGGCGACTCGTTGATCACCCCGGCGATCAGCGTGCTGTCTGCCGTCGAGGGCCTGAAGGTGGTCGCCCCGGGACTGACCAGCTACGTCGTCCCGATCGCCGCGGTGATCCTGGCCGGCCTGTTCGCCGCCCAGCGGTTCGGAACCGGCAGGGTCGGTGCCCTGTTCGGGCCTATCACCCTGCTCTGGTTCGTCGCCCTGGCCGTCGTCGGGGTCGTCGAGATCGTCCAGCACCCCAGCGTCGTGCGCGGGCTCTCGCCGACGTACGCCGTGTCGTTCGTCTTCGCGCACCCCGCCATCACGTTCATCGCGATGGGGGCGGTGGTGCTGGTGATCACCGGCGCCGAGGCGCTGTACGCCGACATGGGCCACTTCGGCCGCCAGCCGATCCTTCGCGCGTGGTTCTTCATCGTGTTTCCGTCGCTGACCCTGAACTACCTGGGCCAGGCGGCGCTGATCCTCAACCACCCCGAGACCGCCGACAACCCGTTCTTCCTGCTGGTGCCGTCCTGGGCCCGGCTGCCGATGGTCATCCTCGCGACCATGGCCACGGTGATCGCCAGCCAGGCCGTGATCTCCGGCGCGTTCTCGTTGTCGCGCCAGGCCGTACAGCTGGGGCTGCTGCCGCCGCTGACCGTGCGCCAGACCTCCGAGCACGAGGGTGGCCAGATCTACCTGCCGGGCGTGAACGGGGTGCTGTTCGTCGGCGTGATGGTGCTGATGGTCGCGTTCCGGTCCTCGGAGAAGCTCGCGACGGCGTACGGGGTGTCCGTGACCGGAGCCCTCGTCGTCGACACGACCCTGATGCTGATCGTGGCCCGCATCCTGTGGAACTGGCAGCCGTGGAAGCTGGTGCTGGCTGGCGTGGTGTTCGGCGGCGTCGAGCTGACTTTCCTGACGGCGAACCTGAGCAAGGTCCTGCACGGGGGTTGGTTACCGCTGCTGATCGCGACCGCGGTGTTCGCGCTGATGACGACCTGGCGTCGTGGCCGCCAGATCGTCACCGCGAACCGAGGGGCGAAAGAGGGTTCGTTGCGCGAGTTCATCGAGGAGATGCGCGCCAACCCCCTGCCGCGCGTCGCTGGCATCGCCGTGTTCCCCCACCCCGGCAAGGACACCGCGCCGCTGGCGCTGCGGGCCAACACCGACCACAACCACGTGCTGCACGAGCAGGTCGTCATCATCTCGGCCAGCTCGGCGAACGTCCCGCACGTGCCGCTGCACGAGCGGCTGAGCAAGGACGATCTGGGCTACGACGACGACGGGATCCTGCACCTGTCGGCGCGGTTCGGCTTCTCCGACGACCCCAACCTGCCCCAGGCCCTGCGCCAGGCGGTGGACGAGGGGATGCTCGAGGCACCGGTCGCCGATCTCGACGTGGCCTCGTACTTCCTGTCCCGCGGTGCGGTGCGGCGGACGTCGCAGCCGGGCATGGCGCGCTGGCGCAAGTCGCTGTTCATCACGTTGGCGCACAACGCCGCTGACCCCACGGCGTACTTCGGTCTGCCGCGCGACCGCACGGTGACGATGGGCAGCGACGTCGACGTCTGAGGCCTGGCCGTACCGTCGTTCCATGTCGGTCGTGAGGATCAGCCACGAGCTGGTCGTCGGGGCAGACGTTCTCGAGCTCGCCCGCACCCATCGAGCGTGGGCGCTGGAGCACTCGCCTCCTCAGGACGTGCACGCTGTGACCGCCGAGGCGCTGCTGGAGCCGGGCCTGACGCTCCTGACCGCCCGCGGTGACGATGGTGGGCTGCTGGGCATGGGTGCCCTGCGCGAGCTCGACCTCGAGCACGGCGAGCTGAAGGCGATGCACGTGCGCGAGACGGCTCGCGGTCGGGGCGTCGGACGAGCCATGGTGCTCGGGCTGGTCGACGCGGCTGAGCAGCGGGGGTACCGACGGCTGAGCCTGGAGACGGGGACCATGGACGCGTTCGCCGCCGCCCGCTCGCTGTACGCCGGCATGGGGTTCACGACCTGCGCGCCGTTCGGCGAGTACGTGACGAGCCCCAGCAGCGTCTGCATGACCCTGTCGCCCCTGCGCGCCTGAGATTCGTCGCCGCGGGGGTCAGTCGTTGCAGCGCAACGGCTTGCGTCGCTAGGCGGTCCGGCGGGGTTCCGCCGGGGGGCAGAAGGCTCGACGGTACGCCGCCGGGGTCGCGCCGACGATGGGTGTGAAGTGGTGCCGCAGCATGGCCGAGGTGCCGAGGCCGGAGCGCCGGGCGACGTCCTCGATCGCGAGGTCGGTGTCCTCGAGCAGGCGCCGCGCGAGCAGGACCCGCTGGCCGGTCACCCACTGGTGCGGCGTCGTCCCCGTCTCGGCGCGGAACCGTCGGGCGAAGGTGCGCTCGGACATCACCGCCCGCTGCGCGAGCCGGCCGATGCTGAGGTCCTCGACCAGGTGCTCGATCGCGAAGGTGAGCACGGGCTGCAGGGTGTCGCAGGGGACGAGGGCCACCGGCGCCTCGACGTACTGGCGCTGACCGCCGTCGCGGTGGGGCGGCACGACCATCCGGCGGGCGATCGCCGAGGCGACGCCCGAGCCCAGCTCGGCGCGCACCAGGTGCAGGGCGGCGTCGATACCTGCCGCGGTGCCGGCGCTGGTCAGCACCTTGTCGTCGGCGACGTAGAGCATGTCCGTCTCGACGGTGGCGCTCGGCACCGCGGCCGCCAGCTCCTCGACGTGCATCCAGTGCGTGGTGCACCGGCGGCCGTCCAGCACCCCGGCGGCCGCGAGCGCGAACGCGCCGGTGCACACGCTCATGACCCACGCGCCCCGGTCGACGGCGCGACGCAGCTGGTCCAGCAGCTGCGGCGGGTAGGCGTCGGTCGTGATCCCCGCGGGAACGGCCACCAGGTCGGCGTCCTCCATCGCGCTGAACGGGTGCTGGGCCACGACGGCGAAACCGGCGCGCGTGGTCATCGGTCGGCCGGGATGCTCGGCGCAGACGCGGAAGTCCAGGGCCGGCAGCCCCTGGGCCGAGCGGTCGAGCCCGAACACCTCGCACAGCACGCCGAGCTCGAAGGGTGAGACCCCATCCAGGACGGGGACGGCGACGGTGGCGAGCACCTGGTCATCCTGCCACGCCCATGGCGGTAAGTCGATGAATCATGGCGATCCTGCCACTGTGGCAGGGATCTGATCAGGCACATGATTACTGCCATGGCTGCTCTGGTGCTTCTCCTGATCCTGATCGTCATCGCTGTCGCAGCGCCCCGCTGGGGCGTCGACAGCCACCGCAGCGGGGAGTGGGGCCCCGGCCCGCTGCGCGACGCCTGGGGCACGCCGGACCATTGCCGGCACTGACCCCCACCCCTTCCTCCCCTCACCCCGGTTTCCTCCCGCCAACAGGTTTCCGAACCGGGTATGTCGGGCATCGGGGCCGGTTGGGGGGAGGGGGGACGGCGGAGGCGGAGGCGGGACGTGGTCCCCGGAGTGTCTCAGAGGTTGTCCACAGTTCGCCTTTCGGGCCCTGGACCGTTGTCGGTGGTCGAATGTATGTTCGATTCATGGACGCGAGGTCGGGTGCGGTGGGCGGGCAGCAGCACCTGCCCGCCGCCGCTGCCGCGTGGGGTGCGGTCGCCGAGGCCTCAGCGAAGGTCGCCGCGGTCGCGGGGCAGGTGTGGGAGCTGTCCGACGCCGACCTGGTCACCGTGCTGCGAGCCGAGACCGTGGCGGCGGCCCAGCGTGATGCGGCCCGGTTGGCGGTGATCCGCGAGCTGGACGCCCGCGGGTTCGTTCGGGCTGGTGGGGCGGTCTCGACGGCAGCCTGGTTGTCCCAGCAGCTGCTGGTCGACGCCCGGGTCGCAGCAGCCGACGTGCGGGCCG
>JBKJTJ010000351.1:0-9560 GCA_046590855.1 Actinomycetota bacterium
CCGGTACAACCGCGAGACCCTCGAGGTGCACTTCAAGGGCAAGACCGTGAGCGAGGTGCTCGCGATGCCGATCGAGGAGGCCGCCGAGTTCTTCGCCGCCGTCCCGGCCATCAGCCGCCACCTCACCACGCTGGTGGACGTCGGGCTGGGCTACGTGCGGCTCGGCCAGCCCGCCACGACGCTGTCCGGCGGCGAGGCCCAGCGGGTCAAGCTGGCGAGCGAGCTGCAGAAGCGCTCGACCGGGCGCACCGTCTACGTCCTGGACGAACCCACGACGGGTCTGCACTTCGAGGACATCCGCAAGCTGCTGCTCGTCCTGCAGGGACTGGTCGACAAGGGCAACACCGTCTACGTGATCGAGCACAACCTGGACGTGATCAAGAGCGCCGACTGGGTCGTCGACATGGGCCCCGAGGGTGGGTCCGGTGGTGGCCTGGTCATCGCCGAGGGCACCCCCGAGCAGGTCGCCGCCGCCACCGACAGCTACACGGGCCATTACCTGGCGCCTGTTCTCGCGCAGAACCCGCCCGTCGTCGTCGGCGAACCGCGGGTGGTGGTGAGCGCGGTTCGGCCGCTGAGCAAGGCTGCCGCCAAGAAGGTCGCGGCGCAGGCCCGTCGCGACGCGGCCGCAGCCAAGAAGACGGCGGCAGCCGCAGCGGTGGCGAACCGGGCCGCGGCGAAGGCAGCGAAGACGGCCGTCGCCAAGAAGGTGGTGGCGAAGAACGCGGCGCCGCAGGAGGCAGCACCCCCGAAGTCGGCACCGAAGAAGGCGGCGCAGCGGACCGCCATGGTCCGCAAGAGCACCGCGAAGACCGCCGCCCGACGCTGACCAGCAGCACGCGAACCACACCCGAACCGAACCCGACCGACCGCCGGAGGATGTCCATGAACGACCACCCCGACCCGACCCGACGCAGCGTGCTCCGGGTGGCCGGAACAGCCGGCGCTGCGGCCCTGACGGTCGCGGCCTGCGGTAGCGGGCAGGACGGCTCCACCGCGGTCGCCGCGCCCCCGAGCACCCCCGCGGCCGCCGGGGGGACGCTGCTCGCCAAGGTGGCCGACGTCCCCGTCGGGGGCGGGGTGGTCCTGATCGACCTCAAGCTCGTGGTCACCCAGCCGACCGCGGGGGAGTTCAAGGCGTTCTCGTCGATCTGCCCGCACCAGGGCTGCCCGGTGAGCGCGGTGAAGGACGGCTACATCGACTGCACCTGCCACGGAAGCAGGTTCGCTGTCGCCACCGGGGCGCCGACGCCCGACAGCCCGGCCAAGTCGCCGCTGACCCCCCAGCCGGTCACGGTCCAGGGCTCGGACGTCGTCACCGCCTGACCCGACCGGCTCACCCATCGCCGGCGGCCCACCGCCGGCGTCGGCTGTCGGTGCCGGCTCCTAAACTGGGGGAGTGGCAGATCCGGCGTCCTACCGCCCGGCTCCGGGTGAGATCCCGGTCGGCCCGGGGGTCTACCGGTTCCGCGACGTGTCGGGCCGGGTCATCTACGTGGGCAAGGCGAAGAGCCTGCGGCCACGGCTCTCGTCGTACTTCCAGGACCTGACGGCGCTGCACCCGCGCACCCAGACGATGGTCACTACCGCCGCCAGCGTCGAGTGGACCGTCGTCGGCACCGAGGTCGAGGCGCTGCAGCTCGAGTACGCGTGGATCAAGGAGTTCGACCCCCGGTTCAACGTCAAGTACCGCGACGACAAGTCCTACCCCTATCTCGCGGTGACGATGGCCGACGCCGTCCCACGCGTTCAGGTCATGCGCGGCGACAAGCGCAAGGGCACGCGCTACTTCGGGCCGTACAGCCACGCGTGGGCCATCCGCGAGACCGTCGACCTGCTGCTGCGGGTGTTCCCGGTGCGCACGTGCAGCAACGGGGTCTTCCGGCGGGCCGCGCAGGTCGGCCGGCCCTGCCTGCTCGGCTACATCGACAAGTGCTCGGCCCCGTGCGTCGGCCGGGTGAGCGAGCAGGAGCACAAGGCGCTGGCCGCCGAGTTCTGCGACTTCATGGCCGGTGACACCGGCCGCTTCACCCGACGGCTCGAGCGCGAGATGCGTCAGTCGTCGGCCGACCTCGACTTCGAGCGGGCAGCCCGCCTCCGCGACGACATCGGCGCCCTGCAGCGCGCCCTGGAGAAGAGCGTCGTCGTGCTGCCCGACGCCACCGACGCCGACGTGTTCGCGCTGTCCGAGGACGAGCTCGAGGCCGCGGTGCAGGTCTTCCACGTGCGGGGTGGCCGGGTGCGCGGCCAGCGCGGCTGGGTGGTCGAGAAGGTCGAGGACATCGGCACGCCGGACCTCGTCGAGCAGCTGCTGCTGCAGGTCTACGGCTCCTCGCCCGAGGCCGTGCCGCGCGAGGTCCTGGTGCCGGCGCTGCCCGTCGACGCGGACGAGGTGGCCGACTGGCTCAGCGAGCTGCGCGGTTCGCGGGTCGACCTGCGGGTGCCGCAGCGCGGTGACAAGAAGGCGCTGCTCGAGACGGTTGAGCGCAACGCCAAGCACGCCCTGACGCTGCACAAGACCCGGCGCGGCGGCGACCTGACCACCCGCTCGGTGGCATTGAACGAGATCCAGGACGTGCTCGAGCTGCCCGACGCCCCGCTGCGGATCGAGTGCTACGACGTGTCGAACCTGCAGGGCACCGAGGTGGTCGCGTCGATGGTCGTCTTCGAGGACGGCCTGCCGCGCAAGAGCGAGTACCGCCGGTTCTCGGTGCGCGGCACCGACGGCCAGGACGACACCGCGTGGATGCACGAGGTGCTCACCCGCCGGTTCCGGCGCCACGTCGACGAGCAGGCGCTGCTCGCCGAGGTGGGCGAGCCGACGTCCGGTCCGGTCGGGATCGACCCCGACACCGGGCGGCCGCGGCGCTTCGCCTACGCCCCCAACCTGGTCGTCGTGGACGGCGGCCCGCCCCAGGTCGCCGCCGCGCAGCGGGCCCTGGACGAGCTGGGGGTCACCGACGTCGCGCTGGTCGGGCTCGCCAAGCGGCTCGAGGAGGTGTGGCGCCCCGGCGAGGAGCACCCGGTGGTGCTGCCACGGTCCAGCGAGGGGCTGTACCTGCTGCAGCGGGTGCGTGACGAGGCCCACCGGTTCGCCATCACCTACCACCGCCAGCGCCGCTCGAAGGCCATGACGTCCAGCGCGCTCGACACCGTGCCCGGGCTGGGGTCGACCCGCCGGACGGCGCTGCTCAAGCACTTCGGCTCGCTGAAGAGGGTGCGGGCGGCCAGCGCCGAGCAGATCGCCCAGGTGCCGGGCATCGGGGCCTCCACCGCGCAGGCCGTCGTCCTCGCCCTGGCCGGCCAGGCCCGTCCGGAGCCGGCGATCAACGTCACCACCGGTGAGGTGCTCGATGACTAGCGTGCACGGACGGGGCGCGCGGTAGCACATGTCGTGCTACTTTATGGGGATGGAGCGCATCGGAGTGCGGGAGCTGCGTCAGCACGCGTCGCAGTACCTCGCGAGGGTCAAGGCCGGGGAGACCGTGGAGGTGACCGATCGGGGTGAGCTCGTAGCCCTGTTGACGCCGCCGGGGGACGAACGCAGCACCCGTGACCGCCTGATCAGCGCCGGGCGGTTGCTGCCTGCCAGCAGCCCGACGGGGATGCTGCGCACCCGTCGCCCCCTGCCCGTGCGAGCCGGTGAGCCCACCAACCAGGATCTGCTCGACGCCGAGCGAGCGGAACGACTCTGATCTACCTCGACTCCTCAGCCGTGATGAAGCTCATCCGACACGAGGACGAGAGCGGGGCGCTGATCGGCTGGCTCGAACGACGTGCGCGGTCGACGCTCGTGACCAGCGAGCTGGGACGTATCGAGGTCATCCGCGCCTCGCGCCGGGCCGGGAACGGCGCCCCTGCGAGGGCTCGGGCCGTGGTGGGTGACCTCGACCTCGTCCCGCTCGACCGAGCGGTCCAGGATCTGGCCTGCGATCTGACTGACCCCTTCCTGCGCTCCCTCGACGCGCTGCACCTGGCGTCAGCGCTGATCCTCGGCGACGGGCTGGCCGGCTTCGTCACCTACGACCGCCGCCTCGCCGACGCCGCCCGAGGTGCTGGGCTGGTCGTCACCGCACCAGGCCAGCCCGAGACCGTCTGACGCGGGCGGGCGGGTCACCTCGGCGGCGGCGCCGCGCCAACTAGGCTGGCGACTCCCGCCCGAGAGGATGCCCGGTGAGTCCGGTCGACGAGAACCCCGCACCGACCCAGCCCGAGCTGGTGCTCATCACCGGCATGTCGAGCGCCGGCCGGTCGACGACGGCGAACGTGCTCGAGGACCTCGGCTGGTACGTCGTCGACAACCTCCCGCCGCAGCTGCTGGCGGCCATGACCGACCTCGCGGCCCAGGCGCCGGACGGCACCCAGCACCTGGCTGCGGTGATCGACGCACGCACCGGGTCGTTCTTCGAGGCGCTCAGCGGGGCGATGACCGCGCTGTCCGACCGGGGGGTCGTGCCGCGGGTGGTCTACCTCGACGCGTCCGACGACGTGCTGGTCCGCCGTCAGGAGTCGGTGCGTCGCCCGCACCCGCTGCAGGGCACCGGGCGCATCCTGGACGGCATCGCCAGCGAGCGCGAGCTCCTGGCGCTGGTTCGCGAGAACGCCGACGTCGTGATCGACACCTCGGGCCTGAACGTCACCCAGCTCAAGTCCAAGGTCACCCAGATCTTCGAGCGGGACGAGCTGGCGACGCTGCGCGCGACGGTGATGTCGTTCGGGTTCAAGTACGGCATCCCCCTGGACGCCGACTTCGTCGTCGACATGCGCTTCCTGCCCAACCCGTTCTGGGTGCCCGAGCTGCGCCCCCGGTCGGGGCTGGACGACGGGGTCAGCGACTACGTCCTGGGCCAGGACGCCGCGACCGTGTTCCTCGACCGGTTCGTCGCCAGCCTCGAGCCGGTGGTGGCCGGCTACCACGCCGAGGGCAAGCGGTACATGACCATCGCCGTGGGGTGCACCGGCGGCAAGCACCGCTCGGTGGCGATGTCGCGGGCCATGGCCGCCCGGCTCGAGCTGCTCGGCGTCCAGGTCGGCACCCTGCACCGCGATCTCGGTCGCGAGTGAACGCGCGCGAGACACCGCGTCCGATGGCCGTCCGCCCGGTGCCGACCCCGGTGGCCGCGGGCCCGAGCGACGCGCCGGTGGTGGTGGCCCTCGGCGGTGGCCACGGCCTGGCGGCGTCGCTGGCCGCGCTGCGGCACCTGACCGACCACCTCACGGCGGTCGTGACCGTCGCGGACGACGGGGGTTCCAGCGGGCGGCTGCGTCGCGAGCTCGGGGTGCTGCCCCCCGGCGACCTGCGGATGGCGCTCGCCGCCCTCTGCGACGACACCCAGTGGGGCCGCACCTGGCGCGACGTGCTGCAGCACCGGTTCGCCAGCCAGGGCGAGCTGCACCACCACTCGGTCGGCAACCTGCTGATCGTGGCCCTGTGGGAGCTGCTCGGCGACACCGTCGAGGGGCTCGACCTGGTGGGTCAGCTGCTGGGTGCGCGCGGACGGGTGCTGCCGATGAGCGCGGTGCCGCTCGACATCGAGGCCGTCGTCCTCGGGCTGGACCCGAACGACCCCGCGGCCGCCAGCTCGGTGCGCGGCCAGGTGGCGGTGGCGACCACCGCGGGCAGCGTCGCGTCGGTGCGGCTGGTGCCGGACGACCCGCCGGCCTGCCCCGAGGCCGTGCAGGCCGTCCTGGACGCCGACTGGGTGGTGCTGGGGCCCGGGTCGTGGTTCACCAGCGTCATGCCGCACCTGCTTGTGCCGGACCTGCGGCGGGCGCTGTGCGAGACGACCGCCCGCCGGATGGTCACGCTCAACCTGACCGACCAGGCGGGCGAGACCGACGGCTTCAGCGCAGAGAACCACCTCGAGGCGCTGTTCCTGCACGCCCCCGAGCTGATGGTCGAGGTGGTGCTCGCCGACCCGGCCGTCGTGACCGACCGCCGGTCGCTGGAGCAGGTCTGCGAGAGCGTCGGTGCGCGCCTGGTGGTCTCGAGCGTCGCCTCCTCGACCCAGCCCGAGGTGCACGACGAGCTGCGCCTCGCGGCCGCCTACCGCGACGTCCTCGGCTGACTGCTCTGACGGTCGTCGTCCCCTCGGGCCGGGCGGCAGTGGCAGGATGGACGCCATGGCGATGACGGCGATGGTCAAGGACGAGCTGAGCCGCCTGAAGATCACCAAACCCTGCTGCCGCAAGGCCGAGGTGTCCGCGACCCTGCGGTTCGCCGGCGGTCTGCACATCGTCGCCGGGCGCATCGTCGTCGAGGCCGAGCTCGACACCGGCCAGTCGGCGCGGCGCCTGCGCAAGGACATCGCCGAGGTCTTCGGCCACGTCAGCGAGGTGCTGGTCGTCGCCCCCGGCGGCCTGCGCCGGGGCACGCGGTACGTCGTCCGCGTCACCAAGGACGGCGAGGCGCTGGCCCGCCAGACCGGGCTGATCGACGGGCGGGGACGCCCCGTGCG
This sequence comes from Actinomycetota bacterium, assembly GCA_046590855.1. GTDB lineage: Bacteria > Actinomycetota > Actinomycetes > Actinomycetales > Angustibacteraceae > JACMOY01. The sequence goes on from JBKJTJ010000351.1 coordinate 6,459, forward strand.
GGGCCTGCCGCCGCAGGTCGTCTCGGGCGCGGTCTGCGACGCCGAGTCGGCCTGGCGCGGGGCCTTCCTCGCCCACGGGTCGCTCACCGAGCCCGGCAGGTCGTCCGCCCTCGAGGTCACCTGCCCGGGCCCGGAGGCAGCGCTGGCGCTGGTCGGTGCGGCGCGTCGGCTGGGCATCTCGGCCAAGGCGCGCGAGGTGCGCGGCGTCGACCGGGTCGTGATCCGCGACGGCGACGAGATCGCCGCGCTGCTCACGCGGCTCGGCGCCCACGACGCGCTGATGGCGTGGGAGGAGCGGCGGATGCGCCGCGAGGTGCGGGCCACCGCCAACCGCCTGGCCAACTTCGACGACGCCAACCTGCGGCGCTCGGCCCGGGCCGCCGTCGCCGCGGGCTCACGGGTCGGGCGCGCGCTGGAGATCCTCGGCGAGGACGTCCCCGAGCACCTGCGCGAGGCCGGCCACCTGCGCCTGGCCCACAAGCAGGCCAGCCTCGAGGAGCTCGGCGCTCTGGCCGACCCCCCGATGACCAAGGACGCCGTCGCCGGCCGGATCCGCCGGCTGCTGGCCATGGCCGACAAGCTCGCCCAGGACGAGGGGGTGCCCGGCACCGACGCCAACCTCACCCCGGACATGCTCGACGCGTGAGATCGGGGTCCTGCCGACCCACCGCCATCCCCTAGGGTCGGAGCACACGTCCGTCCCGTCCAGGAGGCTCCTCTCGTGACCGTTCGCGTCGGCATCAACGGCTTCGGCCGCATCGGCCGCAACTTCTTCCGCGCCGTCCTCGCCTCGGGCGCCGACATCGAGATCGTCGGGGTCAACGACCTGACCGACAACAAGACCCTGGCGCACCTGCTGAAGTACGACTCGGTGCTCGGTCGGCTGCCCGCCGACGTCACCTACACCGACGACGACATCACCGTCGGCGGCACGAGCGTCAAGGCGTACGCCGAGCGCGACCCCGCCGCGCTGCCCTGGGGCGACATCGGCGCCGACATCGTCATCGAGTCGACCGGGTTCTTCACCGACGCGGCCAAGGCGAAGGTGCACGTGGCCGGTGGCGCCAAGAAGGTCATCATCTCGGCGCCGGCGACCAACGAGGACCTCACGGTCGTCATGGGCGTCAACCACGAGCAGTACGACCCGGCGGCGCACACGGTGATCTCGAACGCCTCGTGCACCACCAACTGCCTGGCCCCGATGGCCAAGGCGATCCACGACGCGTTCACCATCGAACGCGGTCTGATGACCACGGTGCACGCCTACACCGGCGACCAGAACCTGCAGGACGGCCCGCACAAGGACCTGCGTCGGGCCCGCGCCGCGGCGATCAACATCGTGCCCACCTCGACCGGTGCGGCCAAGGCGATCGGGCTGGTCATGCCCGAGCTCAAGGGCAAGCTGGACGGCTACGCGCTGCGGGTGCCGATCCCCACCGGCTCGGCCACCGACCTGACCGTCACGCTGTCGCGCGAGACGACGGTCGCCGAGGTCAACGCCGCCGTCAAGACCGCCGCCGAGGGCCCGATGAAGGGCTACCTCACCTACACCGAGGACCCGATCGTCTCCTCCGACATCGTCACCGACCCCTCGTCCTGCATCTTCGACGCCGGCCTGACCAAGGTCAGCGGCAACCAGGTCAAGGTCGTCGGCTGGTACGACAACGAGTGGGGCTACTCCAACCGCCTGGTCGACCTGGTCGCCTACGTCGGCAAGACGCTCTGAGGCATGACGACCCAGCTGGTCACCGTCGCTGACCTGGTCGACGAGCTCGGCGGCCTGCGCGGCAAGCGGGTGCTGGTGCGCAGCGACCTCAACGTCCCCCTGGACGGGACCACGATCACCGACGACGGGCGGATCCGCGCGTCGGTGCCGACGATCCAGCAGCTGCGGGACGCCGGCGCCCGGGTGGTCGTGTGCGCCCACCTGGGCCGGCCCAAGGGTGCCCCCGAGGAGCGGTACTCGCTGAAGCCGGTGGGCGCGCGCCTGGCCGAGCTGCTCGGCGCGCCGGTCGCCGTCGCGGCCGACACGGTCGGCGAGGACGCCCGTCGCCTGGTCGACGCCGCGCAGGACGGTGACGTCGTCCTGCTCGAGAACCTGCGGTTCAACGCCGGCGAGACCAGCAAGGACGACGCCGAGCGGGGGGAGTTCGCCGACCGGCTCGCGAGCCTGGCTGAGGCCTTCGTGAGCGACGGATTCGGGGTCGTGCACCGCAAGCAGGCCAGCGTGTACGACGTCGCCCAGCGCCTGCCGCACGCGGCCGGGGGACTGGTGGTCACCGAGGTCGAGGTGCTGCAGCGGCTCACCGTCGACCCGGCCCGGCCCTACGTCGTCGTGCTGGGCGGGTCGAAGGTCAGCGACAAGCTCGGCGTGATCGAGAACCTGATCGGCCTCGCCGACCGCATCCTGGTCGGTGGCGGGATGGTGTTCACCTTCCTCGCCGCCCAGGGCCACGAGGTCGGCTCGAGCCTGCTCGAGCGCGACCAGGTGGACGCCGTGCGCGGCTACCTGCGGACGGCGGCCGACCGGGGTGTCGAGATCGTCCTGCCTACCGACGTGGTCGCCGCCACCGCCTTCGCCGCGGATGCTGACCACGCCGTGGTCGCGGCCGACGCGATACCGGCCGACCGGATGGGGCTGGACATCGGGCCGGAGTCGGCGGCTGCGTTCGCGGCCGTGCTGTCCGACGCCGCCACGGTGTTCTGGAACGGCCCGATGGGGGTCTTCGAGCTGGAGCCCTACAGCCACGGCACCCGCGCGGTCGCCCAGGCCCTGGTCGACGGTGACGCGTTCAGCGTGGTCGGCGGCGGCGACTCGGCGGCCGCCGTCCGCACGCTCGGCTTCGACGAGAACGCCTTCGGTCACATCTCGACCGGTGGCGGCGCCAGCCTGGAGTACCTCGAGGGCACGACCCTGCCCGGCCTGTCCGTGCTCGAGGAGGCAGGAACCTGATGGCCCGCAGCACCTCCAGCCGTCCCACGGGTCGCGTCCCGCTGATGGCCGGCAACTGGAAGATGAACCTGGACCACCTGCAGGGCGCCCACCTGGTGCAGAAGCTGGACTGGACGCTGAAGGACGGCAAGCACGACCACGCCGCCGTC
>JBKJTJ010000361.1:0-5997 GCA_046590855.1 Actinomycetota bacterium
CGAGAAGTCCTGGGCCTACCGCCAGGACCAGCTGCCCTCGACCCACCCGATCGTCGCCGACATCCGCGACCTCGAGGACGTCGAGGTCAACTTCGACGGCATCACCTACGCCAAGGGGGCGTCGGTGCTCAAGCAGCTCGTCGCCTACGTCGGTGAGGCCGAGTTCGTCCGTGGGCTGCAGCAGTACTTCGCGGCGCACGCCTACGGCAACACCGAGCTGGTCGACCTGCTGCGCGAGCTGGAGTCCACCAGCGGACGCGACCTGCGCGGCTGGAGCGAGCAGTGGCTCGAGCAGGCAGGCGTGAACACCCTGCGCCCCGACATCGAGACGGACGAGCAGGGCCGGCTCACCGCGCTGTCCGTCGTCCAGAGCGCGCCGGCCGACCACGACGTCCTGCGTGCACACCGGCTCGCGATCGGCTGCTACGACCTGGTCGAGGGACGGCTGCGCCGTACCGACCGGATCGAGCTGGACGTCGTCGGTGAGCGGACGCCGGTGCCGCAGCTGATCGGGCGGACCCGACCCGACCTGCTGCTGGTCAACGACGACGACCTGGCCTACGCCAAGATCCGCCTCGACGACCGCTCGTTCGCGACGGCCGTGGCCCACCTCGACGCGTTCGGCTCCTCGATGCCCCGGGCGCTGGTGCTGGGCTCGGTGTGGGACATGACGCGCGACGGCGAGGCGCCGGCGCGCGCGTTCGTCCGGCTCGCAATGACCGCGATCGCCACCGAGAGCGACTCGACGGTGCTGCGCGTGCTCATCGCCCAGCTCACCACGACCGCGCGGGTCTACGTCGCGAAGGCACACCGGGCCGACGTCATCGCCGACGTCACCGAGCGGCTGCTCGCGCTGCTGCGCTCGGCGCCCGCCGGCAGCGACCAGCAGCTGCAGCTGGCGACGGCGTTCGCCACGTTCGCGCGCAGCGACGAGCACGTGGCCCTGGTGCGCGGCCTGCTCGACGGGTCGCAGACCATCCAGGGGCTGCGCATCGACTCCGACATGCGCTGGTCGTTGCTGACCGCGCTCGTGGCCGCCGGCGCCGCCGACGCGTCCGACGTCGATCGCGAGCAGGACCGCGACGACACCGCCAGCGGACGTCGGTTCGCGGCGCAGGCGCTCGCGTCCCGACCCACGGCCGCCGCCAAGGACGAGGCCTGGGCGAGCGTCGTCGAGTCCGACGAGCTGCCCAACGCGGTGCAGGGCTCGGTGATCCTCGGCTTCGCCCGGGTCAACGACGTCGAGCTGCTGCGGCCCTTCGTCGACCGCTACTTCGCGACGATCGAGGACACCTGGGCCAAGCGCACCAACGAGATCGCCCAGCAGATCGTCATCGGCCTGTACCCCTCGGTGCTCGCGGACGCCGACCTGCTGGCGCGCACCGACGCGTGGCTCGAGCAGCGGCCGGACGCCGTCCCGGCGCTGCGCCGGCTCGTCGTCGAGAACCGCGACGCGGTGGCGAGGGCGATCGCGGTGCAGGAGCGCGACCTGCAGGACTGATCAACACCACCGTCGACGGGGCAGTGGCGCGTCACGGGTGTCGCGCCACTGCCCCGTTGGTCCGTAGGGGGGGTACGGCTCGGCTGAGGGACGGCTCAGCCGCGGGAGACGGCCCGGGCCAGGGTGCGGGCCTGCCGCGAGCGCACCAGCGCCTCGAGCAGCACCGGCTCGCCGGCGGCATCCGCGAGCGGCAGCCGCCAGTTTGGGTACTCCTCGTCGGTGCCCGGCTGGTTGATCGCCCGCCGGTCGCCGACGGCGTCGGCCAGGGAGACGCCGACCAGCCGGGCCGGGGTCCAGGTCAGGAACCGGTGCAGCGCCTCGACGACCTCGCGGTCGGTCGCACCGGTGCGCAGCAGGCCCCGGTCGCGCAGCATCGTGACGACCTGCCGGCGGTCGGCCTCGTCGATGCGGCGCTCCTCGTCGACGTCGCGGGTGAGCAGCCCGAGCTTCTCGCGCACGTCGATGTGGACGCCGGCGAGGTAGCCCGCGGTCGGGGGCAGGTCGTGGGTGGTGACCGTGGCGAGGCACAGCTCGCGCCACGCCTCGGGGGGCAGCGGGGCGCCGTCCTCGTCCTTCTCGAACCACAGGATCGAGGTGCCGAACACCCCGCGCTCGCGCAGGTAGTCGCGCACCCACGGCTCGACGACGCCCAGGTCCTCGCCGATGACGAACGCGCCGGCCCGGTGGGCCTCCAGCGCCAGGATGCCCACCAGCGCCTCGTGGTCGTACCGGACGTAGGTGCCCGCGTCCGGGTTCTGCCCCCGCGGCACCCACCACAGCCGGAACAGCCCGAGGACGTGGTCGACGCGCACTCCCCCGGCGTGCCGCAGCACCCCGCGCAGCATGTCGCGGTACGGCCCGTAGCCGGCCTCGGCGAGCTGGTCGGGCCGCCAGGGCGGCTGGCTCCAGTCCTGGCCCTGCTGGTTGAACGCGTCCGGCGGCGCCCCCACCGTGACGCCGCGGGCCAGTGCCCGGCCCAGGGCCCAGGCGTCGGCGCCCTCGGGGTGCACGCCCACGGCGAGGTCGTGGACGACTCCGAGCCGCATGCCTGCGGCGAGCGCGGCGCGGTGGGCCGCGCCGAGCTGCTCGTCGGCGACCCACTGGGTCCAGGCGTAGAAGTCGACCCGGTCGACCAGGCGTCGGCGCTCGGCCTCGACCGCCTCGGACTCGGGGTCGAGCAGGCCGCTCGGCCAGGCGCCCCACGGCAGCCCGTGCTCCTCGGCGAACGCGCACCAGGTCGCGAAGTCGACCAGCCCCTGGCCCTGCTCGGTGCAGTACAGGCCGAAGGCCCGGTCCCGCGCGACCGACCGCGGCAGCCGGTAGACGGTCTCGAGAGCCGACCTCTTCGCCGCCCACGCGCTGTCGCGGTCGAGCTCGGCGGAGGTGTTGGCCGCCCGCGCGTCCTCGGCCTGCCACTCCAGCGTCTGGCGCTGGCTCGCCGGCATGTAGGCCACCTCGGGCACGTCCTCGACCCGGATGTAGAGGGGGTTGACGAACCGCCGGGTGGTCGGCAGGTACGGCGAGGGCTCCATGACGCCGACCGGCTCGCCGGCGTGCAGCGGGTTGACCAGGACGAAGTCGGCGCCGAGGTCGGCGGCGCTCCACACGGCCAGGTCGGTGAGGTCGGCCAGGTCACCGGTGCCCCACGAGTGTTGCGAGCGCACCTGGTACAGCTGGGTCATGAACCCCCACCCGCGGCCCTCACCCTCGAGCGCGGCGGGGAGGTCGAGGCGGTCGGGGGTGACCACCAGGTCGCAGGTCTCGTCCCGGCCGCCGCTGCGGGCGTGCAGCACGTGCCAGCCGAGCGGCAGGTCGGCCGGCACCTCGAACGTCGCCTCGCCCACCTGCGCGCCGTCCACGACCCGCGGCGCCACCCAGTTCTCCTGCTGACGCAGCTCGCGGCGTCCACCGCCCTCGAGGACGATCCAGGCGCGCACCGGCTCGCCGTGCCCGGTGTGCACCGGCACCCACGGCGTCCAGGACCGCCGGGTGACGACCACCGGCGGCAGCATCCGGCGCCAGGCTCGCTCGGCGTGCTCGGCCAGGGCCGCCTCGACGTCCTCGTCGGCGACGACCGGCACGTCCAGCGCGGTGAGCACCGCGCGCACCGTCTCGGCCGCGACCCGCACGTGGTTGCCCTGCCAGTCCCAGTACTCGGTGGCCACGCCGTGGGCCCGCGCCAGGTCAGTGAGGGCGGGGCTCGGCGCGTGCCCACCCGCCGGCACGTCCGCGTCATCCGTCGGGACGGGAGCCGCACTCGTCGGCACGGCGGTCGGATCCGCCGTCGGGACGGCCGTCGGGACGGGCGGGTCGGCCGCGGGGCGGGTGGGGTCGGTCACGGTCTCTCGCGATCAGCTGTGAGGGGGTCGGCGCGCCCCGATCCTGCCACGCCCAGCCGGTGGCCGCCGTCCGCCGACCGTAGGGTGCGGCCATGACCGCCTCACCCGACGCCGGCCCCCGTCCGAGCGGGGACTACCCCGCCGCCCAGCGCCTCGACCTGGTCGAGCGGCTGCCCGCTGCCGCACCGACCTACGACGTGCCGGACCCCTACCGCTGGCTCGAGGACGCCGAGGCCCCGGCCACCCGCGACTGGCTGCAGGCGCAGGACGACCTGGTGGCGGCGCAGCGGGCCCAGTGGGCGGCGCGGCCCCGGCTGCAGCAGCGGATCGGCGAGCTGCTCGGCGCCGGCGTCGTCAGCGCACCGGTCTGGCGCGGCGCGCGGCAGTTCGTGATGCGCCGGGTGGCCGGGCAGGAGCACGCGGTGCTCATCACCGTCGACGTCGACGGCGGCGAGCGGGTGCTCGTCGACCCGATGCGGCTGGACCCGACCGGCGCCACGACGCTGGACAGCTGGCAGCCCAGCAAGGAGGGCCACCTGCTGGCCTACCAGGTGTCCGAGGGCGGGCGCGAGGAGTCGGTGCTGCGGGTCATCGACGTCGTCACCGGTGAGCAGGTCGACACCCCGATCGACCGCGCCCGTTACTCGCCGATCGCCTGGCTGCCTGGCGGCGAGGCGTTCTACTACGTGCGCCGGCTGGCTCCCGAGCTCGTGCCCGCGGGTGAGGAGCAGTACCACCGCCGGGTGTGGCTGCACCGGCTCGGTCACGACCCCGACGACGACGAGCTGGTCTTCGGCGAGGGCCAGGACCTGCACCACTACTACGGCGTGTCGGTGTCGATGGACGGCCGCTGGCTCAGCATCAGCGCTGCGTCGGGCACCGCGCCGCGCAACGACCTGTGGGTCGCCGACCTGCACGCCGACCAGCCGTCCCTGGACGTGGTCCAGCAGGGCGTCGACGCGCAGACCTCCCTGTACGTCGGCCGCGACGGCCGCGCGTACGTCTTCACCGACCGCGACGCGCCCCGGGGCCGGCTGGCCGTCGCCGACCCCGCCGACCTGCGGTACGAGACCTGGGTCGACCTGCTCCCCCAGGCGCACGAGGCCGTGCTGGACGGGTTCGTCGTGCTGGACGCCGGGCTCGACACCCCGCTGCTGCTCGCCGCCTGGACCCGGCACGGCGTCAGCGAGCTGACCGTCCACGACCTGGCGACGGGCGCGCGTACCGGCGAGGTGCCCCTGCCCGGGGTCGGGTCGGTCGGCGGCATCACCGAGCACCCCGAGGGCGGGCACGAGGCCTGGATCGGCTACACCGACGCGGTCACCCCGAGCAGCGTGCTGCGCTACGACGCGCTCACCGGCCAGACGTCGACGTGGGCCACGGCTCCCGGGTCGGTCGACGTCCCGAAGGTCAGCGCCCGGCAGGTGAGCTACCCCTCGGGCGACGGCACCGTCGTCCGGATGCTGCTGATCTCACCGGCCGATGAGCCGGACCGGCCGCGCCCGACCGTGCTCTACGGGTACGGCGGGTTCGGCGTCACGATGAGCCCCGGCTACTCGGCCGGCGTCCTCGCCTGGGTCGAGGCGGGCGGGGTGTACGCGATCGCCGGGCTTCGCGGCGGCGGTGAGGAGGGCGAGCAGTGGCACCGCGACGGCATGCTGGGCAGCAAGCAGAACGTGTACGACGACTTCCACGCGGCCGCGCAGTGGCTGGTCGACGAGGGCTGGACGACGCCCGCCCAGCTCTCGATCAGCGGGGGCTCCAACGGCGGGCTGCTCGTCGGCGTCGCCGTCACCCAGCGCCCCGACCTGTTCGCTGCGGCGGTGTGCTCGGCGCCGCTGCTCGACATGGTGCGCTACGAGCAGTTCGGGCTCGGCGCCACCTGGGCCAGCGAGTACGGCACCGCCACGGACGTCGAGCAGCTGGGCTGGCTGGTCGACTACTCGCCGTACCACCACGTGAGCCTCGGGACGCCCTACCCGGCGGTGCTGTTCACCGTCTTCGACGGAGACACCAGGGTCGACCCGCTGCACGCGCGCAAGCTGTGCGCGGCCCTGCAGCACGCGACGTCCGCGCCGCTGGCCGAGCGCCCGGTGCTGCTGCGCCGCGAGGCGGACGTCGGCCACGGGGCGCGAGCGCTGTCGCGCACGGTCGACC
>JBKJTJ010000146.1:0-8711 GCA_046590855.1 Actinomycetota bacterium
CTTCCTGGCCAGCGAGTGGGCCGGCCGGGCCGTCGTGGCGGTCGAGGCGGCGGTCGAGACCCCCGTCGACGGCACCATCGTGCGGGGTCGGGTCGACGCGGTCCTGGCCCGGGACGACGGCGGCGTCGACGTCGTGGACTGGAAGACCGGCCCGCCGCCGGCCGGGCGTGAGGCCGCGGCGCGCGCGGTGCAGCTGGCGGCGTATCGCCTGGCCTGGTCGCGGCTGCACTCGATCCCGCTGCACCAGGTTGGTGCGGCGTTCTTCTACGCCTCGACCGGGCAGACGGTGCGGCCGGCCGACCTGCTCGACGAGGCGGGGCTGGTGGCGCTGCTGCGCGGCCTGGACTCGCTGGGGTAGCGCCGGGGCGGGGTCCTGGCGGGGTCCTGGCCGGGCCCTGGTCAGGGTCTGGTCGGGGCCCGGGGGAGGATCGGCGCGGCTTCGGGCGCGGGCTCGGTGCGCCTCGGGCGCGCTCACCGCGTACCGTCGTCGGACCACGCCACGCACCCGGGGCCGTGAGGAACTGCGCCGACGACCACCGTCGTCGGCGTCGCGAGAGGAACTGGATGAGCGGCAACGCGGTCTTTCGCCCCATCAACACCGCCGTGCTGTCGGTCTGCGCGATCGACGCCCCGGTGGTCGTGACGTCGGACGAGCTCGACGCGCGCCTCGAGGACACCTACGCCCGGGTGGGGCTGCGCCCCGGGATGCTCGAGAAGCTGGCCGGCATCCACGAGCGGCGCTGGTGGTCCGAGGGGGTGACGTTCGCGGACGGTGCGGCGATGGCGGGCGAGAAGGCGTTGGCCGACTCCGGGGTCGACCCGGCCCGGGTCGGGCTGATGGTCAACACCTCGGTCAGCCGCGCCCACCTCGAGCCGTCGACGGCGGTCGGTGTGCACCACGCGATCGGCCTGCCGTCCTCGTGCCAGAACTTCGACGTCTCGAACGCGTGCCTCGGCTTCGTCAACGGCATGCAGCTGGCGGCGGCGATGATCGACACCGGCCAGATCGACTACGCCCTGGTGGTCAACGGCGAGGACGCCCGCACCATCCACGAGAGCACCATCGAGCGGCTCAACCGCCCCACCAGCACCGCCCGCGAGGTCCTCTCGCAGTTCGCCTCGCTGACCCTCGGGTCGGGTGCGGCCGCGATGGTGCTGGGCCGGGCAGACGCCCACCCCGAGGGGCACCGCGTCGTCGGCGGGGTCACCCGCGCAGCGACCGAGCACCACGAGCTGTGCGTCGGTGACGTCGACGAGATGCACACCGACACCAAGGGACTGCTGGACGCCGGGCTCGACCTGTCCGCAGACCTGTGGGCCGATGCCGCCGACCAGTTCGACTGGGCCGACGGCATGGACAGCTACGTCATCCACCAGATCTCGCAGGTGCACACCCAGGCGCTGTGCGCCCGTCTCGCCATCGACCCCGACCGGGTGCCGCGCACCTTCCCCACCCGCGGCAACATCGGGCCGGCCTCGGTGCCGACCACCCTCGCGGCCCAGGCCGAGTCGCTCGAGGCGGGCCAGCGGGTGCTGCTGATGGGGATCGGCTCGGGGCTGAACGCGTCGTGCCTCGAGCTGGCCTGGTGACCGCGCCGCTGTCGTGCAGGTGACCTCGGCGGGCGCCCGCCTGCCCCCGCGGACGCTCCCGGGTCTGGATCCCGCGTGGTCGCGCCTGGTGCAGGTGGCCGACGCCGACGGGGTCGACCGGGTGTGGCACCTGCTCGACACCCACCCGGGCACCCACCCCAGCGACGAGCCCGAGGTCGGCACGCTGCTGTGCGTCCACGGCAACCCCACCTGGTCCTACCTGTGGCGCGGGCTGGCCGCCGCCGCGCCGCCGGGGTGGCGGGTGCTGGCCGTCGACCAGCTCGGCATGGGCTGGTCGCAGCGCCTGGACCGCCCGCGCACGCTGGCGCAGCGGGTCGACGACCTCGGCCGCCTCACCGCCGCCCTGGGCGTCACCGGGCCGGTCGTCACGGTCGCCCACGACTGGGGCGGACCGGTCTCGCTCGGCTGGGGGCTGGCCCACCGCGACCAGCTGCGCGCGGTGGTGCTCACGAACACCGCCCTGCACCAGCCGCCGGGCAGCGCGGGGCCGGCACTGATCCGCCTGGCCCACCTGCCCGGCGTCCGGCCGCTCGCGTGCGTGCGCACCCCTGCCTTCGTCCGGGCGACGACGGCCCTGTCGCGTCCGGCCCTGCCGGAGCCGGTGCGCGACGCGTTCGCCGCCCCGTACGCCTGCCCGGACCGCCGGGGCGCGGTGGGTGACTTCGTCGCCGACATCCCGTTCGCCGACGGTCACCCCAGCCGGCCGGCGCTCGACGCGATCGCCGAGGGCGTCCGCACCCTCGACGTCCCGGCGCTGCTGCTGTGGGGCCCGCGCGACCCAGTGTTCGGCGAGGCTCACCTGCGCGACCTGCGCGAGCGCCTGCCGCAGGCGCGGCTGCACCGGTACGAGGGCGCGTCGCACCTGGTCACCGAGGACGCGCCCCAGTACGCCACCGATGTCGTCGCGTGGCTGGATGAGCTGCAGACCCCAGCTGCCGCAGCGGTTGCGGCGCAGCAGCACCCGCCGCTGTGGTCCGAGCTCGCGGCCCGAGCCGACGACGACGGGCCAGCCGTCGTCGAGGTCGGCGGGGTGCGCGTCAGCTGGGCCCAGCTGCACCACCGGGTCACGTCGCTGGCCGGGGGACTGGCCGCCGCCGGGGTGCGCCCCGGCGACCGGGTCGCGCTGTTGGTGCCGCCGTCGGCCGACCTCACCGCCGCGGTCTACGCCGCGTGGCGAGCCGGCGCCGTCATCGTCGTCGCCGACCGCGGCCTGGGCCTGCGCGGCATGGGCCGGGCGCTGCGCGGCGCTTCGGTCGACCACGTGATCGGCAGCGCGCAGGGCCTGGCGGCGGCACGCGCGATGCGACTGCCCGGAACCCGCATCGCCACCCGCCCGGTGCCGGGGGTGCGCCACGACCTGGTGACGCTGGCGCACAGCACCGCACCCCTGTCCGAGCCCCTGCCCGAGCCGGACGACGACGCCGAGTGCGCGGTCGTCTTCACCTCGGGCGCCACCGGCCCGGCCAAGGGCGTCACCTACCGGCACCGGCAGGTGCAGGCCCAGGTCGACCTGATCCGCCGCACCTACGCGCTCACCCGCGCCGACCGTCTGGTGGCCGCGTTCGCCCCGTTCGCGATCTACGGCCCCGCGCTCGGCATCGGCTCGGCAGTGCCTGACGTCGACGTCACGCGGCCGGCGAGCCTGACCGCCGGGGCGCTGGCCGACGCGGTCGCAGCGGTCGACGCGACCGTCGTCTTCGCCTCGCCCGCCGCGCTGCGCAACGTGGTCGCCACGGGGGACGCGCTGCAACCGCTGCAGCGCAACGCGTTGAGCGGCATCCGGCTGCTCATGTCAGCTGGCGCCCCGGTCGGTCTGCCGCTGCTGCGGTCGGTGCAGCGGCTGCTGCCGCAGGCCGAGCTGCACACCCCGTACGGCATGACCGAGGTGCTACCGGTCGCCGACGTCTCGTTGCCCCAGCTGGCGGCGGCCGGTGAGGGTGACGGCGTCTGCGTCGGGGTGCCCCTGCCGGGGGTCGGCGTGCGGGTCAGTCCGCTGTCGTCGTCCGGCGCGGCTGACGGCGAGCCGACCGACCGGCCGGGCGTGACCGGCGAGGTCTGCGTTCGCGCGCCGCACGTCAAGGACCACTACGACGCACTGTGGGCCACCGAGCGACGCAGCAGCCGCGACCCCGGCTGGCACCGCACAGGGGACGTCGGTCACCTGGACGCCGAGGGACGGCTGTGGGTCGAGGGTCGGCTGCAGCACGTGGTCACCACCCCGCGCGGCACCCTGACGCCGGTGGGTGTCGAGCAGCGGGTCGAGGCGCTGGACGAGGTGCGAGCAGCAGCAGTCGTCGGGGTCGGACCCGTGGGGACGCAGGCGGTTGCAGTCGTCGTGGTGCCCGAGGCCGGGTCGACGAGATCACCGGTCGCGGGGCTGGCCCTCACCGACCGGGTGCGTGCCGCGGCCGGGACGACGGTCGCCGCGGTGCTGGTTCGCCAGGCGCTTCCGGTCGACGTCCGGCACGCGTCGAAGGTGGACCGCGCCGCGGTCGCCCGCTGGGCGGCCGACGTGCTGGCGGGCTCGTGAGGGTGCTGGTCACCGGGGCCAGCGGCATGCTGGGCCGGGGGATCGCGCAGGCCCTGATCGGCCGCGGTGACACCGTCACGGTGCTGCAGCGCAGGCCGTCCAGGCTGGCCTGCGCCGAGGTGCTCGGTGACGTGGCGGACGGCGAGGCGGTGGCGCGCGCCGTGGCAGGTCAGCAGGCCGTGGTCCACGGCGCCGCGAAGGTCGACGTCGTCGGGCCCTGGCCCGAGTACGAGCGGGCGAACGTGGTGGGAACCCGCACAGTCGTCGAGGCGTGTCGGGCAGCAGGCGTCCCCCGCCTCGTGCACGTGTCGTCCCCCGCGGTCGCGCACGCGGGGGACTCACTGGTCGGGGCCAGCGCGGGTTCACCTGATCCTGTTGCAGCACAGGGGTTCTACGCCCGATCGAAGGCGATGGCCGAGATCGTCGCGCTCGCCGCGGACGACGGCGCGCTGGCGGTGCTGGCGGTGCGCCCCCACCTGGTGTGGGGGCCGGGTGACACCCAGCTCGTCGAGCGGATCGTGGCCCGCGGCCGCGCCGGGCGGTTGCCGCTGGTGGGCACCGGTGGCGCGCTGATCGACACGACCTACGTCACCAACGCCGTCGGGGCGATCGTCGCCGCCGTCGATGCCGCGGCGCACGGCGAGGCGCTGGTCGTGTCGAACGGCGAGCCGCGGCCGGTGGCCGAGGTGCTCGCCCGGTTGTGCGCCGCAGCCGGTGTCGCCGGCCCGCGCGGTCACGTGCCGCTGCCGGTCGCAGCGCTCGCGGGCGCTGCGGTGGAACGGGTCTGGGCCCGCCTCGACCGTCGTGACACCCCGCCGCTCACCCGCTTCCTGGCCGAGCAGCTGGGCACGGCCCACTGGTTCGACCAGCGGCGCACCCGCGAGCTGCTCGGGTGGGAGCCGACCGTGAGCCTGGACGACGGTTTCGCCGAGCTCGCCCGCTGGTACCGCGGCGGTGCCTGAGTCGGCCCGTGCCCGGCCGCTCAGTGCTGCAGGTGGACGACGAGCGGCCGGTGGTCCGAGAGGCCGACCCGCGGGGTGGTGACCTGGGCGCTGACGCCGTCCCAGCCGTGGCCCAGCGCGTGGTCGAGCTGGATCCGCGGACCGCCGGACGGGAAGGTCGGGGTGCGGGCCAGCCGCTGCCACCCGGTCAGGCGCGCCGGCAGGCCACCGGGCAGGTTCAGGTCCCCCAGCAGCAGCCGTGGGCCGGGCATCCCGGCGGTCCACCGGGCGATCGCTCGCAGCTGGCGCACCGCCGCCCACGGCACGAACGACAGGTGCGTGCTGACCACGGTGACCAGCCCGCGGGGCGTCTGGACGACCGCGGCCAGCGCGGCCCGCGGCTCCTCGGGGACGACGAGCAGCCGGGGTCGGCCCCCGCCCTCACCCGGCATGACGAGCGGCAGGAACCCCCGGGCGGCGGCGAACCGGCGCACCTGCCAGGTCAGCACCGGCCAGCGCGAGACCAGCCCGACGCCGTACGACGGCCCCGCCGCAGGAGCTCCGCCCGGTGCCCACACGGTGGGCTCGCCGCCGGCGACCTGCCAGGTGCGGCCCGGCCCGGGCACGCCGTGCAGGGTGGCGGCGAACGCGCCGGTGACGGCGCCCGCCGCGGCTGCGGTGACCGCGAGCTGGTCGGTGCCGCCAGAGCGGGGCTGGCCGCGGTCGACCTCCTGCACGGCCAGCACGTCGACGTCCAGGCTCGCGACGGCTTCGGTCAGGCGGGCGGCCAGCACGGTGCCGTCGTCCATGCTGCGCCCCGAGAGCAGGTTGAAGGACGCGAACCGCAGCGGCTCAGCCACCGGCGGACTCGGGGACGTCGGCTGCGAGCCGGTCGGCGAGGTCGGTCAGGGCGACGCTCGCCTGGTCGACCACTGTGGAGTCGTCGGCCGCCACGCCACCGAGCAGCCAGCGGGCGAAGGCCAGCTCACCGGCGAGCCGCGCGCGGTCGAGCAGGTGGCGGTCGGGCTGCTCGTGGCGGGCCATGGCGTAGGACTCGAGCACCGCGTCCAGCGCCGCGTCGTCGGCGCCGAGCACCACCCAGGCCAGGTCGTCGGCCGGGTCGGCAACCCGCGCCTCGCCCCAGTCGATGATGCCGCTGACCGAGCCGTGCTCGACCAGGACGTGCTCGGCCGCGAGGTCGCCGTGCACCGGGGTCGCGGCGAACCGCCACTTGCCCACCTGCTCGAGCGCCTTCTCCCATCGGGTGAGCAGGGCGGCTGGCACGTGGCCGGTGGCGGCCGCGCGGTCGACGTCGGACAGCCGGCGCTGGCGGTACTCCTCGGCGGTGTACGTCGGTGCGCCGGCCTCGTCCAGCAGCTCGGGCGGCAGGTCGTGCACGGCCGCGAGGACCCGGCCGAGCTCGGCGGCCAGGGGCTCGCCCGGCACGAGGTCGGCGGGGAACAGCGGGGTGCCCGGCACGAAGGGGTAGACCACGCAGCGGCCGCCCTCGGGCAGCGGGCACCACCCCGCGGGCTGCGGCACGGCGACGGGCAGCCGGGGCGCGAGCAGCGGCAGCAGCCGCGCCTCGACGTCGATCATCATCGCGGCGGCGGTGCGCCGGGGGGCGCGCACCACCCAGCGACGGTCACGCGCGTCGCTGACCAGGGCCACGTCGAAGTCCATGCCGTCGACCGCGGGGGCCCCGACGGTCACGGGGTCCAGTCCCGGGACGGCGGCGCTGGCCAGGGCAGCCAGGGTCAGGGCGGAGCGGGCGGTCACCGGTTCACCGTATGCGACCTGAGCCGATCGCGCCGTGACGCCTACGGTGGACCCGTGACCTCGGTGAGCCTGCCCACCCTGCCCCTGGCGCGTTCCGCGATCGACCGGGCGGCCCACCGCCGCACCGAGGACCTGCTGGCGACGCTGCTCGCGCAGCCCGCGACCCGGGTGCTCGCCGTCGCCGCCGGTCGGGCCGCCGTCGCGGGCGACCCGGTCGAGCTGGTCCTGCGTGCGCCCGAGCCGGCTGACGACGGGCGCCTCGCGGTCTACCTCGGCACCGAGCCCGACGGCACCGAGCACGTCGCCGTCCTGGTCGACGACGTGCCGGACGGCGTGGGGCTGCGCGAGGTGGGGGCCGTCCTGGGCGCCCGCGACGCCGGACTGCTCACCCAGGCGGTGGCGCTGCTCGCCTGGCACGCCGTCCACACCCACTGCCCGCGCTGCGGTGCGCCGACCCGCGTCGTCCAGGCCGGGTACGCGCGGCACTGCGACGCGGACGGCAGCGACCACTACCCGCGCACCGACCCGGCCGTGATCATGACCGTCGTGGACGCGGACGACCGGGTGCTGCTGGGTCACCAGGCGAGCTGGCCGCCCGGCCGGTTCTCGACCCTCGCCGGGTTCGTCGAGCCGGGTGAGCCGCTCGAGGCCGCCGTGCGCCGCGAGGTGCTCGAGGAGTCGGGCATCGTCGTCGACCACGTCGAGTACCGCGGCAGCCAGCCCTGGCCGTTCCCGGCCTCGATCATGCTGGGGTTCCACGCGTACGCCACCAGCCGCGACATCGAGGTCGACGGCGTCGAGATCGAGCTCGCGCGCTGGTTCAGCCGCGACGAGCTGGCGGCGGCGCTCGCGGCCGGTGAGGTGCTGCTGCCGCCGAGCGTCTCGATCGCCCGAGCGCTGATCGAGGACTGGTACGGCGGCCCGCTCACCGACCTCGGCGTCCCCTGGGCCTGACCCGCTCAGTCCTGGTGCACCACGGCGGGGTGCCGCGGGTCGTCGTACCGGACGACGAGCCAGGCCCGGGCGGCAGGGTCGACCTCGTCGAGGTAGCGGGCCCAGCTCGGCCCGGGCCCGCCTCGACGTCCGAGCGCTGCCGCCGACGTCTGCAGGTGCACCACCAGGTCGAACGCGTCGGCGAGCTCCCAGCGCAGCAGGAACGGGCCGTCGACCACCGCGACGGCTCCGGGCGGCGCCTCGCGACGTGGCTCGCGGGTGGCCCGGTCGGTCCGGGCGTCCCACAGCGAGCAGGTCGTCTGCATCGAGCCGCCGGGGCCCAGCGGGTCGAGCAGCTCGCGGCGCAGCCCGGGGTCGTCGTACCACTGCTCCCAGGGGGCGTCGGGGTCGGCGCCGTGCTCGAGCCGGATCGAGCGCGGCCGCACGAACGCCGCCCGCGACGCGCGCAGCACCGCCAGCCCGGCCGTCCGCAGCAGCCCGGCGACGTCGTCCGACAGCCGGGCGCCGTCCGGGCCGACCGGCGCGTCGACGCCGACCCGGACGCCGCCACCGCCATCGCGCGCGGACGCGGCGAGGGCGGTGGCCTGCTGGGCGACCAGCCCGGCGAGCGCCGCCGGGCTGGTGGGCTGGATCCTCAGGCCGCGAGCCGCGCCAACACGTCGTCCAGGCTCGGGTTGGTCGCGACGGTGCCGTCCGGGAACAGGATGGTGGGCACGGTCTGGTTGCCGCCGTTGGCCTGCTCGACGAACTGCGCGGACGCCTCGTCCTGCTCGATGTTCACCTCGGTGTAGCCGATGCCCTCGCGGTCCAGCAGGGTCTTCAGCCGGCGGCAGTAGCCGCACCAGGTGGTCGAGAACATCGTGATGGTGCCGGCCTCGGGGGCAGCGGGCGTGCTC
>JBKJTJ010000328.1:0-14641 GCA_046590855.1 Actinomycetota bacterium
CGTTGTACAACGCCATCGCGACCGACGAGGCCCAGGCAGCCGCCGTCGTGCGTGCCGTGGTCGAGGTCGACCCGTCCCTGATGGTGCTTGGCTCCGCCGGGTCTGCGTGGCTGCGGCTGGCGACCGGTGACGGGCTGCGCGTCGCCCACGAGGCGTTCGCCGACCGGGCGTACACGGCGGGCGGCGAGCTCGTGTCGCGTCGGCTGCCGGGGGCGGTGCTGCACGACCTCGACGAGATCGTCCAGCGCTGCCTCGCGATGGTCCGTCGCCAGGCCGTTCCTGACGTTGACGGGAACCCGATCGTCGTTGCGGCACAGTCGATCTGCGTGCACGGTGACACGCCGGGCGCCGTCGAGGTCGCGCGCGCCGTCCGGGCTGCGCTCACCAGGGCCGGCATCGACGTTCAGTCGTTCGCCGCGTGACCGGTCAGGTGAGCGGTCTGGTGCTGGCTGGCGGTGCAGGGCGCCGGTTCGGCGGCCCCAAGGCGCTGGCCCGACTGGACGGCGTTCGGCTGGTCGACCGCGCGGTGGCGACGCTGACCCGGGGCGGCTGCGGCCCCGTGCTGGTGGTGGCCGGCGCCGCGCCGCTCGCGGTCCCCGGTGCCGAGGTGGTCGACAACCCGGACTGGGAGTCCGGCATGGGGTCGTCGCTGGTCGCCGGCCTCGCGCACATGGCCGGCGGGCCGGCGTCCGCGACGGTGGTGCTGCTCGTCGACACCCCGTGGGTGGGCGATCAGGCTGTGGCGAGGCTGATCGCCGCCCGTGCTGCGGGATCCGTTGCGGCGCAGGCATCTTACGGCGGTGCGCCCGGTCACCCGGTGCTGCTGGGTCGTGAGACCTGGGACGACGTCGCCGGCCTCGCCGTCGGTGACCAGGGCGCGCGTGGGTGGCTGCGCACCCACCGCGACCTGGTCACCGCCGTCCCGTGTGACGGAACGGGCCAGGACCGGGACGTCGACCGACCGGGCGACCTGCTCAGCCCCCCGTGACGCGCTGGGTCAGCGTGCCGAGCGGATCATCACCGGGGACGGGCCGACCTTCAACCGCATGGCTCGGGCCGAGTACGAGCGGGTCGTGCCGTCCAGCAGCTGGTGCGAGGTCGCGCCGTTCACGGCGACGGTGACCACGCGGCTGGGGTTCCAGAACACGCGCCGGACGCCGCCGCTGTAGGTGATCGTGCAGGTCCACGTGCCCACCGCGTTGCGTGTGCAGCTGCGCAGCTGGGCGTTGACCATCCAGGCCCGGGTGATGGCGTAGGCCTTGCCGGCGGCGCTGAGGGTGACGTCGTTGGCCGTGGTCATCCTCGTGTTGGCGATGGTGGTGTTGCCCCATCGGTACCAGTACACCCGCTTGACGCCGTTGGCCGCGTTGAGCAGGTACGTGCGCGAGACGCTCGCCGCCTGCAGGGCGCTCGAGAGCGGGGCGACGTTGCGCGGGCCGTTCAGCCCGTAGTTGACCTCGGTGTTCCAGATCGGCTTGGTGACCTTGTACTTGGCCAGGATCTTCTTGTCCTGAGCCAGGATCGCCATCGAGTCCTCGGGCTTGCCCGTCGGCAGCGGGTACAGCTGCAGCGACACGGCGTTGACGTAGTCGGCGACGCGGTGGCCGCCCACCTTCTGCGCGTAGAACTGGTCGGCCCAGGTGCGCTGGAAGGAAGCGCGGGTGACCAGAGCGGGCGCCACGAGGAACTTCGAGCTCCTGGTGGCCGACAGGGCGTCGCGGGTCGCCTTGGTGAGCAGCGCCATCTGGGCGGGCGAACCGCTCCAGAACTCGGCGACGTTGGCCTCGTTCCACACCTGGAACTGCACGTACCTGTTGCCCTTGACGCCGGGGCGGCTGGCCACCGCCTGCACGTAGCGCTTCCAGGCGGAGAGGTTGTTCGGCATGGACGCGGCACCGGGGCCGTAGACGTCCGTGCGCTGCACCTTCGAGGCGTAGAACCGGGGCGTCTGGCCGAGCACGATCAGGGTCTCAGCGTGCTTGAGGTTGGCCTGACGCACGATGGCGTCGAGCAGGGTGAAGTCGTAGCGGCCCTTGGTCTTCTCGATATCGCGCCAGGTCACCCCGGCGTCCCAGAGCCGGATCGTGCCGACGGGGGCCAGCGGCCACCCGTTCGGCCCGGTGGCCGTGGGATCGTGCACCCCGAAGAAGTTGGGCGAGACCCGCGACCCGGTCGGGAAGCCCGACGCCGAGCTGCTCACCAGCGGCAGGACACCGTCGGTGCCGACACCGGTGCCGGCAGCGGTCGCGCCGCCGGTCGCCAGGCCTGTCGGTGAGCCGGTGGGAGCCACGGCCGGGGTCGACGCGGGCGCCGGAGCCGCAGCGGACGACGACGCGCTCGGCGCCCCCGGCGCGGACGAGGACGCGGACGTCGACGTCGCCGTGTCGGCCGAGCCGCCGGCTCCGCACGAGGCGAGCAGCGTGGCAGCGGTCGCGGCGGCGACCAGGACGGTGGTCTTGAGCACGGGTCCCCCAGGGGCGGTTCTTGACGCCGTGCCCACCCTGCGCGGTCAACGGTCGCCACCCCGAGGGTAAGGCATGTGACGCGTGTGACTGGGTGAATCAGGCGTCTTCGCCATGAACCGGCGGCAAACGCCGGCCGTCGCCGGGGGTGACAAGCCGCTCCGCGTCGGCGACCTCGACCCCGCACAGCTGCAGCAGGTCGACGACCAGCGACCGGATCTGGGCCAGGACGACGTCCGCCGACAGCGACGCGCCGGTGGCGACCTGACGGGACTCGGCGGCCGCCGCCCGCAGCGCGACCAGGGCACGGCGCGGGTCGCGCTGCTCGTCCAGCTCGCGGGCGATCGTGGTGGCCGCGCCGGCCAGCCCGTCGAGCAGGGCCAGCGTGTCGTCCGGCAGGGTCTCGCCCCGGCGCGTGACGACGACGGTGCGCCGCAGCAGCACGCGGGCGTTGCGCACGGCGCGGTCCAGGGGGACGGCCAGGTCGGCGACCGCGAGGATGTCGCCGCGGTGCCGGCGCCGCCACGGCGAGGAGCGGGCGACGTCCAGGCCCTCACGGGTGGCCAGGCGCAGGTCGTCCAGCGCCGACTCGCTGCGCCGGGCGCGCTCGAGGGTGCGGTAGGCGAGGACGAGGTCGGCGGTGCGTGCGGCGTCCGCCGCGTCGCGCAGCCAGGTCGACAGCTCGTGGGCGATGCCCGCGGCTGCCCGCCGGGGGCGCCGCAGGGGTGAGCCGGGGACGACGGCCGCGGCGACCAGGGCGACCAGGCCGCCGCACACGGCGTCCAACCACCGGCCCAGTCCCGCACCCGGTGACGGCGCCAGGGTCGTCACGATGGCCGACTGGACGCCGGCCTGGATGATCAGCAGCGGGCTGGCGTCCAGGACGATCGCCAGGACCATCGCCACGACGACGGCAAGCAGCACCTGCCAGGCGCCGGTGCCGAAGACGTTCGCGAACACGTCCCCGATGAGCACCCCGACGGCGATGCCGACGGTGACCTCGGCGACGCGGCGCAGTCGCTGGCCGTAGGACAGGCCGAGGCTGACGATCGCGGCCACCGGCGCGAAGAACGGCTGCGGGTGGCCCAACAGCTGGCGGGCGAGCAGGTAGGCCGCGGCCCCGGCGACCGCGCACTGGGAGACGTGCCAGCGGTACCGCCGCAGCCGCTCGACCCGGCGCTGAAGCGCCCGCCGAGCCCCCACCCGCAGGTCAGGCGCGGCCGGTCGAGACGACCACGTGCGCTCGCTCACGCGTGCCCTCCCGCTCGAAGTGGGCCCGCTCGGCCGCGGACCACCGCCGCCAGTGTGGTCGATACGCCACCCCGTCACGGGCCATCGCCTGCGCGTACCGGACCGGTTCGGGAGCCTCGACCCACACCAGCAGGTCGAGGTAGGGGGAGCAGGCCCGGGCTCCCGACCCGACCCCCTCGACGACGACCGTCGACGCAGGCGCGAGCTGGTGCCAGTCGGCGTACCGGCCGGCGACCCAGTCGTAGCGGCGCCACCGGGCGCGTCGCCCGTCGGCCAGTGGTGCGAGCACCCAGCTGACCAACCGGGGGACGACCGCTTCGAGGCCGTCCCACCCGGGGTAGAGGTCGTCCAGGTGGACCACGCCGGCTCCGACGGCGTGGCTGAGCTGCTCGGCCAGCCGGGTCTTGCCCGCGCCGCTCGGCCCGTCGACGCCGATGACGTACGGGCGGTTCGGCACGCCCGGCAGCGTAGGTGAGCCGTCTTCGCGCCGACGCGGCGCCGGCCGGCCGCTTCTGCTGCGGATCCACCCCGCAGGTACCCATACTTCCGACATGTCCCGAGCTGTCGCCGCCGTCCTCGCTGCCCTGGTGGCACTCGCCGTCGCCACGACGACCGCAGCACCGGCGTCGGCGGTTGCGTCGGCGGATCGGTCCTCCGCCACGTCGACCACGAGGTACGCATCGACCGGCGCCTCGTACTTCGGTGTGCACGAGGGCGGGGTGACGCGTGGGCGGTGGCCGCAGGTGCCGCCCGGCACGGTCAGCTCTGTGCGCCTGTGGGACACCGGCACCACCTGGCGGGAGGTCAACCCGGCGGCCGGGGTCTTCCGGTGGGACGCCCTCGATGCCGCCGTGGAGAACGCCGAGGCGCACGGCGCTGACGTCGACCTGGTGCTGGGGTCGACTCCGCAGTGGGCCGCCAGGTACCCGTGGTCGTGGGTCACCAGCGCGGGCAGCAGCAGCATGGACGGGTCGGCGTCACCACCGGTCTCGGAGGTCGACTGGGTCGTCTACGTGCAGGCCGTCGCCACGCGCTACCGCGGCCGGATCGCCGCTTACGAGGTGTGGAACGAGGCGAACCTCAGCCTGTTCTGGCAGGGCAGCACCGTCGAGATGGCGCGGCTGAGCTCGCTCGCGTACCGCACCATCAAGCGGATCGACCCGCTCGCAGTGGTCGCTGCCCCCTCGGCGACGCTGCGGGGCAGCGGCACCACGTGGTTGTCGCACTACGCCAACGTGGGCGGGTTCCGCTACGCCGACGCCATCAACGTGCACGCGTACCCGCGCCCCGAGGTCGGCCCGGAGGGGGCCGCGGCCCTGATCCGCACGGCGCGCCAGGTGCTGGCAGCGAAGGGGATCCGGCTCCCGTTGTGGGACACCGAGATCAACTACGGGCACGCGGTCGGCGGCATCGGGGCGACCTATGAGCTGTCGGTCAGGGACCAGGCCGCGTTCGTCGCTCGCACCTACCTGCTCGGTCGATCCGAACGGGTCAGCCGGACGTACTGGTACGACTGGTCGGCCCACCCCGCCCTCAGCGTGCGGATGACGCAGCCCGACAGCGACCAGAGTGCGCCCCCCGCAACGGCTTTCGTCGTCACGCGGGCCTGGCTTCGCGGGCGGATGGCGCCGTGCACGGTCGACCGGGCCGGTACGCGCACCTGCGTGGTCGTCTACGCGAAGGGACGCGCCGTGGTGACCTGGAACCCCCGACGGGTGGTGACAATCACGACCCGCGCGAACACCGTCTACCAGCAGAACGTGTTCGGACAGACCTGGCCCGTGCGCGCCGGTCGCCGGGTGCGCGTCGGCTCCTCGCCGATGCTGTTCCGCACCTATCGCTAGTCCGACGTCCACCTGGTCGTGGCTCAGTTCGGGCTGACGGGTTCGTGATTGAGCAGCAGCTCGAGGTGCCACTCGATCCAGGAGAAGTCGACTCTGTCGGCGCCGGGTCGGCCCCTGGGCAGCGGCGGTGGTGCTGGTGGTGCGGTGGAGTCGTACGTCGCGCCGGTCGGCGTCGTCAGCGTGACGGTATGCGCTGGTGTGCCGTCCAAAGGGGTGGCGTTCCAGCCGGGGGCTGCTTTGGCGTGGTTGCAGGCCTCGCACAGCCCTTGGGCGTTGTCCGCGGTGGTGGGTCCGCCGTCGGCGTGGGCGCGGACGTGGTCGACGTGGCGCACCGGTGCGTCGCACCACGGGGTGCGGCACGTGCGGTCGCGTAGCCGGATGAAGTCGGCCAGCGCGGGTGGGAAGCACCGGGCCCGGGAGTCCATCGCGACCAGCGCCCCGGTGTCCGGGGTCGCGTACAGGCGGCGCAGCGCCACCGCGGTGTTCGGTCCGGCGCCGGCCAGCTGACGGGCCAGGCCACCGGGCACTACCCCGTACCCCTGCACCAGCGCCGTGTCATCGGTACCGCCCGCGTGCCCGGTCTCGGCCTTGCTGTTGGCGCCACGGCTACCGAGCAGGACCTGATCGGAGACGACCACGTTGATCGTCACCGGAACGCGCGTGTCGGCCATCACCTGACCCCGACCCCGCTCATCCCCGGCGGCGCGGGCGGTGTCCGCGGCGCGGGTCAGCTCGGCGTACACCCCGACCCCGGTCACCACCGGCAGCAGCGCGGTCAGGTAGGTCATGCAGTCCGGGGCCGGGCGCAACGACACCGACCGCTCACCCTCCGCGCGCCGGCGGCGGGCGACGACCGACGCGGGGTCCAGGCGGTACGCCAGCCGGCGCAGCTCACCGATCAGCTCACGCTCACCCCACCGAGCCCACACCTCCGGCGCGTCACCCAGCTCCTGGTCGACCACCGCGCGATGCTCCCGCGACAGGCACGCAGTCTCGCGGGCCACCAGGGTGGCCCGCCACTCGCTGATATTGCCGGCCCGCAGCGCGCCCAGGGTGCAGGGCAGCTCACGGGTCAGCACCCGAGCCAGACCCAGATGCCGCTCACCCCGGTGGTGGGACTCCCGACGCGCCAACGCCACCTGAAACCCCACCCCCAGCCCCTGCCGGTCGGCGGGCACCCCGCTCGCGGCGTGGGCAGCGCGCACCGAGACATCCAGGGCCGCGGCTGCCGCGACCTGCGCACCTTCGACCCGGCACTTCAACGTCTCCAGCTCACCCAGCAGACCCACCAGGTCGACGTCGGATGCGCCGCCAGCATCCAACCCACCCAGCTCGGCGCCCAGCCTCGCCACCCGGACACGCAGCGGAGCCACGACATCGGCAGACGAGTTCTCGAACAAGTGTTTGATTCTACGCCAACCGGGGCCCCAGCACAAGACCCTGAGCGGCAATCCACATCAGATGCACGTCGAGGTCTCAGCCCGACGCGCCTCGCCGCGTCGCACGACGCGGTGGATCTCGTCCACGATCAGCGGCCACAGCGCCGGCGGCAGGTCGTGACCCATGCCGGGCACCATGACCAGCCGCGCACCGGGCACCGCTGCTGCGACGGCCCGGCCACCGCTCACGGCCACGAGGGGGTCGGCGTCGCCGTGCAGCACCAGCGTGGGCACGCGCACCCCGCGCAGGGCCGCCGTCCGGTCGGGGGCGCGAACCACCGCGAGCAGCTGGCGCAGGCTGCCGCGCGGGTGGTGGCCGCGGTCGTAGCAGCGAGCACCGAGGTCGCGAAGCCGGTCGGGGTCGACCGGGTACGCCGGGCTGCCGATGGCCTGCACCACCCGCGCGAACAGCTCACCCGCCTCGACGCGGTCCCGGACCCGCCGGCGCAGCGGCAGCCGCAGCAGCAGGGACGCGCGGGGCCGGCCCACCCGGCGCGACCCGGTGCTGCTGGCGATGCAGGTGAGCGACAGCACCCGCTGCGGCCACGTGGTCGCCACGACCTGGGTGACCATGGCGCCCATGGACGTGCCCACCAGGTGCGCAGCGGGCACGCCGAGGGCGTCCAGCAGACCGACGGTGTCCGCGGCCAGGTCGTCGAGGGAGTAGGCCAGGAGCCGACGTCCGGGCAGGTGGGTGGACCCGCCGGTGTCGCGGTTGTCGAACCGCACGACGTGCAGACCCCGGGCCGCCAGGGCGGTGCAGACGTCGTCCGGCCACGCCAGCATCTGGGTGCCCTGCCCCATCACCAGCAGCACGGTCGGGTGCTCGCGGTCGCCGAGCTCCTGGTGGGCCAGCCGCACCTCGCCGACCTGGGCCCAGCGCACGGGTTGCACCCGGCCATGGTGGACCACCGGCGCCCGTAGGCTGACCCGCATGAGTTTGGCGGTGCGCGTCATCCCGTGCCTGGACGTCGACGCCGGCCGGGTCGTCAAGGGGGTCAACTTCGCCGACCTGCGCGACGCCGGCGACCCCGTCGAGCTGGCCCGCCGCTACGACGCCCAGGGCGCCGACGAGCTCACCTTCCTCGACGTCACGGCCTCCAGCGACAGCCGGGCGACGACGTACGACGTGGTGGCGCGCACCGCCGAACAGGTGTTCATCCCGCTCACGGTGGGCGGCGGGGTGCGCAGCGTGCGCGACGTCGACCTGCTGCTGCGCGCTGGCGCCGACAAGGTCGGTGTCAACACCGCGGCCATCGCCCGTCCCCAGCTGGTCGCCGAGGTGGCTGACCGGTTCGGGGCGCAGGTGCTCGTGCTGAGCATCGACGCGCGCCGCTGCGGCGACCTCACGGCCTCCGGCTTCGAGGTCACCACCCACGGCGGGCGCCGCGGGACGGGGATCGACGCCGTCGGCTGGGCCGTCGAGGCGGCCCGGCTCGGCGCGGGCGAGATCCTGCTGGACGCGATGGACGCCGACGGCACCAAGACCGGGTTCGACCTCGAGCTGCTGACCGCCGTTCGCGCGGTCATCGACGTGCCGCTCATCGCGAGCGGCGGCGCCGGGGCGGTCGAGCACTTCGCCCCCGCGGTTGACGCCGGGGCCGACGCCGTGCTGGCCGCGAGCGTATTCCACTTCGGCGAGCTGACGATCGGGCAGGTCAAGGCCGCGCTCGCCGAGGCGGGCCACCCCGTGCGGTGAGCCGCTACAACGCCGAGGGCGTCGTCCGCAGCGACTGCACGGCCGCGTCGGCGCCGTCCAGGTGCACCTGCGCGACCTCGCGCCGACCGAACGCGAACAGCAGCAGCTCACCGGGCGGGCCCTCGACGCGGACGACGGGGTCGCCGGCGCGCACCGAAGTGCGGCCGTAGCCCGGCGCCACCAGCTGGACGCCGACGGCGGCCTTGCGCAGCGCCAGCCGGCCGACGACCGAGCAGGCCCGCCACAGGGCCCGCTGCTCGTCGTCGGGCAGCGGACGCGCGGTCCACGAGGTCTGGGCGCGCAGCACGTCCTCGTGGTGGACGAAGAACTCCGCGGTGTTGACCAGCTCGTCGACGGCCCCGATCCGGGTCGGGTGCCAGGACGGCGGCCCCGACCGCACCGCGTCGACGAGCTCGGCGAACGGCTGGTTCGCCAGGCCGCGCTGCAGGGCGGTGGCGTGGCCGGCGAACCGCGGCACCACCTGGCCGAGCTGGGCGTCGGGACGGCGCTCGCGGATCACCAGGTGGGCGGCCAGGTCGCTCGTGCGCCACCCCTCGCACAGCGTCGGGGCGTCGGGGCCGAGCCGAAGCAGGGTCGCGCACAGGTCGAGGCGCTCGGCGCGGGCGTGGTTGGTCATGGCCCGATCCTGCCACCCGCCCTCCGTGCCAAACTGGCGGGCGGCCCGCCGCGAGCGTCGGGCGACCACCCCCACGAATCGAGAGCGAGCGCGTGACCGAGCGCCCCTACACCCTGCGCCGCGGCGTCTACGTGCTCGGCCAGGGCATCCGCCGCGCGCCCCGCACCTTCGCCGTCGCCGTGGTCGGCAGCGCCCTGTACGGCGTGATGACGGCCGGCACGGCCTGGGCGCTGGGCCGGGTCACCGCCGACGTCATCACCCCGGCCTTTCGCTCAGGACGCCTGGACGCCGGGCGGCTGGCCGGCGGCGCGGGGCTGATGTCCGCCGTGGTCCTGCTGCTCGTGGCCGGCGTGATCCTGCGTCGCGTCGCCGCGGGCCGCACGGTCTACGACCTCGGCGCGATCTACCGCCGACGGGTCACGGCCCAGTACCTGCGGCTGCCGCTGTCGTGGCACGGCCGGCACCCCGCCGGCCAGCTGCTGTCGAACGCGAACGCGGACGTCGAGGCCACCTGGCAGGTCTTCGCGCCGCTGCCGATGGCGATCGGGGTCGTCGTGATGCTCGTCGTCGCAGCGGTCTCGATGGTCCTGGCCGATCCCGTGCTGGCCCTGATCGGGCTGTGCGTGTTCCCGATCGTGTTCGTCGTCAACGTGCTGTTCCAGCGCCGGATGTCGCCGCGCGTCACCCTCGCCCAGCAGCTGCGGGCCGACGTCTCGGACGTCGCGCACGAGAGCTTCGAGGGCGCGATGGTGATCAAGGCCATGGGTCGCGAGGCCGGTGAGACGGCCCGGTTCGCCACCACCGCACACCGCCTGCGCGCGGCCAACGTCGACGTCGGCCGCACCCGGGGCGTGTTCGACCCGATCATGGAGGCGATCCCGAGCCTCGGCACCCTCGCCGTCCTCGCCGTCGGGGCGGCCCGCGTGGCCTCCGGCGCGACGACCGCGTCCGACGTCGTCCAGGTGGCGTACCTGTTCTCGCTGCTGGCCTTCCCGGTGCGGGCCTTGGGCTGGGTGCTCGGCGAGCTGCCGCGCAGCGTCGTCGGCTGGGACCGCGTCGACGCCGTGCTGCGCGCCACCGGCGGGCTCGAGTACGGCGACGCGACCCTCGACGGCACCGGCGCGGCAGCCGTCGCGCTGCGGCACGTGGACTTCGCGCACGTCGACGTCGAGGGCCGCTCCGTGCCGGCCCTGACCGACGTGACGTTCGACGTCGCCCCCGGCAGCACGACGGCGATCGTGGGCGCCACCGGCTCGGGCAAGTCCACCATCACCGCGCTGCTGGGGCGCCTGGTCGACCCCGACCGGGGAGCCGTGAGCATCGACGGCGTCGACCTGCGCGAGGTCGTCGAGGGCGGCGTCGCCGGGGCGGCGTCGCTGGTGGCTCAGCAGACCTTCCTGTTCGACGACACGGTGCGCGGCAACATCACCCTCGGCGACCCGGCGCTGGACGACCACGACGACCGGCGGGTCTGGGCCGCGCTTCGGCTGGCGCAGGCCGACGCGTTCGTCGCTGGCCTCGCGCACGGGCTCGACACCCAGGTGGGCGAGCGGGGCACCACCCTCTCGGGCGGTCAGCGCCAGCGGATCGCGCTCGCCCGCGCCCTGGTGCGGCGTCCCCGCCTGCTGGTGCTGGACGACGCCACCAGCGCCGTCGACCCGCACGTCGAGGCGGCGATCCTCGCCGGCCTGCGCGAGTCCGGCGACGGGACGACCGTGGTGGTCGTGGCCTACCGCAAGGCCACCATCGCGCTCGCCGACGACGTCGTCCTCGTCGAGCACGGCCGGGTGCTCGACCGCGGCAGCCACGCCGACCTCACCCGGCGCAGCGCGCCCTACCGGCACCTGGTCGAGGCCTACGAGCGCGAGGCGCAGGCCCGGGCGGACGCCGAGGCCGGGGTGCCCGCGTGAGCGTGGCCGAGGAGCAGCAGCGGATCGGTAGCGCCGCCGTCCCGACGGTGGCCCAGACGCTGCGCCGCGGAGTGCAGCTCTCGCCCGAGCTGCGGACCGGCATCGGGGTGACGCTGCTGCTGGCCGTGGGGGCGACCGGCGGCCGGGTCGTGGTGCCGTTCGCCGTCCAGCAGACGATCGACCGCGGGCTGATGGCGCCCACCGGGCCGGACGCCGGCGCGGTCACCGGGCTGCTCGTCGGTGCCGCCGCCCTGGTCGCGCTGACCGCGGTGTGCGCGTACTTCGTCAACCTGCGGTTGTTCCGCGCGACCGAGGGTGGCCTCGCGACCCTGCGCATCGGTGCCTTCCGTCACGTCCACGACCTGTCGGTGCTGACCCAGAACACCGAGCGGCGCGGGTCGCTGGTCTCGCGGGTGACCAGCGACGTCGACACCATCTCGAACTTCGTGCAGTTCGGTGGGCTGCTGCTGATCCTGTCCGCGCTGCAGCTCACCGTGGCGACCGTCCTGATGCTCGCCTACTCGCCGCTGCTGACGGCCGTGGTGTGGGGCTGCTTCCTGCCGGTGTTCGCGCTGGCCCGGCCCATGCAGCGCGCGGTGTCCGCCGCCTACGGGCGGGTGCGCGAGCGGGTCGGCGGCGTCCTGTCAGCGGTGTCCGAGTCGGTGGTCGGCGCCTCGACGATCCGCGCGTACGCCGTCGAGCGACGTACCGGCGAGCGCGTCGACGCCGCGGTCGAGGCGCACCGCGTCGCGGCGGTGCAGGCCCAGACCCGTGTCGCGCTCACCTTCTCGACCGGCGTCCTGGTCAGCGGCCTGGTCAGCGTCATGGTCGTCGTGGTCGGCACCTGGCGCGGGGTGCACGGCCACCTCAGCCTCGGCGAGCTGCTCGCGTTCCTGTTCCTCGTCCAGCTGTTCACCGGGCCGGTCCAGATCGGCACCGAGGTGCTGAACGAGCTGCAGAACGCGGTCGCCGGCTGGCGCCGGGTGCTCGCCGTCGTCGACACCCCGGCCGACGTGGCCGACCCCGGCGACGACGGCCAGGCGCTGCCCCGCGGCCCGATCACCGTGCGGTTCGACCACGTGTCGTACGCCTACCCGGGCGGCCCGACGGTGCTGCACGACGTCGACCTGACCATCGCCCCCCGCAGCCGGGTCGCGATCGTCGGTGAGACCGGCTCGGGCAAGACGACGTTCGCC
Organism: Actinomycetota bacterium; assembly: GCA_046590855.1. Classification (GTDB taxonomy): domain Bacteria; phylum Actinomycetota; class Actinomycetes; order Actinomycetales; family Angustibacteraceae; genus JACMOY01. Next base: position 12,439 of record JBKJTJ010000328.1, read on the forward strand.
AAGCTGCTGACTCGCCTGATGGACCCCTCGACCGGCACGGTCCTGGTCGACGAGGTGGACCTGCGCGACGTCCGGTTCTCGTCGCTGCGCGAGCGGGTCGTGCTCGTGCCGCAGGACGGGTTCCTGTTCGACGACACGCTGCTCGCGAACGTGCGGTTCGCCCGCCCGGACGCGTCGAGCGACGAGGTGCGCCTCGCGTTCACCGAGCTCGGCCTCAGCGACTGGCTCGAGTCGCTGCCGCGCGGTCTGGAGACGGCGGTCGGCCAGCGCGGCGAGTCGCTCTCGGCCGGCGAGCGCCAGCTGGTCGCCCTGGCTCGGGCCTACCTCGCCGACCCCGACCTGCTGGTGCTCGACGAGGCCACCTCCGCCGTCGACCCGGCCACCGAGGTGCGCATCCAGCGCGCGCTGGACGGCCTGAGCCGAGGTCGCACCGCGATCTCGATCGCCCACCGGCTCTCGACCGCCGAGGCCGCCGACGAGGTGCTGGTCGTCGACGCCGGGTGCGTCGTCGAGCGCGGCCCGGCCCGCGAGCTGGTCGGTCGCGGTGGCGCCTACGCCCGGCTGCACCAGAGCTGGGTCGCGCAGCGCTCGGTCTGACCCGGTGGCGGCACGCCGACCGGAGGCCGACCCGGCAGAATGGACGGGTGCCCGACACCTCCGCCCGCTCGTCGCTGGACCCCGCCGTGGCCGCCCGCCTCAAGCGCGACGCCGACGGCCTGGTCTGCGCCGTCGTCCAGCAGCACGACAGCGGCGCCGTCCTGATGGTCGGCTGGATGGACGACGAGGCGCTGCACCGCACGCTGACCAGCGGCCGGGTCACGTTCTGGAGCCGCAGCCGCAGCGAGTACTGGCGCAAGGGCGACACCAGCGGTCACGTTCAGCACGTGAAGTCTGTCGCCCTGGACTGCGACGGGGACGCCCTGCTCGTGCGGGTCGACCAGGTCGGGGCGGCCTGCCACACCGGCGCCCCCACCTGCTTCGAGGGGCACGACCTCGCGGCCGTGGTCGGCCCGTGAGCCCGGTCGGGTACGGCGGCACCTGGCCGGACGCGCAGACGTTCCGCGAGCTCGCGGCCGGGCGGCGCGTGATCCCCGTCGTCCGCCGGCTGCTGGCGGACGCCGAGACCCCCCTCGGCGTCTACCGCAAGCTCGCGCAGGACCGGCCCGGCACCTTCCTGCTGGAGTCGGCCGAGCACGGGGGCGTCTGGTCGCGCTACTCGATCGTGGGTGCGCGGTGCTCCGCGACGCTGACCGAGGTCGACGGCGAGGCCACCTGGATCGGCACCCCGCCGGTCGGCGTCCCGACGTCCGGTGACCCCACCAGCGCGCTGCGCGACACCGTCGCGGCGCTGCGCACCGAGCCGCTGCCGGGCCTGCCGCCACTGACCGGCGGAATGGTCGGTGCGGTGACCTACGACGCGGTGCGCCGGTGGGAGCACCTGCCCGACGGCACCGTCGACGACCTGCGGCTGCCCGAGCTGACGATGATGCTCGCCACGGATCTGGCGGTGCTCGACCACAGCGACGGGTCGCTGCTGCTGGTCGCCAACGCGATCAACTACGACGCGACCGACGAGCGGGTCGACGAGGCCTGGGCCGACGCGGTCACGCGGCTCGACCGGATGACCGCCGAGCTGTCCAGCGGCGCCGAGAGCACCGTCGCGGTGCTGCAGGGACCCGAGCCCACTGTCAGACCCCAGCTGCCGCAGGGGAAGTACGAGGCCAACGTCGAGCGGGCCAAGGAGGCGATCCGCGCCGGCGACGTCTTCCAGGTGGTGCCGTCGCAGCGGTACGAGATCGACTGCCCGGTCGACGCCCTCGACGTCTACCGCGTGCTGCGCGCCTCCAACCCGAGCCCGTACATGTTCCTGCTGCGCCTGCCGACCCCGGACGGGCGCGCGTACGACGTGGTCGGCTCGAGCCCCGAGGCGCTGGTCAAGGTCGACGGCGACCAGGTGATGACGCACCCGATCGCCGGCACCCGGCCGCGCGGGGCGACGCCGGAGCAGGACGCCGCGCACGCCCGCGACCTGCTGGCCGACGAGAAGGAGCGCGCCGAGCACCTCATGCTCGTCGACCTGGCCCGCAACGACCTGGGCCGGGTCTGCCGGGCGGGCAGCGTCGAGGTGCTGGACTTCATGTCGGTCGAGCGCTACAGCCACGTCATGCACATCGTCTCGACGGTCGTGGGCCGGCTGCGCCCC
>JBKJTJ010000107.1:0-4487 GCA_046590855.1 Actinomycetota bacterium
GTAGTTGTAGATCTCGTAGACGGCCGACTTGGGGTCGGTGACCTGGAAGTAGATGACCGTGTCGATGCTCACGACCAGGTTGTCCGAGGTGATCACCGGCTGCGGGGGGAACGACACCACCTGCTCGCGCAGGTCGACGTTCGCGCGGACCTTGTCGATGAACGGGATCAGCAGGTGCAGGCCCGCGTCCAGGGTCCGCGAGTAGCGGCCAAGACGCTCGATCAGCTGGGCGGTGGCCTGCGGCACGATCCGCACCGTCCGGGCGACCACGACGAGCGCGAACAGCACGAGCAGGGCCAGCACCACCAGGGTGGCGAGTCCAGCAGCGGTCACGAGGTCCTCATCTCGGGCAGGGTCGGGACGACGACAGCCGTCGCCCCGTCGATCGACTGCACGCGGACGCCGTGCCCGGGCAGCAGCGCATCGTGCTCAGGAACCGGCGCGAGGCGCGCCGACCACACCTCACCGGCCAGCCGGATCCGGCCCCCGGTGACGCTCACGGTCTCGATCACCAGGGCGTCACGACCGACCAGGGCCGCGGCACCGGTCAGGGTGGCGTCGCCCGACCTCGCCCGGCGCACCACCACCGGCCGCACCAGCCCGAGCAGCAGCAGCGCCACGGCCACCGCCACCAGCACCTGACCGACGATGCCGAGGCCCACCCCCGCGGCCACAGCGCCGCCCAGCGCGCCGCCCACCAGCATCAGGAAGACGAACGTCAGCGTGGCCATCTCGACCACGCCCAGCGCGAGGGCCAGCCCCAGCCAGCCGAGCACCGGGTGGTCGGTCAACCAGCTCATCCTGCTCCCCTCATCCGGCACTGCGTCCGGCGGTTCGACGCCGGCGGCGACCTGCCGGTTCCCCGCCCGCTGCCCGCCACGGTAGTCCGGTGCAGCTGCCGCAGCCGTGAGGATCGAGGAGCCGCGATGATCAAGTTCGCCGGCCTGGCTGCCGACCACACCTCGGTGAGCCTCCTGCCGGCCGTGCTGCGCCGCGCCGGCGCCACCGCGACGTGCCTGCTCGTCGTGGTACCGCTCGCCCTGGCGCTCGGACCACCGGCTGCGGCCGAGGACGCGTCGACCGCGCGAGCCGAGGCCCGCGCGGCCGGGGCTCAGGTGAGCGCCCTCGCCGCCGACGTCCAGCGGGCCCAAGCCGCGTACGACGCCGCGCTCGCGGCGGTGGGCCAGCAGGTGACGGGCAGCGTCGTCGCGCAGACGCTGCGCGACGACTCGCGGGCAGCGGCCCGCCAGGCCCAGGACGAGCAGACCAACACGGCCCGCGCGCTGTACATGACCGGTGGCCCCGGGGCCCTGCTCTCGACCCTGTTCGCCGCCGACGACGTCAGCGACCTGGCCGCCCGCTCGGTGGCGGTCGACCGCGTGCTCCAGGCTGCGCAGGACACCGCGGTCACGGCTGCCGCTGCCCGAGGCGAGGCGGACGTCGACGCGCAGGCCGCCGCCACCGCAGCCGACGCGTCGGTGGTCACCGCAGAGCTGATCGGTGAGCGCGCCGCCGCGGTCGAGTCCCTGGTGGCCAGGGCCCAGCAGCGCCTTGACCAGCTGTCCGCCCGGGCGCGTCGGATGGCCGAGGCCGAGGCCGCCGCCGCAGCGCTGGCCCGGGCCCGCGCGGCAGCCGCTGCGGCGACCGCGCAGTCCATCGGGTCGGTCGCGGCTAAGGTGCCGCCGTCCGCGTACTTCGCGCTCTACCGGGCCGCCGCCCCAACCTGCCCGGGGATGCGCTGGACGCTGCTCGCCGCCGTCGGCCAGGTCGAGAGCGGCCACGGCCGCAACAACGGACCCAGCTCGGCGGGCGCCGTCGGGCCGATGCAGTTCCTGCCCGGGACGTTCGCGATCTACGCCGTCGACGGCGACCGCGACGGCCGGCGCGACCCGTGGGCGCCGGCAGACGCGATCTTCACCGCGGCGCGGTTCCTGTGCAGCAACGGCGCGGGCTCACCCGACGGCGTCCAGCGGGCCCTGCTGCGCTACAACAACGCCCAGTGGTACGTCGACCTGGTGCTCGGCGTCCAGACCCGCCTCGAGGCGCTCGCGGTGGAGGGCACCCTGCCCGGCGCGTAGCGTCGGCGGCATGAAGACACGCACCCTCGGACCACTGACCGTCGGGGCCCTCGGCCTCGGCTGCATGGGCATGAGCGAGTTCTACGGCGCACCGGACGACCAGGAGTCGATCGCCACCGTGCACGCTGCGCTGGACGCGGGCGTCACCCTGCTCGACACGGCCGACATGTACGGCCCCTTCACCAACGAGCTGCTCGTCGGCCAGGCGATCGCCGGGCGCCGCGACGAGGTCGTCCTCGCGACCAAGTTCGGCAACGAACGCCGCGAGGACGGCTCGTGGATCGGCATCAACGGCTCGCCCGACTACGTGCGCAGCGCCTGTGAGGCGAGCCTGCGCCGCCTCGGGGTGGACACGATCGACCTGTACTACCAGCACCGCGTCGACAAGTCGGTGCCGATCGAGGAGACCGTCGGCGCCATGGCCGAGCTCGTCGCGGCCGGCAAGGTGCGCGCGCTCGGCCTGTCCGAGGCTTCGGAGGCCACGATCCGCCGCGCCCACGCCGTGCACCCGATCGCGGCCCTGCAGACCGAGTACTCGCTGTGGGAGCGCGAGCCCGAGACCAAGGTGTTGCCGGTGCTGCGCGAGCTCGGGATCGGGTTCGTGCCCTACAGCCCGCTCGGCCGGGGGTTCCTCAGCGGCCAGATCAAGACCGAGGCCGACATCCCCGAGGGGGACTTCCGCCGCAACGGGCCGAGGTTCCAAGGCGAGAACCTGCGCCGCAACGTCGAGCTGGTCGCGCGCGTCGAGCAGCTTGCGGCCGAGAAGGGCTGCACCGCGGCCCAGCTGGCGCTGGCCTGGCTGCTGGCCCAGGGCGAGGACGTCGTCCCGATCCCGGGCACCAAGAAGCGCAGCCGCCTCGTCGAGAACGTGGGCGCCGTCGACGTCCAGCTCACGGAGCAGGACCTGGCTCGGATCGCCGAGCTCGCGCCGGTGGGCGCCACCGCCGGGGCGCGCTACCCGGACATGCGCAGCATCGACGTCTGAGGTCAGCGGGCGCGGGCGCTCCAGCGGTCGCCGTGCCGGTCGAGCACCAGCGGCAGCCCGAAGGTCGCCTCGAGGTTGGCCTCGGTCAGGGTGATCTCGATCGGCCCGGCGGCCACGACCCGCCCGCCCCGCAGCAGCAGGACGTCGGTGAAGCTCGGCGGGATCTCCTCCACGTGGTGGGTCACCAGCACCAGCGCGGGGGCGTAGACGTCGGCCGCGATGACACCGAGGCGCCGCACGAGGTCCTCGCGGCCGCCGAGGTCCAGGCCCGCGGCGGGCTCGTCGAGCAGCATCAGCTCGGGGTCGGTCATCAGGGCGCGGGCGATCTGCACCCGCTTGCGCTCGCCCTCGCTGAGCGTCCCGAAGGTGCGGTCGGCGAGGTGGGCCACCCCCAGCGCGGCGAGCAGCTCGTGGGCGCGGGCCAGGTCGAGCTCGTCGTACGCCTCGATCCAGCGCCCGGTGACGCCGTACGACGCGGTGACCACGACGTCGCTGACCCGCTCGCGGGCGGGGATGCGCTCGGACAGCGAGGCGCTCGCCAGGCCGATGCGCGGTCGCAGCTCGAACACGTCGACCGTGCCCAGCACCTCACCGAGGATGCCGGCGACGCCACGGGTTGGGTGCATCCGCGCGGCCGCGATCTGCAGCAGCGTCGTCTTACCGGCGCCGTTGGGGCCCAGCACGACCCACCGCTCACCTTCGCTGACCGACCAGTCGACGTCCTCGACAAGCGTGGTCTGCCCGCGCACCACGGTCACGCCGGCCAGCTCGAGCACGTCACTCATGGCGCGACCCTACCCAGCGCGCCGCCGCCCCCCGTGCCGCCGCACCGCGCCCCTGCTTCTGTCGCGGGGGCACCCTGCTCCGTTCGGACCGTAGTGGGGTGCCCCCGCGACGAACCTGTGTCGTCGTAGCGGGACCCAGGGTGGGGCGCCGTAGCCTTGCGCCGTGACCTCGCTGCCCCGCTCGGTGCTGCTGGCCGCCTGGGGCGGTGCGGTGCTCGCCGGGCGGGTGAGCCTGGACCTGGCGGTGCGCGCCATCCAGGGCGAGGACGAGCCGCACGCCGTGGAGCCGGTCGGTGACCTGCCGCTGCCTGACTGCACCGACCTCCGGTCGCTGGTCCTCGCGCTGCGGGCCGCCGGGGCGACGGGGTTGCGGGTGGTGCTCCCGGCCCCGGGCGACGCGCTGGGGCTGCCCGGCCCGGCCGACGTCAACCACGAGGCGATGGACGCCGGCGAATGCGTGCTGGTGGTGGGGGGTGCCCCGCTGGCCCTGGTGCCGGTCGTCGAGGAGTTCGGCTCGGCGTACGAGACCGGGCACCTGGTGACCTGGCGCCTGCACGCCACCGAGCCGCAGCGGGTGACGGACGTCGGCAGCCTGGCTGAGGCCGAGCGCGCCCTGCGCGAGGCCCTGCTCGAGGCCAC
>JBKJTJ010000177.1:0-12082 GCA_046590855.1 Actinomycetota bacterium
CCGTACATCAAGGGTGGAAAGATCGGCCTGTTCGGCGGCGCCGGCGTGGGCAAGACGGTTCTGATCCAGGAAATGATCACCCGTGTGGCCCGTAACTTCGGTGGTACCTCTGTATTCGCCGGTGTTGGCGAGCGTACCCGTGAAGGTAACGACCTCTGGGTCGAAATGGAAGAGGCGGGCGTCCTCAAGGATACCGCCCTTGTATTCGGCCAGATGGATGAGCCGCCGGGAACGCGTCTTCGAGTTGCACTGTCTGCCCTGACCATGGCGGAGTATTTCCGCGATGTGCAGAACCAGGACGTGCTGCTCTTCATCGACAACATCTTCCGCTTCACCCAGGCCGGGTCCGAGGTCTCCACCCTCCTGGGCCGGATGCCGTCTGCCGTCGGCTACCAGCCGACTCTCGCCGACGAGATGGGCACCCTCCAGGAGCGCATCACCTCGACGCGGGGTCACTCGATCACCTCGATGCAGGCGATCTACGTGCCGGCTGACGACTACACCGACCCGGCCCCGGCCACGACGTTCGCCCACCTGGACGCCACCACCGAGCTCTCGCGCGACATCGCCTCGCTCGGCATCTACCCCGCCGTCGACCCGCTGACGTCGACCTCGCGGATCCTGGACCCGCGGTACATCTCGGCCGAGCACTACAACACCGCGGTGCGCGTCAAGCAGATCCTGCAGCGCAACAAGGAGCTGCAGGACATCATCGCGATCCTCGGTGTCGACGAGCTGTCCGAGGAGGACAAGACGCTGGTCTCGCGGGCACGCCGCATCCAGCGCTTCCTGTCGCAGAACACCTACGTCGCCAAGCAGTTCACCGGCATCGAGGGCTCGACGGTGCCGCTGGACGAGACCATCGACGCGTTCACCAAGATCGCCGACGGCGACTACGACCACGTCGCCGAGCAGGCCTTCTTCATGTGCGGCGGGCTCGAGGACGTCGAGCGCAACCAGGAGCGCATCCAGAAGTCGCTCTGACCTGACCGGGACACCACGAACGGGGCACGCAGGACTCCTGCGGTGCCCCGTTCGCGGTGTCTTGGCGTGCACCGGCCGTCAAGCGCGCCAGCAGGCTCGTGCGGCGGTACCGCGCCGACCTAGTACCCTGGCCAGATCACCTGCCGCACCGCGTCAACCGCGGTGCGCCGACGACCCGGAGGACGCCCGTGACGCTCAAGGTCGAGCTGGTGGCCGCTGACCGCAAGGTCTGGAGCGGGGACGCCGCCCGCGTCATCGCCAAGACCACGGACGGCGAGATCGGCATCCTCACCGGCCACGCACCCCTGCTTGGGGTGCTCGTCGAGGGCGAGATCCGGATCGCGGGTGAGGGGGCCGACGTGGTCGCCACCGTCGACGGCGGGTTCCTGTCGGTCGACCACGACCGCGTGACGATCGTCGCCGAGACGGCGAACGTCGGCTCCGAGCACGCCGGCTGATCGCAGCACCGGCGTGAACGACCTCCTCATCCCGCTCGAGGTCGTCGGTGCGCTCGTCGTCCTGCTCATCGCCCTGGTCACCGTCTTCGTCGCCCGGCGCCGGTTCCTCACGCGCTACACGGGCACGTTCGAGTGCTCGCTGCGCACGTCGACCGACGCCCTGGGCAAGGGGTGGGTGCTGGGGCTGGCCCGCTACGAGGCCGACCGGATCGAGTGGTTCCGGGTCTTCGACCTGTCCTGGCGCCCCCGGCGGGTGCTGCGCCGCGGCGACGTCCACGTCAGGGAGCGCCGTCAGCCGCGCGGCCCCGAGGCCTTCGCGGTGATGGCCGGGTCGGTCATCGTGCGCTGCGCCGACGAGCACGGACCGTTGGAGCTGGCGATGAGCGACCAGTCCTACACCGGTTTCGCGTCCTGGCTGGAGTCCGCGCCCCCCGGGCAGAACGTCTCGGTCGCCTGACCCGGGCGTCCTACTCCGGGATCTCCTCGCGCCCACCACCGGGCACCCACAGGACGTCGCCCCCGCGGTCGTGGTTGGCGCAGCGACCCAGCACGAACAGCAGGTCGGACAGCCGGTTCAGGTAGCGCGCGGTGAGCGGGTTGACGCCGCCCTCGTCAGCAGTGCCGTACGCCTCGATGGCCGCCCAGGTGGCCCGCTCGGCGCGGCGCGTCACGGTGCGCGCGACGTGCAGGTAGGCGCTGCCCGGCGTACCGCCCGGAAGCACGAACGAGCGCAGCGCCGCGAGCGGCTCGCCGAACCGGTCGCACGCCTGCTCGAGCTCGTCGATCCAGGCGGCGTGCACGCGCAGCGGTGGGTGCTCGTACGTCGGGGCCAGCGGGGTGCACAGGTCGGCGCCGACGTCGAACAGGTCGTTCTGCACCCGGGTGAGCGTCGCGACGACGTCGGCCGACAGGTCGCCGCAGGTGACCGCCACACCGATGGCGCTGTTCGCCTCGTCGACGTCGGCGTAGGCGACCAGCCGGGGGTCGGTCTTGTGGGTGCGGGACATGTCACCGAGCGAGGTGCTGCCGTCGTCGCCGGTTCGGGTGTAGATCTGTGAGAGGACGACCATGACACGACAGTAGCCTTGCCCGTCGTGGACAGGTTCCGGGTGGTCGGTGGTGGCCCGCTCGTGGGCGAGGTGCACGTCGTCGGCGCCAAGAACAGCGCGCTCAAGCTGATGGCCGCCGCCCTGCTGGCGGCCGGTGAGAGCGTCCTGGTCAACGTCCCCGACATCGTCGACGTGAGCATCATGGCCGAGCTGCTGCGCCGGCTGGGCTGCGCGGTCGAGCACGACGCCGCCGCCGGCCGGGTGGCCATCGACGTGCCGCACCGGCTGGGCCACCGGGCCGACTACGAGCTGGTGCGGGCGATGCGCGCCTCGATCAGCGTCCTCGGCCCGCTCACCGTGCGCTGCGGCCTGGCCGACGTCGCCGTGCCGGGCGGCGACGCGATCGGCTCGCGGGGGCTCGACCTGCACGCGGCGGGTCTGCGCGCCCTCGGCGCGACGGTGCACGTCGACCACGGCTACCTGGTCGCCGAGGCGCCGGACGGGCTGGTCGGCGCCCCGATCGAGCTGGAGTTCCCCTCGGTCGGCGCGACCGAGAACGTGCTGATGGCGGCGGTGCTCGCCCGCGGCACCACGATCGTCGACAACGCCGCGCGCGAGCCCGAGATCGTCGACCTCGCCCTGATGCTGCAGGCCATGGGTGCCGGCATCGAGGGCGCCGGCAGCTCGACCATCGTGGTGACCGGCGTGGACGCGCTGCGGCCGGTGGAGCACCGCGTCGTGGGCGACCGGATCGCGGCCGGCACGTTCGCGTTCGCCGCCGCGCTCACCGGCGGTGACGTGCTGGTGCGCGGCGTCGACCCCGCACACCTGGGGATCGTCGTGGACTCGCTGCGATCGGCCGGCGCGACGGTGACGGCCGAGCCGGCGGCGTTGCGCGTCGTCGGCCCGTCGCGGCCGCGTGCCTTCGACGTCGCGACCCTGCCCTACCCGGGCTTCCCCACCGACCTGCAGCCGTTCGCCCTGGTGCTCGACGCGGTGGCCACCGGCGCCGCGATGGTCACCGAAAACATGTTCGAGGCCCGGTTCCACACCGCCGCCGAGCTCGCCCGCCTCGGTGCCGACGTACGCGTCGACGGGCATCACGCGCTGGTGCGCGGCGTCGAGCGGCTGTCAGCGGCACCCGTGGTCGGCAGCGACATCCGGGCGGCTGCCGCCCTGGTGCTGGCGGGGCTGGTGGCCGACGGCGTGACCACGGTCGAGGGGGTCGACCACGTCCGCCGGGGATACGTCGACTTCGCCGCCGACCTGCGAACCCTGGGGGCCGACGTCGTCACCGAACCCGTCGGCGAGCCGGTCGTCGTCCCCGGGCGGTTCAGCTAGGACGTCCCCCGCAGCACCGCGCGGGCGACGCGCTCCTCCTGCGGGAAGACCATGACCCGCGGACCGCTGGTGGTGGGGGCGAGGGTCGCGCGGATGCCGACGCCGACCAGCTGGGCCCGGATCAGCTCGGCCTCGACGAAGCTGGCGGGCGAGGCGACCGGGACGAGCAGGCCGTACTCGTCCTCGGCGCCGACGCGGGCCGGGCGCGAGACGACCGACCTGCCGCGCCCGAAGGTCCAGCGCAGCAGCAGCACCAGCACGACCACCGCCACGACGGCGATGATCGGACCGTAGAAGGCCGAGTAGCTGCCCCAGGACGCCACGACCCCAGTGTCGGGGCGGGCCCGGGTGGGCGCCAGCCGCGGCGCGCTCGACGCGCTCGACCGGGCCGCGGATCGAGACCCGATCGAGACCGGATCGTGAACGTGCCGCGATGTGCCCACGGCGATTCGTCGGCATCCTGGACGCCAGGTCGCGTGCCAGGGGGCGCGCGGCGAGAGGTGGGGACCATGATCGATCTGACCGGTGCCGCGCGCGCGGACGAGCGCCCCCGCGGCGCCCGGGTCGACGAGCTGGTCGCCGGGGCCGAGCTGGCCCTGCGCGGCCGGTTGGACGTCGGGTCGGTGGGCACCGTGCGCGATGCGCTGCACCGTGCGGTCGACCTCGGCACCGGCGACCTGCTCGTGCACCTGGACGACCTCGAGCTGCACGACGCGGCCGGCCTCGGCGTGCTGCTCGGCGCCCACCGTCGCGCCCGGCTGGCCGGTCGCCGGCTGGTGCTGGTCGGGGTCCCCGGCCGGCTCGAGCGGCTGATCCGGCACACCCGACTGCACCGGGTGCTCGTGCGGGGCGAGGCCCCCGTCTCGGCCTAGGGACGCACCACCCACCGCGCCCGGCGTCCCGACATGATGGGCGGGTGCAGCTGGCTCTCGCGTTGGTGTCGCTGGTCGTCGTCGTGACCCTCGTCGCCGGCCTGGCCGGCCGGGTCGGTGCCTCGCCGCCGCTGGTGCTCGTGCTGGTGGGCGTCGTCGGGGCGTACCTCCCGTTCGTCCCCGAGGTGCGCCTGGACCCCGAGCTGGTGCTCGTCGGGCTGCTCCCGCCGCTGCTGTACGCCACGTCGATCCGCACCTCGCTGGTCGACATCCGGGCCGACCGTCGAGCGATCGGCCTGCTGTCGGTCGGGCTGGTCATCTTCTCGACCGTCGCGGTCGCCCTGGTCGCGTACGCCGTGGTGCCCGGCGGGTTCACCCTGGCCGCTGCGTTCGCCCTCGGGGCCGTCGTGGCACCACCGGACGCCGTGGCGGCGACGGCGGTGGCCCGACGGGTGGGCATGCCGCGCCGGCTGGTCTCGCTCCTGGAGGGCGAGAGCCTGCTCAACGACGCGACCGCCCTGGTCGCGCTCAACACCGCGCGCCTCGCCATGGCCGCCAGCGTGTCGCTGGTGGTGGTCGTCAGGGACTTCGCGACGGCGGCGGTGGGAGGTCTGCTCAGCGGGCTGGTCGTGGCGGTGGTGTTCGCGCGGGTCCGGCGGGTCGTCGACAACCCGGTGCTCGACACGGTCCTGTCGCTGCTGGCGCCGTTCGTCGCCTACCTGGCCGCCGAGGCGGTGCACGGCTCCGGCGTCCTCGCGGTGGTGCTGACCGGCGTGGTGCTGGCCCACAGGTCGCACCTGCTGCAGTCCGGCGCGTCGCGGCTGGCCGAGGCCAGCAACTGGCGCACCGTGCAGTTCCTGCTCGAGAACAGCGTCTTCCTGCTGATCGGCCTGCAGCTGCCGTTCGTGCTGAGCCAGGCGCGGGCCCAGGTCGCTGACGGCCGGCTCGCGCTGGTGTGCGCGTTCGTGCTGCTGGCGGTGCTGGTCGCGCGTCCGGTGTACGTCTTCGCCGCGGTGGTGGTGTTCCGGCTCCTGGCGCGCCGCTGGGACGTCGAGGCGTGGAGCTGGCCCTACGCCACGGTCGTGTCCTGGGCGGGCATGCGCGGCGTGGTCACGCTGGCTGCCGCGTTCTCGCTGCCCGAGTCCACCCCCCAGCGCGGGGTGCTCCTGCTGGCGGCCTTCGTCGTGGTGGTCGGCACGCTGCTGCTGCAGGGGCTGACCCTGCCGGCTCTCGTGCGGCGGATGGGGCTGCCCGCACCGGACGCGGCCGAGGACGCGCTGCAGCGAGCCGCGCTGCTGACCGAGGTCGCCTCGGCGGGGCAGGCGCGGCTGGCGGCCGAGCGCGCCCAGAACGACCCGCAGGACGTCGTCGACCAGCTGGTCGACCGCTCGCGCAACCGCGCCGACGTCGCCTGGGAGCGCCTCGGCCGGGCCAACAGCGAGTACGAGCCGCCGACGGCGACGTACGTGCGCTTGCGACTGGCGATGCTCGAGGCCGAGCGGCTCGCCGTGGTCCGGGCGCGGGACGAGGGCAGGTACGACAACGACGTCCTGCGCTCGGTGCAGGCGGTCGTCGACATCGAGGAGTCGCTGCTGGACCGGACCGAGGTGCAGAGCGAGCGCCTCGGCGACCGGCTGACCGCGGTGCGCGGCGACGCGGGGTGCGTGCACCTGCGCGAGGCCCCGGTCGGCGTCCGCCCGCGCACGCCTCAGGGCTGCGAGGGGTGCCTGGAGGAGGGCAGCACCTGGGTGCACCTGCGTCTGTGCCTGACCTGCGGCCGGGTCGGCTGCTGCGACTCGTCGACGCGGCGGCACGCCGACGCTCACTACGCCGAGTCCGGGCACCCGGTGATGCGCAGCTTCGAGCCGCACGAGGCGTGGCGCTGGTGCTACGTCGACGAGCTGCTTGGCTGAGACGACTGTGCTGCAGCGGATCGAGGCATTCTACGACGCCGTCCCGCGCGCCTGCGCGCGGGCCGAGCGGCTGGGGCCACTGACGCTGTTCGTCCGCGAGGGCGTCGGCTGGCCCTACTACGCCCGGCCGAGCGAGCAGGCCGGCCCGATCACCGCTGACGACGTCGCGGCAGTCCGCCGCCGGCAGGTCGAGCTCGGCGTCCCGCAGGCGCTTGAGTGGGTCGAGGAGCTCGCCCCGACCCTGGCCGGGGCGGCGCAGCGGGCCGGGCTCGTCGTCCGGCACTGCCCGCTGCTCGTGCTGGCGGGTGCGCCGGTGGCGCCGGACGTCGCTGCGAGCGTGCGGGTCCTTCTCGGCGACGAGCCGGACCTGGCGGTGGTCGAGGCCGTCGCGCACGTCGGGTTCGGGGCGGGGATCGGCACGAGGGTCGGCCCGGCAGGGGCCGCCGAGCGGGACGACGCGGCACTGAACGCCGACCCCGCTCGGCTCGAGCGGCTGCGCGCCGCGCTGGCGGACGGGTCGGCGGCGCGGGTGGTCGCGGACGACCCGTCGCTGGGGCCGGTGGCTGTCGGCGGCTACCAGCACGCCCTGGGGGTCGCCGAGATCGTCGGCGCCGCCACGCTGCCGGCAGTGCGCCGCCGCGGACTGGCCGGCGCCGTGACCGCGCGGCTGGCCTCGCTCGCGACCGAGCGCGGGCTCACGACGGTGTTCCTGTCGGCGCAGGACGACGACGTCGCGCGCGTCTACGAGCGGATCGGCTTCACCAGGATCGGCACGGCCGGCATCGCCGAGCCGCCCGACTGACCCAGCACTTGCTGCACTACCTGGCGTCGCCCGTGCGCGGCGCGCGGCAGACAGTGCAGCAAGTGCGGTCCGTCGGGGGCGGGGCCGGGCAGCCGCTGCTTCCCCCGCTCAAGCCGGCGTACGGCGTACGGCGTACGGCGCGCGCCGGCGTACGGCGCCCCGGCCTGGGTTCCGCTACTACGACACCCGGTTGTCGCGGGGGCACCCAACTACGGTCGGACCGGTGCTGGGGGCCCCCGCGATCACCGGGGGGTGACGACGCTCACGGTCCACGGGGCTGCCGTGCCAGCGTGATCCGCGGGTACGGTGCGGTGCAGGACGAGGAGGTCCCAGTGCCCCCACCGCCAAGGCCGCGAGACCACCCCTGGGTGATGCGCACGTACGCCGGGCACTCCAGCGCGAGCGCGTCGAACGCCCTGTTCCGGGCGAACCTGGGCAAGGGCCAGACCGGCCTGTCCGTCGCGTTCGACCTGCCCACCCAGACCGGCTACGACCCCGACCACGAGTTGGCACGCGGCGAGGTCGGCAAGGTCGGGGTTCCGGTGAGCCACGTCGGTGACGTGCGGACGCTGTTCGACCAGATCCCGCTGCCGCAGATGAACACCTCGATGACGATCAACGCCACCGCGATGTGGCTGCTCGCGCTGTATCAGGTGGCCGCCGAGGAGCAGGCGCTCGCCGCCGGCGAGGACCCCGCTGCCGTCGTCCGCGAGCTCGCCGGCACCACCCAGAACGACATCATCAAGGAGTACCTCTCGCGCGGCACCTACGTGTTCGCGCCCGAGCCGAGTCTGCGACTGACGACCGACCTGATCGCGTACACGGTCACGGCGATGCCGCGATGGAACCCGATCAACATCTGCAGCTACCACCTGCAGGAGGCCGGGGCGACGCCGGTTCAGGAGGTCGCGTTCGCGCTGTCGACCGCGATGGCGGTGCTGGATGCCGTGCGCGACGGCGGTCAGGTTCCCCCCGAGCGGTTCGCGGACGTCGTGGCGCGGGTCTCGTTCTTCGTCAACGCGGGCGTGCGGTTCGTCGAGGAGATGTGCAAGGTCCGCGCCTTCACCCAGCTGTGGGACGAGCTGACCCGTGAGCGGTACGGCATCGAGGACGCCGCCGCGCGGCGGTTCCGGTACGGCGTTCAGGTCAACTCGCTCGGCCTGACCGAGGCGCAGCCCGAGAACAACGTCCAGCGCATCGTCCTCGAGATGCTCGCGGTGACCCTGTCCAAGGACGCCCGCGCGCGGGCGGTGCAGCTGCCCGCGTGGAACGAGGCGCTGGGCCTGCCCCGACCGTGGGACCAGCAGTGGTCGCTGCGGATGCAGCAGGTGCTGGCGTTCGAGTCCGACCTGCTCGAGCACGACGACCTGTTCGAGGGCAGCGTCGTCGTCGAGGCCAAGGTGGCCGAGATGGTCGACGGTGCGCGGGCCGAGATGCAGCGCGTGGCGGACGTCGGTGGCGCGGTCGCGGCGATCGAGTCCGGGTACATGAAGTCGGCCCTCGTGGCGTCGCACTCGTTGCGGCGCCAGCGGATCGAGGCCGGTCTCGACGTCGTCGTAGGCGTCAACCGCTTCCAGAACACCGAGCCGAGCCCGCTCACCGCGGGCCTCGATGCCGCCGTCCAGCTGGTCGACCCACGCGTCGAGCAGCAGGCGGTCGACGCGGTGAAGCAGTGGCGCGACGAGCGGGACGCCGACGCCGAACGCCGCGACCAAGCCGCGAAAGCGTTGCGGCAGCTGGTGTCTGACGCCTCGGGCAGCGCCAACCTGATGACGGCGACGTTGGCCTGCGCCCGGGCCGGCGTCACGACGGGGGAGTGGGCGCAGGCGCTGCGCGGGGTGTTCGGCGAGTACCGCGCGCCGACCGGGGTGAGCGGGTCGGTGGGGGCGTCGTCCGGGCTGGGCGAGGACGCCGGCCGCGCCCTGGCGCAGGTGCGTGATCTGGTGCGCCGCACCGGGGACGAGCTCGGGGGCCGGTTGCGGCTGCTGGTAGGCAAGCCGGGACTGGACGGGCACTCCAACGGCGCCGAGCAGGTCGCGGTGCGGGCGCGCGACGCCGGGTTCGAAGTCGTCTACCAGGGCATCCGGCTGACCCCCGCGCAGATCGTGGCCGCTGCTGTGGCCGAGGACGTCCACTGCGTCGGTCTGTCGGTGCTCTCGGGCTCGCACCTGCAGGTCGTGCCCGCGGTGCTCGACGGGCTGCGCGCGGCGGGTGCGGGCGACGTGCCGGTCGTGCTCGGCGGCATCATCCCCCCGGCGGACGAGGCGGCCCTGCGGGCTCTGGGCGTGGCTGCGGTGTTCACCCCCAAGGACGCCGGCCTGACCGAGCTGATGGGCCAGATCGTCGCGGTGATCCGCACGTCCCGCGGGCTCGCGCCTCTGACCTGCTGAGAAGCTCGCGGGTCAGCCGCGCTGCGCGTCCAGGATCTGCTCGCGCAGGATGTCGGCGTGACCGCAGTGCTGGGCGAGCTCGCGCAGCACGTGCAGGTAGATCCAGTGCAGGCGGAGCGGCCCGCGCCGGTTGCCGCTCACGGTGTCGTCCAGGCGCAGGGACGATGTGGCTCGGCGGGCTGCTGCGCAGGCCTCGCGATGGGCCGTGACGACGGAGGCGATGGTGTCGTCGTCGCTGAGGACGAAGGACTCGTCCGGGGTGCGGGGGATGCCGATCTGCTCGCGCGACCGCCCGGTGACGGCCTCGTCGAACCACACCTGCTCGACGAAGGTGGCGTGCTTGACCAGGCCGAGCATGGTCGTCCGGCTGGGCACCAGCGAGCGGCGGGCCTGCTCCTCGCTCAGCCCGTCCAGCGCGTCGTCCAGCGCCGTCCGGTGCTCGTCCAGGAACGCCTCGAGCTCGGCTCGGGCCGGCTGGTCGGTGGCGTCCGAGGCAGGCGGCGTGGGGTGTGCGGGCACCCGCCGAGCATGCCGAGTCCGGACGGCCAGGGCAACAGGCGCGCGGCGCACCCTGGTCAGGCGCGGCCCGAGGGCGCCATGCTGGGCCGATGACAGAGCGCAACGTCCTCGGGGGCGAGCTGGAGGTGTGCGGCACCGCGCCGATGACCGGCTTCTTCCGCGACGGCTGCTGCAGCTCGGGCCCGCAGGACCTCGGTCGGCACACCATCTGCGCGGTCGTGACGGCCGATTTCCTGGACCACCAGCGCGGGATCGGCAACGACCTGTCGACACCGCGCCCCGAGTACGGCTTCCCGGGGCTGGTGCCGGGGGACCGGTGGTGCGTGACCGCCCTCAACTGGGCGCGTGCGCACCGGGACGGGTCCGCGGCCCACGTGGTGCTCGCCGCGACGAACGAGAGCGTGCTGCAGGTGGTGCCCCTGTCGGCCCTGCAGGAGCACGCGGTCGACGTCCCCGCCGACCCGAGCTCGCTGTCGCCCTAGCCGGCAGCGTCCACGGCGGTCGTCAGTCCTGCGGCGAGGCGCGTCACGACGCGTTCGAGCCGGTCGGCGGACGTCGCCAGGTTGACCCGCACGTGCCCCTCGCCCCCGGGGCCGAAGGTGCGTCCGTCGTTGACCATGACGCGACCGCGCGCGAGCGCAGCGCCGGCGGGATCGTCGCCGCCGTAGGCGCGGACGTCGAGCCAGGCCAGGTAGGTCGCCTCGAACCGGCGGTGCCGGGCCGGCGGCAGGTGCTCGGCGACCAGGTCGGCGAACAGCGTGCGGTTCTCGTCCAGTCGCCGAACGAAGGCGTCCAACCACGGCTGGCCGTCTCGGTAGGCCGCGACGTTGGCAGCGACCCCGAGCGGTGACAGCCCGTGGTTCGCCACGTGCGGGATGCCGCGCAGAGCGTCGGCGTCGGTGGCCGAGCCAGCCACCAGCTGGGCGCACTTCAGACCCGGCACGTTCCAAGCCTTGCTGGCCGAGATCACGGTGGTCACGTGGCCCGCGGTGCCGGGCAGGCCGGCATACGGCACGTGTGCGGCTCCCGGCAGCACCAGGGGCGCGTGGATGTCGTCGCTGACGACCCGTGCGCCGTGGCGCACCACCACGTCGCGCAGGCCCTCGAGCTCGGCGCGGGTGAACGCGCGGCCCCACGGGTTGTGCGGGTTGCACAGCAGCAGGGTCGCGTTCCCGACCGACAGCGCCGCGCCGATCCGGTCGAGGTCCAGGACGGCGGGCTCGGCGTCGGGATCCAGCGGGACGGTCACCAGCTCGCGCCCGGCCAGCGGGACGACGTCCAGGAAGGGTGGGTACGAGGGCGTGGGCACCACGACAGGACCGTTGCCGCACAACGTCTTCAGCGTGATCAGCACACCGGCCATGACGTCGCCGACGAGGACGACGTGGGCCGGGTCGACCGTCCAGCGCCAGGCGTCGTGGGCGTACGCGGCGAGAGCCTCGGGCAGCGGGGTGGCGGGGTCGAGCGGGGGGTACCCGAGGTCCCCGCGCTCGACGGCCTCGTGCAGCGCGGCGGTGACGACCGGCGCGATCGCCAGGTCGGTCTCGGCCACCCAGGCGGCCAGCACGTCGGTGTCCGGCAGGGTCCACTTGATACCACCACGCCGGCGCAGCTCGTCGTCGCTCAGGTCGACCAGGAGGACGTCGCTCGCGGGTGCCGGCACGCCCTGATGCTGTCAAACCGGTTTGGCGGTCTCAGAGCCGCCCGGCGGTCACCGTGTCGGCGGCCAGTCGCTGGCTCAGGTAGATGGGCAC
>JBKJTJ010000348.1:0-3983 GCA_046590855.1 Actinomycetota bacterium
GCCACCGGTGACTTCTTCCGCGCCTGGGGCATGCCCGGGGCGCGTTTCGACATCCGCACCGCACCAGCCGAGGAGCACCCGTGAAGGCGGCCCAGCTGCACGAGTTCCACCGTCCCCTGCAGATCGAGGACGTCCCCGACCCCCAGGTCACCGCGCCCTTCGACGTCATCGTGCGCGTCGGCGCGGCCGGCCTGTGCCGCACCGACCTGCACATCTGGGAGGGGCAGTTCGACGACGCGCAGAAGGAGTCCGGGCTCGCCCTGCCCTACTCACCGGGGCACGAGAACGCCGGCTGGGTCGAGGCTGTCGGTGAGGCCGTCACCAACGTCCGCGTCGGCGACAAGGTGATCCTGCACCCGCTGATCACCTGCGGGCTGTGCCGTGCGTGTCGCGACGGTGACGACGTCCACTGCGAGATCAACGTCTTCCCGGGGCTGTTCGCCCCCGGCGGGTTCGCCGAGATGATCAAGACCGGCGCGCGGTCGGTGATCAAGCTCGACGACTCCCTCGAGCCGACCGACGTCGCGCCCCTGGCGGACGCCGGCCTGACGGCCTACCACGCGATCAAGAAGGCGCTGCCGCTGCTGCACCCCGGCAGCACGTGCGTCGTCATCGGCGCGGGCGGCCTGGGTCACATCGGCATCCAGTGCCTGCGCGCGATGAGCGCCACGACCATCGTGGTGCTGGACTCCAACGCCGACGCGCTCGCGCTGGCGCAGGGCTGGGGCGCCGACCACACCGTGCTGGTCGACGGCAACCAGGTCGAGCACGTCATGGCGCTGACCGACGGCCAGGGCGCCCACGTGGTCCTGGACTTCGTGGGTGAGGGCGGCGCGCAGGAGTGGGGCGTCGACCTGCTGCGCCGCAAGGGGTTCTTCTTCGTCATCGGCTACGGCGGGATCCTCGCCGTGCCCACGATGCGGATGATCCTCACTGAGATCAACTTCATCGGCAACCTCGTCGGCAGCTACAACGACCTGGTCGAGCTGATGGCCCTGGCGGCGGCGGGTCGGGTGACGCTGCACAGCACGACCTACCCGCTGGCCGACGTCAACACGGCCATGGACGACCTGATCGCGGGGCGTCTTCACGGCCGCGGGATCCTCGTGCCCTGAGGCTGCCCCGATCGGAGCTGCCCCGAGCCGTGTCGGAGCGGGTGACCGGGATCGAACCGGCATGGCCAGCTTGGAAGGCTGGGGCTCTACCATTGAGCTACACCCGCGCAGCGCGGTCGTGACGACCTCGCGCGGAACATCGTACCCGTGGTCGTCGTCCACTAGCCTGGGTGCGACCCGCGACCGCGGGCGCACGGGGTGTGGCGCAGCTTGGTAGCGCGTCCGCTTTGGGAGCGGAAGGCCCCCGGTTCGAATCCGGGTACCCCGACCAGCGAATTGGGGCAGCGCCGGCCCGGCCGTTAGCATGCTCCGGTCACGTACGACGCCCGCCTGCCGCAGGCGAGTGCCCCGAGCCCCCGCCAGGAGACACCGCAGTGAAGAGCGCCGTCGAGACCCTCAACCCCACCCGGGTCAAGCTCACCATCGAGGTGCCCTTCGATGAGCTGAAGCCCAGCCTGGACGCGGCGTACAAGACGATCGGGTCCCAGGTGCAGATTCCCGGGTTCCGTCGCGGCAAGGTGCCGGCGCGCATCATCGACCAGCGGGTCGGGCGCGGTGCCGTCATCGAGGAGGCCGTCAACGAGGCCCTGCCGCGCTTCTACGGCCAGGCCGTCGACGAGTCCAAGCTCCGACCGCTCGGTCAGCCCACCGTCGACGTGACGGGCGTCCCCGACCCCGCTGCCGGCGGCGAGCTGGTCTTCACCGCCGAGGTCGACGTGCGTCCGCAGATCACGCTGCCCGACTACGCGGCCCTCGCCGTCGCCGTGGACGACGTCACCGTCGAGGACTCCGACGTCGACGACGAGATCACCGGTCTGCGTCAGCGCTTCGGCACCCTGGTGGGTGTCGAGCGCGCCGCCGTCGAGGGCGACTTCGTCTCGATCGACCTCGCGGCCGAGATCGACGGTGAGCAGATCGACGCGGTCACCGGGGTCTCCTACGAGATCGGCAGCAAGAACATGCTCGACGGCCTGGACGAGGCCCTGGTCGACATGAGCGCCGGCGACACCAAGCAGTTCGACGCACCGCTCGCGGGGGGCGACCGCGAGGGCCAGACCGCGGCGGTCACCGTCACCGTCGCGTCGGTCAAGGAGCGCGAGCTGCCCGAGCTGGACGACGACTTCGCCCAGCTCGCCAGCGAGTTCGACACCCTTGCCGAGCTGACCGCCGACCTGCGCGCCAAGGCCGAGCGCAGCAAGCGGCTGCAGCAGGGCGTCCAGGCCCGCGACAAGGTGCTCGACGCGCTGCTGGACGCCACCGAGATCCCGGTGCCGCCCGCGCTCGTCGAAGCCGAGGTGCACTCCCACCTGGACGGCGAGGGCCGGCTCGAGGACGACGAGCACCGCGCCGAGGTGAGCACCAACGCGACCAAGGCCCTGCAGACCCAGTTCCTGCTGGACGCCATCGTCGAGAAGGAGCAGGTCTCGGTCACCCAGCCCGAGCTGATCGAGTACCTCGTGCTGTCGGCCCAGCAGTACGGCATGGCGCCCGACGCCTTCGCCAAGGCGGTCGACGAGTCCGGTCAGGTGCAGGGCATGGTCGCCGAGGTCGCCCGGCGCAAGGCGCTCGCGGTCGTGCTCGAGCAGGCCGTCGTGACCGACGCGAGCGGCAACGTCGTCGACCTCGAGGCGCTGCGTCCCGCGGACGACGCGTCCGAGCTCGAGGCCGCCGACCTGGTCGAGACCGGCGAGGGCGACGAGACCGACGAGACCGACGAGGTCGAGGCGGATGCCGCCGAGGCCGAGGACGGCGCCAAGGCCTGACCGCCCGCACGTCCCCAGGACGGGCCCGACACCGAGCAGCCGCTCGGGTCGGGCCCGTCCTGCGCCCACGGCGAACATCGGTCGCGGACGGGAGTGGGTTGTCGGGGGCTGACGTTAGGGTCGATGTCAGATCAAGCAGCACCGACGTCCCCGGTCCGCCGGGGCGAGACCACGGGAGACCAGCGTGAGCCAGAACGGCATCGTCACGGCGCGAGCCCCCCAGCCGGGGATGGGACTGGACGACAACGTCTACAACCGGCTGCTCAAGGAGCGCATCATCTTCCTGGGTTCGGACGTGCGCGACGACAATGCGAACGCGATCTGCGCCCAGCTGCTGCTGCTCGCCGCCGAGGACCCCGAGAAGGACATCTTCCTCTACATCAACTCGCCCGGTGGCTCGGTGACGGCCGGCATGGCCATCTTCGACACCATGCAGTGGATCCAGCCGGACGTGTCGACCGTGGCCATGGGCCTGGCGGCGTCGATGGGCCAGTTCCTGCTCTCGGCGGGTGCACCCGGCAAGCGGTACGCCACCCCGCACGCGCGGATCATGATGCACCAGCCCTCGGGCGGCATCGGGGGCACCGCGAGCGACATCGCGATCCAGGCCGAGCAGATGCTGCACATCAAGGCGCAGATGGCCGAGCTGATCGCCCAGCACACGGGGCAGACGGTCGAGCAGATCGAGAAGGACTCCGACCGCGACCGGTGGTTCACCGCCGACGCCGCCAAGGAGTACGGCTTCGTCGACCACGTGTACGACCGCGCCGCCCTGGCCGAGGGCGCCGCCGGCACCGCCGGCTGAGCACCCCACCCACACCCTCGAGCCTCAGACCGAAGACCAGGAGACCTGTGCGATGAGCGTTCCCACCCCGTACGGCGGGCTGCAGCTGCCCGGTGCGAGCGGCCGACTGGCCCAGCCCGGCCCCTCCAGCCGCTACATCCTTCCCCAGTTCGAGGAGCGCACGTCCTACGGGATGAAGCGCACCGACCCCTACACCAAGCTGTTCGAGGACCGGATCATCTTCCTCGGCGTCCAGGTCGACGACGCCTCGGCCGACGACATCATCGCCCAGCTGATCGTGCTGGAGTCCCAGGACCCCGA
>JBKJTJ010000130.1:0-2763 GCA_046590855.1 Actinomycetota bacterium
CATCCACACGGCGAAGCTGATCGTGATCATGGGCCAGAACCCCGGCACGAACCACCCGCGGATGCTCTCGGCGCTCGAGATCGCCAAGAAGGGCGGGGCCAAGATCCTCGCGGTCAACCCGCTGCCCGAGGCCGGGCTGATGAAGTTCCACAACCCGCAGACGCCGCGCGGGGTGGCCCTCGGCACCGACCTGGCCGACACCTTCCTGCCGATCCGGATCAACGGCGACCTGGCGCTGATGCAGGCGATCGGCGCCCTGCTGCTGCAGGCCGAGGACGACGCCGAGCGGGCCGGCCGCAAGGGCGCCGTCGTCGACTGGGACTTCATCGAGAAGAGCACCGTCGGCTTCGCCGAGTGGGCCGCTCACGTCCGCCAGGTCGACTGGGACGTCGTGACCGCCTCGACCGGGCTGACGCGCGAGCAGATCGAGCAGGCCGCGCAGATGTTCATCGAGTCCGACGCCACGATCATCTGCTGGGCGATGGGCATCACCCAGCACCGCAACGCCGTCGCGACGATCAAGGAGATCACCAACGTCGCGCTGCTGCAGGGCAACATCGGCAAGCCCGGTGCGGGCCTGTGCCCGGTCCGCGGTCACTCCAACGTGCAGGGCGACCGGACGATGGGCATCTGGGAGAAGCCCCCGGCGCACTTCCTGGACTCCCTGGGCGCCGAGTTCGGCTTCGAGCCCCCGCGCGAGAACGGGCTCGACGTCGTCGACTCGATCCGCGCGATGCGCGACGGCAAGGCGTCGTTCTTCCTCGGCATGGGCGGCAACTTCGTCCGTGCCACCCCCGACACGACGGTCACCGAGGCGGCGCTGTCCCGCACCGCGATGACCGTCCAGGTCTCGACCAAGCTGAACCGCTCGCACGTCGTCGCCGGACGCACCGCGCTGATCCTGCCGACGCTGGGGCGCACCGACCTGGACATGACCAGCGGGCGCAAGCAGTTCGTGACCGTCGAGGACTCGATGTCGTCGGTGCACGCCTCACGCGGCCGGCTCAAGCCCTCGTCCGACCAGCTGCGGTCCGAGGTCGACATCATCGCCACGATGGCGCAGGCCGTGCTGGGCGACCGGTACGGCATCGACTGGGCGGCGATGAAGGCCGACTACACCGCGATCCGCCGGCACATCGCCGCGGTCGTCCCCGGTTGCGCCGCGTACCACGAGAAGGCGGAGCAGCCGGGCGGGTTCGTCCTGCCGCACCCGCCGCGCGACACTCGCACGTTCGAGACGAAGGTGGGCAAGGCGATCTTCGAGACCAGCCCGCTCGAGGTGCTCACCGTCCCCGAGGGCCGGCTGCTGCTGCAGACCATGCGCAGCCACGACCAGTACAACACCACGATCTACGGCCTGGACGACCGCTACCGAGGCATCAAGGGCGGACGTCGCGTGGTGTTCGTGCACCCGGACGACGTCACCGCTCTGGGTCTTCATGACGGGCAGCTGGTCGACCTGGTCAGCGAGTGGCAGGACGGCGTCGAGCGCTGCGCAGGCGGCTTCCGGGTGGTGCCGTACAGCACCCCGCGCGGGTGCGCCGCGGCCTACTACCCCGAGACCAACGCGTTGGTGCCGCTGGACTCCACGGCCCTGGGCAGCAACCAGCCGGCGTACAAGTCGGTCATCGTGCGGCTCGTCCCCGGCAGCGGCGAGCAGTTCACCAACGGGCACAGCGGTGCCGGTCACGGGGTTGGCGCGGACGACTTCCACCGCAGCGACGTCGAGCCCACCCACCTCAGCTGAGGTGGGTGGCTAGATCGCGCAGCCCTCGGGTCCGCACGCTGCTGCGTCGGTCCCACCGGCCATGACCAGCGTGGGGTGGGCGGCCGCCCATGCCTGCTCCAGCACCTGCAGCAGCGCGTCGGCCGGCTGAGCGCCCGAGACGCCGTAGGCACGGTCGATGACGAAGAACGGCACGCCGCTGATGCCGAAGGCCCGCGCCTGCTCCTCGTCGTGGCGGACGTCGTCGGCGTGCGTCTGCGCGGTCAGGGCGGCGGTCACCTCGTCGGCGTCCAGACCCGCCTCGGCGGCCAGCCGGACGAGCTCGTCGCGGTCGCCGACGGCGGACCCCTGGGTGAAGTAGGCGAGCAGCAGGCGCTCCTTGACGGCGTCCTGCACCCCGCGCAGGCCGGCCAGGTGGATCACCTGGTGGGCGTCGAAGGTGTTCGCGGGCGAGGCGAGGTCGAACCGGAAGTCCAGCCCCTCGACCGCCGCGGCGGCCGTCATCTGGTCCAGCATCTGCTGGGCGCCAGGGACGTCCGTGCCGTACTTGGCTGCCAGCCGCTCGGCGTACGAGCCCGTCCCGCCGCCGGCAGAGGTCGGGTCGAGCTCGAAGCTCTTCCACTCGACCTCGACCTGGTCGCGGTGCTCGAAGCGGCTGAGCGCGGCCTCGAAGCGGCGCTTGCCGATGTAGCACCAGGGGCAGACGACGTCGGACCAGATCTCGACCTTCACCAGGACCTCATTCTCGGGACGGGGGGTGTCGTCGTGCGCAACCCCGCCCGCCCGGGAGGCATTCCGGTCAGGCGGTGCCGTAGTCGGCGGCGACGATCGCCGCGACGGTCTGCGCGTCGTCGAACCCCTCGGAGCCGGGGATCTGCGGGATGAACCCGACCAGGACGCCGTCGCGCATGATCTGGGCCTCTAGGCCGGCGGCGCCGTCGACGTCCCACAGCGCCTCGCGCCCGTCGCCGAGCGGGATCCGGATGCCGAACCGGTACGCGGCCGGTCGCGCGACCCGGGCGATCAGACCGCGCTCG
>JBKJTJ010000152.1:0-2989 GCA_046590855.1 Actinomycetota bacterium
AGCGAAGGAGAGGTGGGCCCGCTCGAGGTTGACCAGGTTCTGCGCCATCAGCCCAACCGGCTCAGGTCGGCGACACGCGCGCCGTGGACGGGGCCGTGCGCGCGCTTGACGACCTCGCACGCGCCCGACGCGGTGAGCGCGACGGACAGGTCGAGTCCGTGCTCGTGGTCGCGCACCAGGAACGCGATGGTGGGGCCCGAGCCGCTCACCACAGCCCCGAGCGCGCCGTACTCGATGCCGACGTCGGCCAGGTCGGACAGCTCGGGCCGCAGCGAGAACGCCGCCGCCTGCAGGTCGTTGCTGAGGGCCGCGCCCAGCGCGACCGCGTCACCGCGGCGCAGCGCCTGCATCAGCTCGTCGCTGACCCGGGGCTCGGCGCCGACCCGGCCGGCGGTCAGCCGGTCGAACTCGGCGTACACCTCGGGCGTCGACAGGCCCGTGTCGGACAGCGCCAGCACCCAGTGGTGCTCACCCCGGGCCAGCGCCGGCGTGAGCCGCTCACCGCGACCCGAACCGACGGCGGTGCCGCCGACGAGGCCGAAGGCCACGTCCGACCCGAGCTCGGCGGCGAGGGCGGCGAGCTCGGTGCGGGGCAGGGCCGTGCGCCAGGCGGCATCGCACCCGACCAGGGCAGCTGCGGCGTCCGCGGACCCGCCGGCCATGCCGCCGGCCACCGGGATCCCCTTGTGCAGCACCAGGTCTGCGCCACCACGGACGCCGGTCCGCTGGGCGAGCAGTCGAGCAGCCCGCACCGCGAGGTTGGTCGCGTCGGTCGGCACGCCCGCGCGGTGCTCGCCCTCGATCTCGAGACGAACCTCGTCGGAGTCGTTCGGGGTGACCGTGAGCTCGTCGAAGAGGCTGACGGCGTGGAAGACGGTGGCGACCTGGTGGTAGCCGTCGTCCTCGAGCCGGCCGACGGCCAGGGCCAGGTTGATCTTGGCGGGCACCCGGACGCTGACTGGCGTCGTCCGGGGGGCGGTCATGCGCTCCACCCTAGGTGAGCCCTGCAGCGACCTGCGCGTCGGCGAGAGCGTCGGCCACCCGCGCGAAGTCGTGCACGTCGAGCATCTCGCCGCGGGCCGACGGGTCGACGCCCGCGGTGCGCAGCGCCGTCTCGGCAGCCTGGGCACTACCGGCCCAGCCCGCGAGCGCGGCGCGCAGGGTCTTGCGCCGCTGGGCGAACGCCGCGTCCACGCAGCGGAACACGGCCACGCGTCCCGCTGTGCTCGCCGGGGGGTCCCGACGCTCCAGGTGCACCAGGCCGCTGTCGACGCCGGGCACCGGCCAGAACACCGACCGGGCCACGTTGCCGGCCCGGCGCACGTCGGCGAACCACGCCGCCTTGACGCTCGGGACGCCGTAGGTGCGCGACCCCGGCGGCGCTGCCAGCCGTTCGGCGACCTCGGCCTGCACCATCACCAGCGCGGTCCGCAGCGTCGGGACGCGCTCGAGCAGGTGAAGGAGCACCGGCACCGAGACGTTGTACGGCAGGTTCGCCACCAGCGCGGTCGGTGCGGGGCCGGGCAGCACGCTCACCTGCAGGGCGTCGGCGACCACCACCTCGAGCCGCTCGACGAGGTCCGGACGCCGGTCGGCCACCGTCGGGGCCAGCTGACCGCCGAGCAGCGGGTCGATCTCGATCGCGACGACCCGCTGGACGGCGTCGAGCAGGGCCAGGGTCAGCGACCCCAGCCCCGGCCCGACCTCGATCACGACGTCGTCCGGGCGCAGCCCGGCAGCACGCACGATGCGCCGGACGGTGTTGGCGTCGACGACGAAGTTCTGCCCGCGGGACTTGGTCGGCCGCAGGTCCAGCCGGTCGGCCAGAGCCCGGACGTCCTGCGCGCCGAGCAGTCCGTCAGTCGAAAAGGTGACCCCCGCACGACCACTGGCCGGCGCCCGAGCGGCTGTAGAGCATCTGCGCGCGGCGGGTCTGCTCGGCGACCGAGGCGTTGATCGGGTTGCCCGAGCCACCGACCCCGGCCCAGGTCTGCAGGCCGAACTGGTAGAGCCCGTAGTGCCCGTTGGGGTTCACGGCCCGCGGGTTGCCACCGGACTCGCACCGCGCCAGGGCGGCCCAGTTGAGCCCGCCGCTGCTGGGGATCGAGGCTGACGAGGACGTCGACGCGACGCTGACCTTGCGGGTGCCCACGAGCTCGACCTGGGTGACCGGCTTGGCGGTCACGGTGCGCGAGGCCACGGCGCGGGCGGTGCGACGGCCGTCGACCCAGGTCTCGACGTACGTGACCCGGGCGACACCGGCGCGGCCGCGGGTGCGGACCTTCGTGGTGCCCTTGTCCAGGTCGGACGTGGTGACCTTGCGGACGGCGAACGGGACGGTCGCCTTGCCGGCCACCGCGGTGCGCTGCACGCGGGTGAGGCGGACCGTCGCCCCGTCGCGCAGCCGGGTGGAGGGCGTCGCCGACAGCCGGTCGAGCGGGTTCATCGTCACCTGGGTCTCGGCAAGAAGCTCGTCGACCGACGTCGTGAAGGTGGTGCGCTGCAACGGCTTTCCGCCGACCACGAGGGTCACGTTCTTGCGGGTACCGGCCTTCATCGCCAGCCCCTGCCGGCCCAGCGGCAGCGAGCGCGACACGGACAGCTTCGCGCTGTCGGCGCGCAACCCCAGCTGGGTCAGGGCCTCGTCGACGGTCAGCGCCGTCGTCCAGTGGTCGCTGGCCACGCCGTCCGTCGTCACAGACAGCTTGCGGCCGTAGCGCACCACGACCTGCGTGCCGTCGTGCACCTTGCTGCCGAGCGGGGGCGAGACGAGGTCGTGTCGACCCACCTTCACCCCTTCGCTGCGCAAGACGTCGTCGACGGTCGAGCCAAAGGCGTGCACCTGGCTGGACCGGCCGTCGACCGACAGGGTCACCGCCTTGTCGAAGCTGGCGAAGGCCACGGTCCCGGCGACGACGCCGGTGAGGGCGACTCCCTGGGCGATCAGACGGGCAGAGCGTGAGAGCACGAAGATCCAGACGTCGACGCA
>JBKJTJ010000289.1:0-6599 GCA_046590855.1 Actinomycetota bacterium
CTCGGGTAGACCGCTGGAGCGCGTTGGCAACAGCGCGCCGAGATGGATGGTCGCCACCCGCGCGGGGGCAACCGCGCGCGGGGACAGGACCCGGCGTACAGGCTGGCTCGTCCGCACCACGAGCGCTCGTAGGATGGCGTGATGCGTCCCCTCCTCGCCATGGCTGTCGTCCTCACCCTTGCGGCCTGCTCCTCCGGCTCCGACAAGCCCGCTCTGGCGGCGTCGGATCCCAACGGCGCGAAGGCCTGCGCGGCGCTGACCGAGGCGTACAAGGACGTGAACAACAAGGTGAAGGCGGTCACGGCGATCTACGCAGCCGGCGACGCCGCGAAGGCGTCGACGACCCCCGACATCAAGGCGTCCGTCGTCGTCGTCGGTGCGCGGTCGGCCGCGAGCGGCCCCAAGCTGCGGGCCGCCTGCGTGGCGGCCGGTGTCGACATGCCGCCGGTGCCCGCCAAGCCGCCGAGCTGAGCCGGGCGTCGGTCAGTCCGCCGTGCGCTCCTCGTCGGCCAGCACCGCGGCGCCGACGATGCCCGCCTCGTTGCGCAGCTGGGCGGCGACGATGGGCGCTCGAAGGTGCAGCAGCGGCAGGAACTTGTCGGCCTTCTTGCTGATCCCCCCGCCGACGACGATCAGCGAGGGCCACAGCAGGTCCTCGATCACCCCGTAGAACCGCTGCAGGCGCTCGGCGTACTGCGCCCAGGACAGCTCGTCGTTGTCGCGGGCGCTGGAGGCGGCCCGGGTCTCGGCGTCGCGGCCGTCGATCTCCAGGTGCCCCAGCTCGCTGTTGGGCACGAGCGTCCCGTCCAGCAGCAGCGCTGTACCGATGCCGGTGCCGAGCGTGGTGACGACGACCAGGCCCTTGCTGCTGCGGGCCGCCCCGAAGCGCGCCTCGGCGACACCGGCCGCGTCGGCGTCGTTGACGACGTGCACAGCGCGACCGAGGCGCCCGGTGAACAGCGCGTCGGCGTCCGCGCCGATCCACGACGGGTCGATGTTCGCCGCGGTGCGCACCACCCCACCGGTGACCACCGCGGGGACCGTGACGCCGACTGCGCCGTCGCCCAGCTCGCGGGCGAAGTGGTCGACGACCTGGGCCACGACCTCGGCGACGGCGTCCGGGGTCGACGGCTGGGGCGTCTCGATCCGCAGCCGCTCGGCAGTCAGCCCACCCGTCTCGAGGTCGACCGTGGCGCCCTTGATGCCTGAGCCGCCGACGTCGATTCCCAAGGCCACGCGACTGATCGTCCCGCTCATGCCGCCTCCCCCGTCAGGGTCAGGATCTCGGCACCCTCGTCGGTGACGAGCAGGGTGTGCTCGAACTGCGCCGACCGGCGGCGGTCCTTGGTGACGACGGTCCACCCGTCGTCCCACATCTGCCACTCGTGGGTGCCCAGGTTGAGCATGGGCTCGATGGTGAACGTCATGCCGGGCTCGATCACCGTGTCGTAGTGCGGCGCGGCGTCGTAGTGCGGGACGACCAGCCCGGAGTGGAACGCGGTCCCGATGCCGTGCCCGGTGAAGTCGCGGATCACGCCATAGCCGAACCGCTTGGCGTAGGACTCGATGACGCGGCCGATGACGTTGATCTGGCGGCCAGGGCGAACGGCCCGGATGCCGCGCATCATCGCCTCGTGGGTGCGCTCGACGAGCAGCCGCGACTCCTCGTCGACGTCGCCGATCAGGTAGGTGGCGTCCGTGTCGCCGTGCACGCCGAGCCCGTCGACGACCATGAACGCCGTGATGTCGATGTTGAGGATGTCGCCGTCCTCGAGGCGCCGGTCGTCGGGGATGCCGTGGCAGACGACCTCGTTCACGCTGGTGCACAGCGACTTGGGGAACCCGCGGTACCCCAGCGTCGAGGGGTAGGCACCGTGGTCGAGCAGGTACTCGTGACCGACCCGGTCGACCTCGTCCGTCGTGACCCCGGGGGCGGCGACGGCAGCAGCCGCGGCCATCGCCTCGGCGGCGACGCGCCCGGCGATGCGCATCGCCGCGATCGTCTCCGCGTCCTTGACCTCCGGGCCGGTGAACGGCGCGGGCGTCGGGCGGTCGACGTACTCGGGGCGGGTGATGGACGCCGGCACCGGGCGTCGCGCGGACTGCGCCCCGGGGGCGACGCTGGCGAAGGACACGGGCATGCCCCCGAGTCTAGGTGGCCGAACCAGGCGCGGCCGAGGGCTCGCCCGGCGGCCCGAGCAGGTGCAAGATGACGGGCATGACGTCGTACTTCTTCAACACGCGCACCAAGACCGTCGAGCAGCTCGAGGAGAAGAGCCAGTCCAAGGACCTGCTGGGCCCCTACGCCACGCGGGCCGAGGCCGAGGCCGCGCTGAGCACCGCCGCCGCGCGCACCGAGGACTGGGACCGCGAGGACCGCGCCTGGCGCGGCGACGACTGAGCTCGCCTCAGCGGTAGGTGTCCAGGCCCAGTTTCACGGCGACGGCAAGTCCTGCCACGGCGACGGCGACGCGCAGCGGGTCACCGGGCAGACGGCGCACCACGGCCGGCCCCAGCCGACCACCCACGAGGAACCCCGCGCCCAGCGGCAGGACTGCCGCCCAGTCCACCGGGCCGAAGAACGTGAACGACGCCGCGGCCACCGCGTTGGCGAACAGCGACAGGACGTTCTTCACCGCGTTGGTCCGCGCGAACGGGGCGTCGCGCAGGGCGGTGAGCACCGCGAGCATCAGCACCCCGCCCGCGGCACCGAAGTAGCCGACGTAGACCGCGACGACAAAGACCCCAGCGCGCAGACCACGGTCTGCAGAAGCGCTGCGCTGCAACCGGTTCAGCCACGGACGGGCGAGCAGCACGAGTGACGCGCCGGCCACCAGCCCCGGGACGACCACCTCGAACACGGACGCCGGGGTGAGCAGCAGCACGGCCGACCCCACGGCACCTCCGGCCGCGGTCAGCAGCCCGAGCCGGCGCACCTCGCTGCCCTGACCGGCGAGCTCGGGCCGCGAGCCGGCGGCCGACCCGATGCCGGTGAGGACGAGCGAGACGGTGTTCGTCACGTTGGCGGCGAGCGGTGGCAGGCCGACGGCCAGCAGTGCGGGGTAGGAGACCAGCGACGCGAGACTGGCGACCACGCTGACGACTCCCGCGACGACGCCCGCGCCGAGCAGGAACAGCATCTCGTCCACGGGCACCGGGGGATCGTGGCACGAGCGAGCCCACCGCTGCCGCGGAGTCCACGGCGCCGACCGACCCTCAGGTGGCCCACGCCTCGACCCCGGTCGTGACCGGACCGCCTGCAGCCAGCGCCGCGTCGACAGCCAGCGCGAGCAGGTGGTCCTGCGCCCCCTCGGCCAAGGGGTACGGCGGGTCACCCTCGCCGCGCACCCACGCGGCGGTCCGCTCGAGCAGCGTCGCGATCGCGATCTCCTCGTCGTTCCAGCGCTGACCGACGTAGGGGTTGCGGAACAGGACGTCGGAGCCGAGCGTGATGTGGTCGGTCTCAAAACCGTCCAGGTCCAGGTCGTACCCCGTCTGCCGGCGCACCAGCGACGATCGGGCGATCGTGCGGGGGGCGAGCATCCGCACGACCTCGTCGTCCATCACCTCACCGTGGGTGCCGCGGACGATCAGCCGGCGAAAGCGCAGCTGGTTGTGCCACTGGTTGTCGGTGAAGTCGTAGACCGCGGAACGCCCGTCGCCGAAGTCGAGGGTCGCGATCGTCGTGGTCGCGGACGTCGGCGTCGCGGCGCCGGTCCAGCCCGCGCGGTTCAGCGGGTCGAGCAACGGCGCTTGGAACGCCGTGGCCCGCACGGTCACCGGACCGCAGCCCGCGCCCAGATGCGCCCGGATCAGCGAGACCGCGTGGTACTGGTGGGTCGACGAGACCTGGACCTGAGTCGGGACGCCGATGGCACCGGACCGCACGAGCCTCAGTCGGGCCGCGTGCGAGGGCATCAGCAGGTACTGCTCGGCGACCTGCACCAGACCCGTCGCGCCGACGTCCGCCCACAGCGAGCGCAGCCCCTCGGCGTCCGGGGCGGGCGGGGTCTCGGCGAGGACGGGCACCCCCGCGGCGACCGCCTGACGCACGACGTCCGGGGTCACCTGCCAGGGCAGCGCGGTGACCACGAAGTCCGGCGCGCTCGCGCTCAGGCACTCGGGCAGCGAGGCGAAGGTCGGGATGCCCAGGGCCCGCGGGCTGCGGACGACGGCGCCCACGCAGCGCAGGTCCGGCAGGGCTGAGGCGAGCCGCCAGAAGAACTCGCCGCGCCACCCCGCGCCCACCACTGCGAAGGTCGTCATCGACCCGACGCTACTGGCGGCCGGCGCGGGCCCGCACCTGGCGCTCGTGCACGGCGTGGACGTCCGTGCGGGCGTCGTAGCGCCAGAAGTCGCTGAGCCACACGGCCGTACCGACCACGCCGACCACGCACAGCGCGCCGCCGCTGACGATCGAGGCGCGCACGGACGTCGCGTCGGCGACCAGCCCCGCTCGCGCCTGGCCGCCGAGCGGGCCTATCGAGTACGACAGCATCTCGATGCCCGCCAGCCTTCCGCGCTTGTCGTCGGGGATGGTCTGGTGCCAGATCACCCCGCGGAACAGCGCGCTGACCATGTCGGCTGCGCCGGCCACGGCCAGCAGCGCCATCGCCGACCACGGTCCCGGCGCCAGGCCCATCAGACCGATGGAGGCTCCGTAGACCGTGGCAGCGACCACGACGGCCCGCCCGTGGTGGTGGACCCGCGAGGTCCAGCCGCTGGTGGCGGTCGCGACGAGCGCCCCCACGGTCTCGGCCGTGTACAGCAGCCCGAGCAGCCCGGGACGGTGGAACACCTCGGTGGCCAGGGCGGGGAAGAGCACGACGGGCATGGCCATGAACATCGCGACGATGTCGATCAGGTAGGTGCCCAGCAGGTCGCGTCGGCGCACCGCGTAGCGGATGCCCTCGACGATGCCCGCCAGGCTCGGCGGCGTCGAGGCCTCGCCCGGTGGGTGGGCGTGCATCGCCGCGAACAGGGCGGTGGCGACCAGGAGCCCCGCGACGTCGACGGCGAAGGCGGACGCCACACCGGTGGTGGAGACCAGCACCCCGCCCAGGGTGGGGCCGGCGAGCTGACCGACGTGGCTGCCGAGGCTGGTCAGCGACACCGCAGCGGGCAGCTCGTCGTGGCGCACCGTACGGGGGATCAGCGCTTCGCGGCTCGGACGCTGCAGCGACTGCGCTACCGACAGCAGCGCACCGACGAGGTAGATGGCCCACAGCCGGGGGCTGTCGAGGGTCGCGTTGACCAGCAGCAGCGCGGTCAGCACGACCTGGGCGACGCCGGTGCCCACCAGCATCGTGCGGCGGTCGACGTGGTCGGCCAGCGCCCCGCCGTACAGCCCGAACACCAGCAGCGGCAACAGCTCGACCAGCCCCATCAGGCCGACGGCGAAGCTCGAGCCGGTGAGCTGGTAGATCTGGAACGGCAGCGCGACGTAGCTGACCATGCCGCCGAGGTAGAAGACCGTCCCGGCGCTGAACAGCAGCCGGAAGTCTCGCGAGGTGCGCAGCGGGGTCAGGTCGATCCGGACGCCGGCCACGCGCTCGCGCCAGGACCGCTGGGTCGCGCTCAGCCGGCTCGCCGAGCCCGCCCGGGTGTCGCCGACTGTCCGCTGATGACGCCGAGCACGTGACCCAGCCGCGCCCGCCAACCGAGGTGGTCGTCGGGGTCCAACCCCGCTGCGGCGCTGACGAAGTGCTGCGCAAGGTCGAAGGAGGCAGGCAGGTGCAGCCCGGCCAGCACGTCGGCGGGGACGTCGGTGTCGTCGTCCAGGGTCGGCTCGAGCCCCGTGCCGAGGCCGGCGGGGATCGCGAGCCCGGTGCCGGTCACCACCATCCGCTCGTGGGCCAGGCCGCCGAGCCGGTCGTCACCCGCGTCCAGCGCGACGACCGTGGCGCCGGTGCGCCGCGCGCCGTCGACCCGCTCGAGCAGCGGGTCGGGTGCGTCGTCCGGCGCGACGACGAAGACGGTCTCGCCGCGCCCGACGGACTCGAGCCGGGCCATGCCGATGGACAGGTGCGGTGCGGCCCCGGCCGGGGGTCGCCAGCGGACCAGCTGGGGTGCCAGCTGGCCCTGGCCGCTGGTGCGCGCCTCGTCGTCCAGGTGCGCCGCCAGGTGCCAGGGCTCGACCCGCGGGGTGCCCACGAGCAGCAGGTGGCCCGGCCCCGACGTGCGCCGGACGACGTCGGCGAGTCCCCGGGCCTGCCCCCACCACGGCGTGTGGTCGAGCATCTCGCGCAGCGCGGCCACGCGGTCGGCGTCCATGGGCGTGATCCTGCCAGCAACCGGTGGGTCAGCGACGCAGCCTGGGCAGCACCTCGCGACCGAAGACCTCGATCCACTGCGCCTGGTTGCGACCGACGTTGTGCAGGTAGACGCGGTCGAAGCCGAGGTCGACGAACTTCTGGATCGAGGCCCGGTGGACGTCGGGGTCGCTCGAGATGACCATCCGGCCCTCGAAGTCCTCGGGGCGAACCAGCTTGGCCATCTGCGCGAAGTCGTGCGGGCTGCGGATGTCGGCCTTGGGGAACTTCATGCCCCCGTTGGGCCACTCGGTCATCGCGTTGGCGAGCGCCTGCTCGTCGGTGGTG
>JBKJTJ010000294.1:0-25467 GCA_046590855.1 Actinomycetota bacterium
CGAAGACGACGGCACCCGCCGCCATGGTCGCGATGTCGTCGCCGGTGAGGATGCCGGGCGCCGAGACGCCGACGAACACGTCCGCGCCGGCGAGCGCCCCCCGCAGGGTGCCGCTGACGCCCCGCGGGTTGGTGCTGGTCGCCACCCGGCCCAGCGCGGACGTCGGGTCGGCGGCGACGTCGGGGCGCGCGGGTTCGACCACGCCGTCCTTGTCGCACACCACGACGTCGTGGGCGCCGGCGTGCAGCAGCAGGGTCAGGATCGCCGTCCCGGCCGCACCGGCGCCGGACATGACGATCCGCACGTCCGGCAGCTTCTTGCCCACCACGCGCAGCGCGTTGGTCAGGGCGGCCAGGACGACGATCGCCGTCCCGTGCTGGTCGTCGTGGAACACCGGGATGTCGAGCTCTTCGCGCAACCGCCGCTCGATCTCGAAGCAGCGCGGCGCCGAGATGTCCTCGAGGTTGATGCCGGCGAACACAGGGGCGATGGCCTTGACCGCGGCCACGATCTCGTCGCTGTCCTGGGTGTCGAGGCAGATCGGGAAGGCGTCGATGCCGGCAAACCGCTTGAACAGCGCGGCCTTGCCCTCCATGACCGGAAGCGCCGCGAGCGGCCCGAGGTTACCGAGCCCGAGCACCGCCGAGCCGTCGGTGACGACCGCGACGGTGTTGCGCTTGATCGTCAGCCGGCGGGCGTCTGCGGGGTTCTCGGCGATCGCGAGGCAGATCCGCGCTACGCCGGGGGTGTAGACCAGCGAGAGGTCGTCGCGGTTGCGGATCGGCACCTTGGACTCGATGGTCAGCTTGCCGCCGAGGTGGGCCAGGAACGTGCGGTCGCTGACCCGGCCGATCTCGACGCCGGTCACCGCGCGCATCGCCTCGACCAGCGCCGCGGCGTGCTCGGTGTCGCGCGCCGCGATCGTGACGTCGACCCGCACCCGGTCGGCGTGCGAGGCCGTGACGTCCAGCGCCGTCACCACCCCCCCGTCGCGCTCGGCGGCCGTGGTCAGCTCGCTGACGGCCGTCGGCCGCGCCGGCAGCTCGAGCCGGACGGTGATCGAGTACGACGCTGAGACGGGCGACGGCATGACTGGCCTCTCCGGCGGACGGGTGCGGGCGCCGCCATTGTGGCCCAGCCCGGCCCCCACACTGGGCTGATGAGCGGCGACGCGTACCGGCGGCTGCTCGACGCGCCACCGGACCTGCCGGTGGCCGCGGGCCTGACCGACCTGCTCGCCGCGGTGCGCGCCGGCGGGGCGGCCGTCCTGCGGGCGCCACCGGGCACCGGCAAGACCACCCTCGTGCCACCCGCACTGACCGCGCTCGGGCCGGGCCGGGTCCTGGTCACCCAGCCGCGGCGGATCGCCGCCCGCGCCGCGGCCCGCCGGCTGGCCGGGCTGCTCGGGCAGCCGGTCGGCGAGGGCGCCGGGTTCAGCGTGCGCGGTGAGCGACGCACCGGCGCCTCGACCCGGGTCGAGTTCGTCACCACCGGCGTCCTGCTGCGGCGGCTGCAGCGCGACCCCGAGCTGCCCGGCGTCCTCGCCGTGGTCCTCGACGAGGTGCACGAGCGGCACCTGGACGCCGACCTGGCCCTCGCGCTGCTGGTCGACGTGCGCGCCAACCTGCGTGAGCTGCCGCTGGTGGCCATGTCGGCGACGGTCGAGGCCGGGCGCACCGCACGCCTGCTCACCGGCGTGGGCGCCCGGCCGGTGCCGGTCGTCACGGTCGAGGGCAGCCTGCACCCGGTCACCCGCCACCTGCGACCACCACCGCCCCGGGTCGAGCGCACCGACGTCCGCGGGGTGACGCCAGCGTTCCTCGACCACGTGGCCGACGTCGTGCGCGAGGCGCTGCGGGTCGACACCGGCGACGTCCTGGTGTTCGTCCCGGGGGTGGGTGAGATCGACGGACTGGCCCGGCGGCTCGGCGGCGACCTCGGTGCCGACGTCCGCCCGCTGCACGGCCGGCTGTCCCCGCGCGAGCAGGACCTCGCGCTGAGCGCGGGAGCGCGGCGACGGGTCGTGGTCAGCACCGCGGTGGCCGAGTCGTCGCTGACGGTGCCGGGGGTGCGTGTCGTGGTGGACGCCGGCCTGGCCCGCCAGCCGCGCACCGACCACCGGCGCGGGCTGGCCGGGCTGGTCACGGTGACCGTGAGCCGCTCGAGCGCCGAGCAGCGGGCCGGCCGCGCCGGCCGCGAGGGGCCGGGGGCGGCGTACGCCTGCTGGTCGGCGGTCGAGGACGCGCGCCTTTCGCCCCACCCGCAGCCCGAGATCGCCACCGCCGACCTCACGTCGTTCGCGCTCGAGCTGGCCTGCTGGGGCAGCCCCGGCGGCGTCGGGCTCGCCCTGCTCGACGCCCCGCCGGACGCCGCCCTGGCCGCCGCGGTCACGACGCTGCGCGGGCTCGGAGCGGTGAACCCGGACGGCACCGTCACCGACCGCGGCCGCCGGATCGCCGCGGTGGGCGCCGACCCGCGGCTGGCCCGGGCGCTGCTGGACGGCGCGGCGCTCGTCGGCGCGCACCGGGCCGCCGAGGTGGTAGCCCTGCTCGCCGACGACGCGCGGGCACCCGGCGGCGACCTGGTCGCTGCCCTGCGGGCGGCCCGACGCGCGCCGTCCGGGTCGCCCTGGGCGGGCGAGACCCGGCGGCTGCTGGGTGCGCTCGGTGACCGGGGCACGGGCCCGGCGAGTGGCAGCGAGGGACTCGGTGACGACCTCGCGGTCGGGCTGGTGACGGCCCTGGCCCACCCCGACCGGATCGCCCGACGACGGCCCGGCGGGTCGGCGTACCTCATGACCTCGGGCACCGGCGCCGTGCTGCCGCCGGCGGCCGCGGGGCTGGGCGGGCTGGCCTGGTTGGCGGTCGCGGACGCCGACCGCGGAGCCGGGCGGGCAGACGCGACGGTGCGCTCGGCGGCGCCCCTGGACGAGGGACTCGCGCTGCTCGCCGCGCCCGCCCTGCTGGTCGATGACGACGAGGTGCGGTGGGAGGGCTCGGCCGTGGTGGCCCGCCGGGTCACCCGACTGGGGGCGATCGAGCTGGCTCGCGCGCCGCTGGCCCACCCGCCGACCAAGCTGGTCGCGGCGGCGGTGCGCAGCGGGCTGGCGGCCGAGGGGCTCGCCGCGCTGCCCTGGCCCGCAGCCGCCACCGCGCTGCGCGAGCGGCTGCGGTTCGTGCACGGCGCCCTGGGTGAGCCGTGGCCGGACGTCTCGGACGACGCGCTGCTCGAAGGCCTCGTGGACTGGATCGGTCCCGACCTGGCCCGGGTGCGCACCGCCCGCGACCTGCGCCACGTGCCGACGCTGTCGGCGCTGCGCCGACTGCTGCCGTGGCCGCAGGCGGGCCGGCTCGACGACCTGGCGCCCGAGCGGGTCACGGTGCCCAGCGGCTCAGCGGTGCGGGTCGACTACGCCACCGACCCGCCGGTCCTCGCCGTCCGGGTGCAGGAGGTCTTCGGCTGGTCGGCGACACCGCGCATCGCCGACGGACGCGTGCCGCTGCTGCTGCACCTGCTCTCACCGGCGCGCCGCCCGATCGCCGTCACCAGCGACCTGGAGTCGTTCTGGCGCAATGGTTATCAGCAGGTGCGGGGTGAGCTGCGCGGACGGTACCCCAAGCACAGCTGGCCACCGGACCCGTGGGCGGCGGCACCCACCAAGGGCGTGCGGCGCGCGGGTCAGACCCCGAAGTCGTGACGCATCGGGTAGCGCGGGTCGCCGGCCTCGTCGGTGCGGGTGGCCAGCACCTGGTGCAGCTCGATCTGGTCGCGCTCGAACGACAGCCGCGAACCGGCCATGTACAGACCCCACACCCGGGCCGTGCCGACACCGACCTCGGCCACCGCGTCGTCCCAGTTCTCGACCAGGTTGGCGCACCAGTCGCGCAGGGTGAGTGCGTAGTGCCGGCGCAGGTTCTCCTCGTGCTGCACCTCCAACCCGGCGTCCTGCATGGCGCTGATCATCGCGCCCGCCCCGGTGAGCTCGCCGTCGGGGAACACGTAGCGGTCGATGAAGCCGCGCCGCTTGATGCCCGGGTGCCGGTTGTCGGGCCGGGTGATCGAGTGGTTCAGCAGACGCCCGCCCGGCCGCAGGCGAGAGCGCAGGAACGAGAAGTACGCCGGGTAGTTGCCGACCCCGATGTGCTCGGACAGCCCGATCGAGCTGACCGCGTCGAATCCGCGCTCGGGCACCGCGCGGTAGTCCTGGTGGCGCACCTGCGCCCGGCCGGTCAGCCCCTCGCGCTCGATCGCGGCGCCCGCCCAGTCGGCCTGCTCGTGCGAGAGGGTGACGCCCACTGCGGTGACGCCGTACTCACGGACGGCGTGGCGCACCATGCCGCCCCAGCCGCACCCCACGTCCAGCAGCCGCATGCCCGGCTGCAACCCCAGCTTGCGCGCCACCAGGTCGTACTTGTGCGCCTGGGCCTGCTCCAGGGTGGCGTCCTCCGTCGGGAAGCACGCGCAGGTATAGGTCATCGACGGGCCCAGTACCAGCTCGTAGAAGCGGTTGCTGACGTCGTAGTGGTGGTGGATGGCCTGCGCGTCGCGGGTGCGCGAGTGGCGCAGCCCGCGTACGGCGCGTCGCAGCCGGCTGGGGACCTCCTGCGGTGGCGGCTCCGGCAGGCTCAGCGCGAGCGGCCCGAAGGTGCGCAGCGCCCGCACGGCGTCGCCGACAGCTGGTCGAGGCGGCTCGAGCAGCTCGGACATGCTGCGCAGCAACGGGTACGGGTCACCCGGGTGGGCACCCTCGAGCTCGAGGTCGCCGGCGACGTACGCGCGGGCGAACCCCAGCGACGTGGGGGCGCCGAGGATGTAGGCCAGGCCCCGCGGGCGGACCAACCGCAGGTGGATCGCCGCGTCCGGGCGGCCGGCCGTGCTCCCGTCGTACGCGCTGAAGCGCACAGGCGCGGCCGGGCCGAACATCATCGTGAACGCCTCGCCCACGCTGGGTCGCGCGGCCCTGCCGGCGTCGGTCCTCGTGGTGCCGAAGATGCTCATCGTCGTCCCACCGCCTTCTCGTAGAGATCGAGCAGTCGGCCCGCAGGGTCGTACTGCCGCTTGGCGTCGCGGTACGCGCTCTCGCCGTACGAGCCCCAGAACTCCTGCGGGGAGTAGTAGGCGTCGGAGTACAGCGACTTGTGTCCGTCGTGCTCGGCCACAGCCCGTTCGATCCGGCGGTTCACGTCGCCGTCCGCCGCACCCGGCACGATGGCGACCGTCGACCAGAAACCCACGTTGACGTAGGTGCGGTCGGGGCCGAGCGGGTAGAGCGGCCA
This sequence comes from Actinomycetota bacterium, assembly GCA_046590855.1. Lineage (GTDB taxonomy): Bacteria > Actinomycetota > Actinomycetes > Actinomycetales > Angustibacteraceae > JACMOY01. The sequence continues at coordinate 5,277 of JBKJTJ010000294.1, forward strand.
GGTGCCGTCCGGGGTGCCGGCCACCGGGCGACGCAACCGCAAGGGGCACAACCAGATCGGCTCGATCGGTACGTTCTCGAGAAACCAGTGGACGAACTCGGCGGTGCGCGCCAACGGGATCTCGACGTCCTGGACGACGCGCTCGCGGGCCGGCAGCCCCTTGCGGGCGTCGATACGGGCCTTGAGGTGCAGGCGGTTCTCGAGCCCCACGAGCTTCTGGTACCGGTCGCTGCGCAACCACCGCCGGGGCACCCACCGGCGTATTCGCGGGTTCTGCACACCGAAGACGCGCGAGCACCAGAACCAGTCGGTGTCCCAGCGCCACAGGTAGTCGCGCACAGTCAGCCAGTCCTGCGGCCGTTCCTGGATCGAGCGGTAGTAGACCTGCTGCCCGGTGTAGTCCGAGGTGTACGGCGCGTTCGCCGACCAGCTGCCGAGGGACAGGTACGCCTCGGTGGCGGAGAACACCGTGCCGTCGACGAAGTCGACCTGCTCGCCGGCCCACGTCCGGGAATCCACGATCTGGCCCACGGCCGCGATCAGCGCCTCGAGGTCGTCGAACCGCACGTGCCGCAGGTGGACGAACGGCTGCACCGGCTCGAGCTCGATGGTCAGCGACGTCGCGTACCCCAACGTCCCGTAGGAGTTCGGGAAGGCGTGGAACAGCGCCGAGTCCGGGCCATCCGGCTCAGCCGTCACCACGTCACCGCTGCCGGTCAGGACGTCCAGGCTCAGCACGGACTCGTGCGGCAGCCCGTTGCGGTACGACGACGACTCGATGCCCAGGCCGGTCACCGCGCCGCCGAGGGTGATGGTCTTCAGCTGCGGCACCACCAGCGGCATCAGCCCGTGGGCGAGCGTGGCGTCCACCAGGTGCTCGTACGTCGTCATGCCCTGCACCACGGCGGTTCGGTTGATCGGGTCGACCGACAGGACGCCGTCCAGACCGCTGACGTCCAAGCCCGGAGCGCTGCTGCGCACCCGGGGCCGGAACAGGTTGCTCGTGCGCTTGGCGAGGCGGACCGGCGCCCCCGGCGGCAGGTCGCGCAACTGACCCTGCAGCCTGCGCACGATCTGGTCGTGGTCGCTGGTGCTCGCCGTCCGGACCGTAGGTCGTTGAACGCTCACCCAGGCAGCCTATGACCCCCGGAGGGCTCCTGTCGTGGTACATCTCGACAGTGATCAGTGACGAGGTGGACGATGACGCACGTCGCCTGCGGACGGTCACCGGCGCTGACGGAGTGCTGCTGCAGGTGCACGACCATGGGCCCGTCGAGGGGCCGGTTGCCCTGCTGCTGCACGGTTTTCCGCAGCACGCCGGTTGCTGGGACGCCGTCCTGCCGGGTGTGCACGCTCTGGGTCTTCGCACCCTCGGCGTCGACCAGCGCGGCTACGCAGGAAGCTCGGCTCCGGACGACCCGGCGGCGTACGCGCTCGACCACCTGGTGGCCGACGCCCTGGCGGTGATCGACGCCAGCGGTGCGGCCGACGTGGTGCTGGTCGGCCACGACTGGGGCGCGATCGTCGCCTGGGCGCTGGCCGCCCGTGAGCCCGAGCGGGTCCGCGCGCTGGTCGCCGTCTCGGTCCCCCACCCGCGCGCCTTTGGTGCGGCACTGCGCGCGTCGAGCGACCAGCAGGCGCGATCGGCGTACATCCGGCTGTTCCGCGATCCCGACAAGGCCGCTTCGGTGCTGCTCGCCGACGACGCGCGGCGGCTGCGCGCGATGTTCGCCGGCGTCCCGGCGGGGCGGGTCGACGACTACCTGACCCCCTTGCTCACGCCAGGGGCGCTGATCGGGCCGCTGCGCTGGTACGCCGCGATGCTCGGCCCCGAGTTCGCCCAGGTGCCCGAAGTCGCGGTACCGACGACGTTCGTGTGGCCCGACGCCGACGTCGCGGTGTCGCGCGACGCGGCGGATGCCTGCGCCGGCTGGGTCTCGGGCGTCTACACCCGGGTCGACCTGGCGGGGATCTCGCACTGGGTGCCGGACGAGGCACCGCAGGCCGTCGTCGACGCGGTCAGCGCCCACCTGCCGGCAGCCGCAGGCTGAACCGCGCGCCCCGGCCGGGCTCGCCGTCGATGAGCAACCGCCCGCCGTGGGCGCGAGCCACCTCGTCGACCAGCGCGAGCCCCAGCCCGAACCGGCGTCCGCCGCCCGGACCCGTTGCCCCACGGGCGAACCGCTGCACCAGCGTCTCGGCCTGGGCCGGGTCGAGCCCCTCACCGTCGTCGGCGACGAGCACCACCGCGCCGGAGTCGACGCACGTCACCTCGACGCTGACGTGGCCCCCGGGCGGGGTGTGGGACAAGGCGTTGTCGACCAGGGACGACACCGCGCGCCGGATCGCCACCGCCGCGCCGACGACCACGACGGGGCCGGCGTCGTGCCGGGCCACGAGGGTGAGCGACCGCTCGTCGGCCAGCCCGCGCATGCTCGACACGACCTCGTCGGCCAATCCGCACAGGTCGACCGGCGCGCCGCCGTCCACCCGTCCACTGACCTCGGCGGCGAGCAGCATGTCGCCGACGACGTCACCGAGCACCCGCGAGTCGGCGACGAGCTGGTCGAGCTCGGCGCCGCTGGCCGGGTCGAGCCGGCCGGCGAGCCGCCGAGCGAGCAGCTGGGCGCGCGTGCGCAGGATGGTGAGCGGCGTGCGCAGCTCGTGGCTCGCGTCCGCGACGAAACGCCGTTGCAGCGTCAGGGCCGTCGCGAGCGGTCGCACCGCGCGGCGGCCGATGATCTGCCCGAGGACGACGGCGCCTGCCACGCCCACCACCGAGGCGGCCACCAGCGCCTCGATCAGCCGCTGACGCTCGAGCTCGCCGCGGGCCATGTCGTACACGGCGCTCACCCGGCCCCCACGGCGATCGCCGGTGAACGCCTGCGCCTCCCGGCCACCGACGTCCAGGTGGGCGTCACCGTCGGGCAGGCCGCGGGGGTCCAGGCGGCTGATGGACGCCGGCGCGCCCGGGCTGTCGCGGCGGACCCCGCTGGGCGAGACCACGAGCAGCCACACTCCGGCGGGCGGGTCGGTGACGTCGTCCGCGGTCGACCACGCCTGCCGGGCGAGGTCGCGCGCCTGGGCGGTCTGCTGGTGGGCCTCGACCGTGAGCAGTGCCACGCCCATCAGCGCCACCAGCACCCCGACGGCGGCGGCCGTCTGCCAGGCGACCGCGCGGCCGGCGCGCCGCACCAGCTGCCGGTCGGCGTCCACGGCGCTCACGCGCTGCCCATCCGGTACCCGCTTCCGCGCACGGTGCGCACGACGTCGCGACCGAGCTTGCGCCGCAGGTAGTGCACGTAGGTGTCGACCGAGCCGGTGGTGTCGGCGGCGTCGAAGACCCGGCGCAGCAGCTCGTCGCGAGCGAAGACCCGGGTGGGCCGGCGAGCCAGCACCAGCAGCAGATCGCACTCGCGGCCGGACAGCATGACGTCCGGGGTCCCGTCACCGACGACGGTCCGCGCGGCCACGACCAGCCGGCGCACCCCGAGGTCGAGCTCGTCGGAGTCCTCGCGGTGCCGGCGCAGCAGAGCACGCAGCCGCGCGAGCAGCTCGTCGACGTCGAACGGCTTGACCAGGTAGTCCTCGGCGCCGGCGTCCAGGCCCTCGACCCGGTCGGCCGCGGTGCCCCGGGCGGTGAGCACCAGCACCGGCGACGTCACGCCCTGGTTGCGCAGCCGGCGGACCAGGTCGACGCCCTCGATGGCGGGCAGCCCGCGGTCGACCAGCATGACGTCGTAGCGGCCGCTGAGGCCCAGGTGCAGGCCGCGCTGGCCGTCCCGCGCGACGTCCACGGCGTAGCCCTCGTCGACGAGCAGGGAGCTCAGCATCGACGCCAGCTGCTCGTCGTCCTCGACGACGAGCACGCGCGGCCCCGGCGTCAGCGGGTTCGGTGCGGGGCGCTGGCTCATGGCCGCATGGTGGCACGTTGGGTCTCAGGCGTCTCTGAGCCGCGGGGTGGATCGTCGTCCTCGACGCTGCGCCCAGGAGGCCCGGATGACGACCCTGCACCACACCGCGATGCACACCGCTGAAGGACTGGGAGTGTTGTCCGACGGCCGGGTGCGGGCCCGGAGGCGGCGCACCGCCGCTGACCTGCTCGAGGCGACCGCGGTCGCGAGCGTGGTGTCGGTGGCGGCGCTCTTCCTGCTCGACGGCGGAGCGCAGGCCCTGACGACCGGTGACGTCGCCAGCCGGCTAATCGGCTGGGGCCGGCTGACCGGACTCGTGGGAACGGGCCTGCTCCTGCTGCAGCTGCTGCTCGCCGCCCGGCTCCCGGTCGTCGACCGCACCTACGGTCACGACCGGGCTCTGGTGGCACACCGCCGACTGAGCCGGGTCGCGCTGCCGCTGCTGCTCGCGCACGGCGCCGCCCTGACGATCGGGTACGCCGCCCGCGACCACGTGTCGTGGGCCACCGGCTGGTGGGTCGAGCCGGTGCGCCTGCTCGGCGGGGCCGTGCCCGACATGCTCACCGCATTCGTCGCGATGGCCCTGCTCGTCCTCGTCGCCGTGACGTCGGTGCGCGCGGCCCGCCGCCGCACCAGCCACGAGACGTGGCACCTGGTGCACCTGGCCGGGTACGTCGCCGTCGGCCTCTCACTGCCGCACCAGCTGTCGGCCGGAACCGACATCGCCGGCCACCCGCTCACCCGGCTGGTCTGGACCGGTCTGTACGCGGCGACCGCCGGGGCCGTCGTCGTGTTCCGGGTGCTGCTGCCGCTGGTCCGCTCGGCTCGGCACCGGCTGGTCGTCGAGTCGGTCATCGACGAGGGCCCGGGGATCGTGTCAGTCGTGGTGCGCGGCCACGCGCTGCACACGATGCCGGTGCGCGCCGGGCAGTTCCTGCACTGGAGGTTCCTGACGCCCGGGCTGTGGGCGGCCGCCCACCCGTGGTCGATCTCGGCCGCCCCCGACGGGCGCACCCTGCGCCTCACGGTCCGCCACCTCGGCGACCACTCGCGGCGGCTCTCGCACCTGCGGCCGGGCACCCGCGTCGTGGTCGAGGGCCCCTACGGCGCCTTCACGACCGAGCGCCGCACCAGGCGGCGGGTGCTGCTCGTGGCCGCCGGCATCGGGGTCACCCCGGTGCGGGCGATCGCCGAGGAGCTCGCGGGCGCGCCGGGCACGCGCGAGGGCGACGTGACCGTCGTCTACCGCGGTGCGGACGAGCGCTCGCTGGCGCTTCGCGACGAGCTGGAGCACCTCGCGACCAACGCACCGGTGACGCTGCACCTGCTCACCGGCCCACCCGTGCCCGGGTCGTGGCTGCCACCGACCACCGGTCACCGGCCGGCCGATGCCGACGCGCTGACGACGCTGGTGCCGCGCCTGCGCGAGCACGACGTCTACGTGTGCGGCCCTCCGGCGTGGATGCAGCTCGTGCGGCGCAGCCTCGCCGACGCCGGGGTCCCGCGGCACCAGGTGCACGACGAGCGGTTCGGCTGGTGAGGCGTCGCAGCGCTGCCCTGACCGCGGTCGTCGGGACGGCGGCACTGGCCGCGTCGTGGCGGGCGGGTTCGGCGGGGGCGACCACCGACGCGGCCCTGCCGGCCGGGGTCCAGGTCGTCGCACCGGTCCAGGACCCGACGTCCGGCGCCGCCCCGACGACCGCCAGTGCGGGGACGTCCCCCACCTCGACGGGCCGCACCGCGGCGGCGAAACCCACGGCCCGGCCGGTGACGACCCGCCGTATTCGCGGCGCCCTAGTCAGGACGCCGTACGGCGACGTCCAGGTGCGCGCCACCGTGCGCGGAACCCAGCTTGTGGACGTCGTCGCCGTCCACCTCACCGACGCGAACGGCACGTCGCGCGGCATCAGCGCCGCGGCGGCCCCGGTGCTGCGGCGCGAGGCCCTCGCGGCCGGGTCGGCGCGGATCGACACCGTCAGCGGTGCGACGTACACGAGCGCGGGCTACCGCGCTTCGCTGCAGGCTGCGCTGGACGCCGCGGCTCGATGACCGTCCGAGCACGATGAAGGGGACGGCCCCCAGTGGCCGTCCCCTTCACCGCTTACCCGGCTACAGCGCCTGGGTGGGCGGCACCGATCTCGCCGATATCGGACCGTCACCGACTGCGTTCACCGCAGCCACGTCGAACGTGTACGGCCCAACCAGGTTGAACGTCAACGTGATCGACGTCGCAGCGGTTGCGGTGAGCAACCGCTGGATGACCACATCAGCGCCGTCGTACGCAGTCACGCGGTAGTTCGTGATCGCTGTGCCACCGTTGTTGGCTGCCGTCACCCCCGTCCAGGTCACGGTCACCGTCCTGGCTCCACCCGCCGCACCCGAGACCCCGCTGACGTTCGTCGGCGCAGCCGTCGGAGCACTGGCGGGAGTCACCGTGTTGGACGCCGCCGAGAAGGCGCCTGTCCCGTTGGCGTTGACGGCTGCAACCCGGAAGTTGTACGCCGTCCCGTTGGTCAGTTGACCGATCGTGGTGCTGGTCCCAGCGCCCGTCAGGGGGACCGTCCGCACCACTGTGGTGCCGACGCGGACCTGGACCATGTAGCCGGTGATGGGTGACCCACCGTCGGACGGAGCGTTCCACGACAGTCCGACCGACGCGATGCCCCGCGTGGCGAGGACCCCCGTAGGCGTACCGGGCACCCCGGTCGGGGTGACCGCGTTCGAGGCCCCAGACAGCGGACCCGTCCCGATGACGTTCACGGCGCGCACCTGGAGGGTGTACGCCATGCCGTTCACCAGGCCGGTGACCGTGCCGGAGGTGGCCGTCGCCGCGATACCGATCCGGGTCACCACCGGGCCGGTCGACGGAGTCGCGACGATCTGGTAGCTCGTGATCGCCGACCCACCGTTGAAGCCGGGGATCCACGACAGCGTCGCAGAACCGGCCGTGGTGGCGCTGTTCACACCCGTTGCCGCACCGACCGTGGGAGCGTCCGGCACAGTGGCAGGTGTCACCGTGTTGGACGTTCCTGGCGCTCCCGTTCCCTGGGCGTTGACCGCCCGCACCTGGAAGGTGTACGCCGTGCCGTTGGTCAGTCCGGTCACCGTTGCGGTGGTGTCAGTAACGACAACCGTCGGACCCGTGACCACCGTTGCGCCGGTCCTAACCGTGACGGTGTATCCCGTGATGAGGGAGCCACCGGTGAGCGCCGGCGCCGTCCAGGACAGGCTCGCCGAGGCGTTGCCGCGAACGGCGACGACGGTCGTCGGAGCCCCCGGCACTGCCAAAGGCGTGACCTGGTTCGACGGAGCCGACAGAGCGCCGGCGCCGAACTGGTTCACCGCCTGCACCTGGAAGGTGTATGGCGTTCCAGCGACCAGGTTGGTGATCGTGCCGCTGGTTGCGAGCCGGCCGAACGGCGTCGTGCGAACCACGACACCGCCGGTGCTCGTCACCACGTTGAAGCTGGTGGTCGGCGATCCCGGCACAGCCGGTGGGGCGATCCACGAGACGACCGCCGATCCAGCGGTGCTCGTCGTGCTGGGCGTCGTCGTGGCCGAGACACCGGTCGGAGCGACCGGGGTCTGGACGAGCAGGGTCTGGTCAGAGAACTTGAGCAGCTCGACGTTGCGAACGGTGTCGATTCCGTCAGAGGCCTTCTGACCCACCACGTTGAGACCGGTCTGCGTGACCGTCAGCTTCGCCAGCTCGGTGGCTGTCGCCGCCGTGGGCACGATGGTGTAGTTCGACCGCGGCCCCGAGAAGAGTGCCGTGTCGGTTCCCGTGGAGTCCGAGAGGATCTCGCGGACCGCGACAATGTTGCCCGGGTCGACGTCACCCGCGAAAACCGCCTGCTGCAGGGTCGGGCCGGTGAGGTTGCCGGCTCCGTCCCGCAGGTACTGGCTGGCCATGGCCGTCTGACCCGTGTTGGTCACGACCGCACTTCCGACCTCGCTGTTCGGGTCGGCAGCGTTCGTCCGAACGCTGAGCCGGACGCTGAGGTAGCGGTCGCCGTCGATCACGTCGTTGGCACCGCGACCCTCCATCAGGTCACTGCCGCCACCGCCGAGCAGGATGTTGCCAGCACCCCAGACGTTGGTACCGCTGAGCAGCGGGCAGTAGTTGGACGCCGAAGCGGCCACCACAGTCGCCAATGGGGTGTCCAGCGGCCGGACCAGCGGGTCGAGACCGGCGATCCGGTCCAGGCCACTCTGGTCGAGCACGTCACATCCGATGAACCCGGCGCCGCCACGTGCAGCCGGCACGATGTCGTCACCGCGAAGCGTGTCGTCGAGCTTCCATCCTGACAACGCCTCCGCCTCGTTGAACCTGTCGCGAACGCCGATCTGAAGGATACCGGCCGGTGCGATCGGCAGAGCGAGGTCGGCATCTTGCGGCTGCGGGTCGCCGAGACCGATCTCCCAGTCGTAGCCCGAACCGCCGGCGACCTTCTCGATACCAGGACCTGCGACGCCGATGTCGTCGCCGCCCTCCATGTCGTAGTCGTCGTCGCCACCCTGGCCGATCATGATGTCGTGGCCGGGCCGCTGGCTCGTGTCGAGGAAGAACAGGTTGCTGCTGTCCCCGATGAGCAGGTCAGGCTGGTCACCGCCCTCTTCCCAGTCGTTTCCGCTGTCACCGAACACCTCGTCCGGTCCTTGACCGCCGATGACCTTGTCGTCACCAGCGCCCGCGAACGTGACGTTGGTGTTCGCTCCGCCGTTGGTGAAGTCATCACCGTCACCGGGAATCACGATGTCCAAGCCGGGACCGGCGTCGATCGCATCGTTGCCCGGCCCGCCCTTGAGGATGTCGTCACCCGCGAAGTCGGTGATGATGTCGTTGCCATCGCCGCCGAGCACGACGTCAGCACCGCCGCCACCATCAATGATGTCGTTCTGCGCGCCACCCCAGAAGGTGTCGTTGTCATTGCCGCCGTAGATGCGGTCGACGCCGGCCGTGCCGTTGTACACGCTCTGACCGTTGATCCCGGACGGGTTGACCGTGTTCCGCTCGCGGTACTTGATCGTCCCGTCCGGCATACGGATGAGAAGGGCCGTTTCGTTGCACTCGGTGGTCGGGTCGTTGGCGACCGTGTTCCCGTCCCGGTTAAACCCAGCCACGGTGCCGTCGAGGTTCTTGAGCTCGAACTTGCAGTCCGCTGTGGCGAACGCGTCAGCCTTGAGGCTGTGAGCGTTGGTGTTGCGCTGAATCAGCTCAGCAAACGAGTTCCCTTCGAGCTGCGTTCGCAGGTTCATGCCCGGCGTGCGCGCCAGGTAGTAGAAGCGGTCGCCGTTCTGCAGGTCGGTCAGCTGGCTCTCGAACACGTAGTTGAACGTGCTGCCTAGGAGCCCACCGAACAGGTTCGTCTTCTCGGCGAGCCCACCGACCCACAAGTCGACATCGTCCAGGCCGGTGATCGACGTGGTGCCGCTGTTGGCCCAGGCTCCGACACTGTTCATGAAGTCAGCTGCGTCGGCAGGAGCCACGTCACCGGCGAGTGAGTCGGGGCTGACGATCTTGCGTGCCGCGTTCCGACGCGAAGCCAGCGTGGCCGGTCCGTCGTCGGACGTCCCCAGGGTGGCGTCGGGACCCGCGTTGGTCAGGATCGTCGGGTGCTGTCCATAGGCGGCGACGAAGTTGACGAGAGACTCTGGGTGCTTGAGGTTCTGCCCCAGGTCGATCCAGTTGCTGTACGGCTTCAACTGCGCGTCGTTCGTCAGGGCGTTGAGCTCCCGTCGTAGGACGTTGAGCCGCGGGATGCCCTCGGACCGCGCCCGGGCCATGTTGATCGTGGCCAGGTCGAGGGGCAGGCCCAGCAGGTTGTTGCGCAGCGTCCCGGTGACGAACTCGTCGAGCTCGTTGCCGACCTGGTCGGACATCCCCATGACGACGCTGCCCGCAGCTTGCTCGGACGTCAAGGAGCCAGCTGGACCCCCGTTCGTGTACTCGGGCGGGTTCAGGAACCCGTTGAGCAACGAGATGTCGTTGGTGCTGCCTCTGATGTCGTCACTCGTGCCGAAGACTGTGTCTGGTCCCGGCAGGTCCTCGTTGCGCCGCGAGATGGTCTCGGTGAGCATCGAGTGACCGAAGCGGTAGACCGCGTGGGCGAACTCGGCCTTGATGGCCGGGTTCAGCTCGGTCTGGGTGAAGGCGAACGGCTGGAAGGGGTTGATGCCCGGCTGGACCTTGCGAGCGAACTCCTCGAAGACCAGGTGCTGGTACTCCATCTCGGTGACGAAACGGGCGGCCTGGAAGATGCGCTCGCCGTTCCACCCGCCTGCGCCGGCGGCCAGCTTCCACTCCTGAAGGGCGGCGACACCACTCGGTGAAGTGTCCTCGGTCAGCGTCTTCTCGATGTCCCCGACCAGACGGTCGTGCTCGGAGTGGAAGACCTGGTGGATGGTCGTCAAACCGATGTTCTCGTTGACACGGCCGTCACCGGCGATGAAGTGCGCGTTGAGCATCTCGTCGTCGTAGGTGCCCGGAGGCTGAGACGCGAAGTCCGCAGACGCCACGGTGTCAGCGTCCGGAATCGGTGCGACGGGGGGCGTGGCCGGGTTGTGATCCGTATCGACCGGGCTCGGGTCAGCATTGTGTGCGATGTCCGTGAGGAACGGGGTGTCGAAGTGCACCGTTCCGGGATCCACGGCGACCGTGACTCCGGTCGCGCTGCTGGTCGAGCTGGCCGTCGTGGTCACCTGCGTGGGCGAGTCGACCGAGACGATCGTCGTCCCGTCCGGGATACCCGCGCCGCTGATCAAGGATCGAACGTCGTCCTGAGTGAATGCGGCGGTGGCCGACGTCACGATCGGACTGCCGAGAACGGTCTCGCCGTCGACAACCGCGCGTCGGGTGGGAACGAGCACCGGGTTGGCAATATCACCCTCAACAAGACCCCGGTACTTCGTAACGTACTGGGGAAGTCCGCGAGCGGGGCCGGGGATGAACTTGCCGTAGGGGTCGGCCGCCAGCATGGGGATGTCGGTGACATCCGTGTCGACCAGCTTGAGGCCGAGCAGGGTCGCCGCCTGGGCCTTGGTGGTCGTCCAAGTGGCCATCCCACCGGCTGTCGGGCCGGCCGGGCCGCCAAGGAGCCTGCCGGTTGACACGGGCTTGCCTGCGGGGTTGTTCACGTACTCACGCAGGAAGACCTGGTGCGAAGGGTGCGAGGTGTAGGTCTGGCTCTGGTCGACCCAGGGTGAGTCCGTGTTCTTCGCGTCCTGGATGTCGTCAGCTGTGCCGAGGACGCCATCCGGCCCCGGCTGGTTCTGCGCTCGGGTCAGCACCATGAACCGCTTGCTGGCCGGGAGGTCGTCCGCGCACGCCGCAGAACGGGCTGCCGGGTCGGGGTCACTGCAGTTGGTGCCGAGGACGTGGTCCGCCCCGGGGATCAGCGGGTCGTCGGCCTTGAGCGGGACGAAGACGGTGCCTCCGCCCTTGACGGTCTGGTCGACACCGTGGTCGAAGAACTGGCCGAAGAGCGTGAACAGTGAGTTGTACGGCGGCGAGAGTCCGACGTCCGTCGTGACGTTCGGGATGAAAAGCGTCTGGTGGGCCGGAACGCAGCCAGCTGGTGAGCCCGGTGTGGTGGACGTCGGCTCGGTCGTGCACGGCACGACTGGCGTGCCCCCCTGGGCCCGCACCGGGAACCCGGCTGCCGCGACAGCCGCCGGGTTGGTGGAGGTCTGGTCGACGATCAGGTTGCTGATGACACGCGGTTCGGTGTCGTAGACCGATCCTGACTTCTGGGCGTACGACGTCGCCGGCCCAGCCGGGCTGCCGGGACCGAAGAAGTCAGCGGGTCGGCTCTCGGCCGGACGGAACGCCTTTGAGCCCAAGCGAGGGAACACCTGGTCTGCTGATCCGAACCGCTCCTGTCCGGGCTGCAGGTTGTTGCAGCTGCCGTCGACCGTGCGCAGACCGAGCGAGAGCAACGGGCTCGCAAGCTGGTTGGGGCCTGGTCCGATCAGAGCACCGCAGGGCCCGGTGGCGGACGTCGTGTTTGCCACGTGCGCCTCAGCGACCTTGATCTGCCGCAGGATGTAGGCAAGGTCGGCGGGGGACACGGTGAACCCCTGCCCGACTGGCGCTACCACGGCATGCGCAGGGGTGAGGGGCAGGAAGCTGGCACTGACCAGCACCGCCACCGTCGCGCCGAGGCGCCGACTCACCCTACGCACGGGGACTCACCCCGTAGGCGCGGGGACCACTCCCCGCTGGACGAACTGTGGTTCTCATCACGACTGCTCCCTCGAAGACGAGCCTCCCCGTACCGCGACGCGAACGTCACGGCAGCACGCGCGGCGCACGTACCTGGTGCTCAAGAGTCATGACGGCCGCAAACTTCTCGTGAACACCGGCGCCGGGTGCTACCAGGACAGGACGACGCGACCGACCACTCGCGAGTCGTCGACCGGGCCGTATACCCGGGAGTCCGACGAATGGGCCCGGTTGTCGCCCAGGACGAACACCGACCGCTCGGGGACCACGACCGTCCCGAAGTAGGACGTCGCGGTCGAACGTCGGGCATAGGGCTCGTCGACAGGTCGCTCGTCGATCTCCAGGACGGAGTCCAGGACGCGTACGCGGTCACCCGGCAGGGCCACGACTCGCTTCACCGACAGCGTGCCGCCGGGATCGCGGAACACCACGAGGTCGCCGCGGTGGGCGTCGTGCTCGACGTCCGCCCTGCGCCACACCAGCACCACATCACCGTCGTGCAGGCCCGGCTCCATGCTGACGCCGTCCACCCGCAGCGGTTCGACGAGCTCGGCGCGCACGAGCACGAGCAGCAGCAACGCGGCGACCAGGCCGGCCAGGCCGCGGGCACGTCGCAGCGCGCCGCGCTGGCGCACCGGGGTCGCGGTCACGGGGCCAGGCGACCCCCGTAGCGTCAACACAGCGTCAACTCCCGCCGATGGCGAGGTGCCACCGACCTCAGATACCGGGGTTTGACGGTCGTGTTGCGCGTCGGGCCGACCTTTGTCGGCAGGAGCCACACCACGACGTCATCACGGGGAGACAGCTGATGGACCAGCAACAGCAGACCGAGCAGTCACGGGGACCAGGTCGTCGCGACGTGCTCAAGCTAGGCGCCGTGGGCGCCGCTGGAGTGGCCGCCGTCGCCGTGCCAATCGGGCAGGGTGCGCACGCCAAGGCCGCCAGCACCCTCGCCCCCGGCAGCATGCCGGTGCCGTTCACGTCGGCCTTCCAGCGGCCGCCGGTGCTGCGGCCGTACGGCGAGGAGTACGACCCGCAGGGCAAGATCCTGCTGTACAGCCTGACGGCCAAGGAGGCCACCGCGGAGCTCATCCCCGGCTTCACGTCGAAGATCTGGGCCTACAACGGGATCTTCCCCGGCCCAACCATCAGCATCGACCAGGGAACCCGCGCCAAGGTGCGCGTGCGCAACGCCCTGCCGGCGACCCACCCGATGTTCGGGCACGCCTTCGAGACGTCCACCCACCTGCACGGATCGGCATCCCTGCCGCAGTACGACGGCTATGCCAACGACATCACCCGCCCCGGTGAGGTCAAGGTCTACGAGTACCCGGACTTCCAGTCAGCACGCACGCTCTGGTACCACGACCACGGGGTGCACCACACGGCGCAGAACGTGTACACCGGTCTCGCGGCGACCTACCAGCTGCACGACCGCTATGAGCGCGCCCAGCTGCCGCAGGACGAGTTCGACGTGCCCCTGGTGATCTCGGACGCCATGTTCAACGCCGACGGGACGTTGGCCTTCAGTGACGACAACCACTCGGGGGTGTGGGGGGACGTCATCTTCGTCAACGGCGTCGCCTGGCCGCAGATGACCGTCAAGCGGCGGGTCTACCGGTTCAGGGTGCTCGACGCATCCATCTCACGGTCGTACAAGCTCCGGCTCAGCAACGGCAGCCCGATGACGGTGGTCGCTACGGACGCCGGCATGCTGTCCGTACCCCAGCCGGTGGCCAGCTTTCGGCAAGGCACGGCCGAGCGCTACGAGGTGCTGATCGACTTCTCGAAATATTCGGCAGGCACCAAGATCGACCTGCTGAACTCGAGCAACACGAACAACGTGAACTACGCCAACACCGGCAAGGTCATGCGGTTCGTGGTCAGCGACGAGCCATTCGACGAGACGAACAACCTCGTCCCCACCCGGCTGGACGTCTCACCCGAGACCGTCGACACCATGAGCCTGACCACGGCCATGTCCAAGGCCACGACGGCCCTGACCGTCGAGCACAACGACACGACGAACGTCTGGAACATCAGCGGCAAGACCTGGGACGACGTCGTCGCCAGCGGATTCAAGCTCACCGTCGCCAATCCCCAGATCAACGACGTCCAGCTGTGGACGATCGAGAACAAGTCGGGCGGCTGGTTCCACCCCGTCCACATCCACCTCGTCGACTTCAAGGTCATCGCCCGCAACACCAACGGCGGCAAGCCCTTCGCCTGGGAGAAAGGACCCAAGGATGTCGTCTACGTCGGTGAGTCCGAGAAGGTGACCCTGCTCATGCGGTTCGTGGTCAAGCCCGGCAGCACCGGCGGCCGGTACATGGTGCACTGCCACAACCTGGTGCACGAGGACCACGACATGATGGTGCAGTTCCGGGTGGGCAACAACGACCCAGCGGCCGACCCCAACGACCCCATCGCCGCGGCTCGCCCCGCCTGGGACACCCTGTCCCCAGACTATGTTCAGTACGAGCCCAGTTACCCCTTGGGGACGTAGTCGTGCACACGACTGCTGACGCGCCTGGGTCGATGCGTCGGACGCTGCCGGTGGCCCTGCTGCCGGCAGCGGCGTCGGTGCTGGGGCTGCTGGTGGTGCTCGTGGCCGCCGGCGGCCTCGGGGCCCGGGTGGCCCAGGGCCTTCCCGACCCCGGTGCGGTGACGCGCTGGGGGCTTCCCCTGGCCCGGCTCGCTGTCGACGTCAGCGCCCTGATGACCGTGGGCACCCTGGTCGTCGCCGTCGTCTTGGTACCGGGTGGTGGCCCGGCCCGGATCATCTCCAGCGCCGTGCGCGCCGCCGCCGGCTGGGCCGGTCTCTGGGCCGCGTCGGCCGTCGCAGCGGCGGTCCTCACGGCCGCCGACGTCACCGGTATCCCCGTTCAGCGGCTGGGTTTTGGCGAGGTTGCCACCGCGGTCTGGGCGCTGCCGGGTGCGCGGGCGCTGCTGCTCGCTGCCGGGCTGGCGGTCGCCGTCCTGGGCTGCCTCGCGGCCGGCCGCACCCGCCGTCACGACGCTCTGGCGCTGGCCGTCTCGGTCGTCGCCCTGACCCCGCCCCTGTACGCCGGACACGCGGCGCACGCCGGCGAGCACCAGGTGGCCACGGGCAGCCTGGTCGTGCACGTGGTCGCCGCCAGCGTCTGGGTGGGCAGCCTCGCGGCTCTGGTGCTGCACCTGCGCGGCGACCGGTCCGTCCGGATCGCGGCGACGTCCCGGTTCAGCACCCTGGCGCTCGCCTGCTTCATCGTCCTTTCGGCCAGCGGCGGGCTCTCTGCCGTGGCGCGCCTGGGCACGTCCCGCACGAGCTGGCTTTCGGCGTACGGCGCCGTGCTCGCCATCAAGATCCTGGCGGTCGTGGTGCTCGGCGCCGTGGGCTGGGCCCACCGCCGGTGGACCCTCGGCCAGCTGCGGCGAGGTCGGCCTGGCGCGTTCACCCGGCTGGCCGGTGTCGAGCTGCTGGTGATGGGCGCGACCGTCGGCGTCGCCGTGGCGCTGTCGCGCACGCCGGGGCCGGTCGACCAGGCGAACCTCGAGCGCCTGGGCCGGTCCGCGGGTCCTGGCCGGGTCGAGCCCTTCTCCCTCGCCCAGCTGGCCCACGACTGGCGACCCGAGCCGGTGCTGACCACCGTGGTGGTGCTGGCACTCGCGGCGTACGTGTCGGCGGCCCGCAGCAGCACCACCGCACTGGCCCCCTGGCCACTGCGCCGCTTCGCGGCCGCGGTCGCTGCCGCCACCGTGGCTCTGGTCACGCTGGGCCTGCCCACCGGGTACGACGACCGGCCGCTGCTCGCCGTCCAGGTCACGCAGACGCTGGTCCTCGCGCTCGTCGTACCGCCACTGGTGGCCCTGGCCCGACCCTTGCGCCTGGTTGGCACCGGGGGCTCACCATCGAGCCGCGTGATCCGACCGTTCGGCGGCTTCGTCGTCCTGGTGGCCACCGTCGGCATCGTGCTGCAGCCCAGCGTGCGCGGGCTGTCGGTGACGAGCACCCCCACCCACCTGGTCGTGCTCACCGCGGCCCTCGCCGCGGGCGCCGCCTTCGTCACGGGTCTGCTGGCAGCTGGCACCTCCATCCGCCAGCGCGCCGAGGTGATGGGTGCGTGCGCCGCGTTCCTCGCTGCTCTCGCCGCGGTGCTGGCGGCCGCGCCGGGTCCGGGCGCGGCCACCGCGGCGGCCGCGGCGCAGCTGGCGCGCGAGCAGCATGCCGCCTCCGTGACCGCGTGCGTCGCGGCACTGGGCGTGGCCGTGGCGGCGGCCCTGCTGGTCCGCCGCAGGTCGCCCCGACCGAGCGACCTCCGCCCGGCCACCGCCTGAGCGCTCGTGACGACCCTTGGCACGCGTTGGCTGCACCTCATTCAGCGCGAATCTGGACAAAACAATATTCCGCAACTCCTGACGCGGTTCAGCGATACGGTCGACGCGCCGCAAGGGCAGCTGTCTGCTATCGGGGGCCGCATGGGCACGCAGGAGAACCTGCAGATCGGCCAGGAGCGCATCGAGGTGCGCGTCCTGGGTCCGCTGCGAGCCCGCCGCGCCGACGGCTCCGTGGTCCCCGCCGACCAGTGGCGCACCGCGCAGACCGCAGACCTGCTGCGCATCCTCGCGATGCGGGTGGGTGAGCCGATGTCGGTCGAGGTGATCATCGAGGCGTTGTGGCCGCACGTGGACGACCGTCATGGTCGAGCGAGCGTGCGCACCGCGGCCTCGCGCCTGCGCAAGGCGTTGGGCGCGGACTGCATCCAGCGCAGCATGGGCGGGCTGGTGCTCACCGGCGCCTGGGTCGACACGGCGGCCTTCGCCGGCCTGGCCCAGCAGTCCCGGCGTCACCTGGTCACCGGGCACCTCGCCTCGGCCGTGACCACCGCCCGAGAGGCCGAGGCGCTCTACCTGGACGCCCTCGGGCCGGTGACCGACACTGCCGACTGGGTCACCCGCGAGCGCGAGTCGCTGGCCGCCACGTTCCGCGCCATGATCGCCGACGCCGCCGAGGCGGCTGCGACGCTCGCGTGGTGGCACGACGCCCGTGACCTCGCCGAGCAGACGCTCGTGGTCGAGCCCTGCTCCGAGCGCGGGTTCCGCACCCTGATGCGCGCCCACCGCGGTCTGGGCGAGACCGCGCTGGGGCTGAAGACCTTCGACCGCTGCCGGCGCACGCTCGCGGACGAGCTCGGCACGGACCCCTCCCCCGAGACCCAGGCGCTCTACCGCGAGCTGCTCGCCGACGAACCGGCGGAACCGGCGACGCCGGCGTTCAGCGGCCGTACCCACGAGGTCACCTGGCTGCGCGAGGTCGCTGAGACCTCCGCCGCCACCGGCGAGTCCGCGGTGGTCCTGCTCGTCGGGCCGCCCGGCTGCGGCAAGTCCCGGGTCGTCGAGCAGGCGTTCACCGGCGCCGGCCGGCCGCTCGCCGTCATCGAGTGCCAGCCGGACGAGGACCCCTGGCCCGCCGTCGTGGCGGCAGCCCGCGCCGGTGCCTCGTCCATGGAGGGCAGCGCCGCCGAGCCGGTCGCCGTGCTGGTGGACGACGCGCACCGGCTCGACGAAGCGACCTTCGAGCTGCTGCTGGGCCACCTCGCGACGCTGCCGAGCGGGCTGTGCGTCGTCCTGGCCGGCCGCTCCACCCTGGACGACGGTCGCGCCCAGCGCGCGATCGCCGCGCTGGGGACGCGAGCCGGGACGCTGCGCCTGCCCGCCCTGGCGGCCGAGGAGGTGAGCGAGCTGTGCGGGGCGGTCCTCGGGGGCCCGGTGACCGGCCAGCTCAGCGCCGCGGTGCGGTCGGGCACCGACGGTCGACCCGGCGACGTGGTGTGGCTGGTGCGGTCCTGGGCCAGCGCCGGTCGCATCGCGGCGACCAGTGCGGGGCTGGTGCTGCTCGACGGCGCCGCCGCCCACGCCCCGGGTGCCGACGACCGGCACCGGGTCGCTCAGGCGCTGCACGCCCTGGCCGCGGACGAGCTGGAGGTGCTGCAGCTGACCGCCGCCGTGGCCCGACCGGTCAGCTCGGCCCTGCTCACCTCCATGCTGAGCGCCGAGGTCGACGCCGACCAGGCCCCCGACGCCCAGCGGCTGCGCGGCGTCCTGGACCACCTGATCGACCTCGGGCTGCTCACCTGCACCGACGACGGCTTCGTCGCCCGCGACCCGCTGCTCGCCGACCACGTCCTGGCCTGGGCCCGCCCCAGCGCACGCCGGCGGTTGCACCGCCGGGTGGCTCAGAGCGCGGTGAGCTCGGCTGAGCGCGCCGAGCAGTGGGGGCTGGCCGGTGAGGCCGAGCTGTCGAGCGCGGCAGCCATGTACGCGGTCGAGGACGCCGTCGAGGAGCACGACTACGAGCGCGCGCGGTTGCACCTGCGTCAGCTGTGCCGCGCCCAGGACACCTCGGACGGCGCACCGGCCGACCGGCTCGAGCTGCTCGAGCGGTGGGGCGACGTCGCGCTGGCGCTCGGTCGCACCCACGAGTCGCACGCCGCCTTCGCCGCGGCCGCCTCCCTCGCGCGGGCCCACCAGCTGTCCGACCTGACCCGTCTGGAGGGCAAGTGCATGGCCAGCCTGGCGAGCTCCACGTCGTCCCCCGCCGCTGCGGCCCCCGAGCCACCGAGGTCGGCACCGGTGGCGAACGGACACGCGCCGATGCTGCCACTCCGGCACGCCGGTCCGGCCAGAACCGCACCGGGTGCCCCCGGACTGCCTGGCTTCTACCCCGGCGCACCCACCCACCGCGACGACCTGAGCGTCCGGCTGCACCGCGCGGTGGGGCAGTCCGACGAGGACGGCGACCCCGCCCGCCGGGCCGCGGCGCGGGCCGAGCTGGTCGCCGAGGTCTGCGTGCCGCGGCGCAAGTTCCGGGCGGCGCGCCGCTGGACCAGCGAGGCCCTGGACGTGGCGACCGACCCGCTGGACGCGGTGCGGGCCCTGTCGGCCTCGTGCCTGGCCGCCCTCGCCCTCGGTGAGACCGGCACCGGTGAGGCCGCGCTGCAGCGGCTGCAGCAGACCGTCGAGGCCGGCGACCCCGGTGGCCCCGTCGACCCGGACGTCGCCGCGCTCGACGCCCTCCTCGCGCACGACCTGGGGCTGCCGGACTTCGCCGAGCGCTACGTCGCCGCGGCGACGCTGGGTGTATTGGACGACCCGCGCTCCTACCAGTGGGTGGCGATCCGGGTCGCCACCGAGCGCAACGACCTGACCGCCGCGCAGGCCGCCGATGCCGAGCCGACCCCGGCCGACGCGAGCCCGCTGGTGCGCACCCTGCGCGGGTGCGCCTCGGCGGCCCTCGCCATGGAGGAGGGCGACGCCACCCGGGCCCGCACCCTGCTGCTGGACGTGCTGGACGTCGCGGACCGCACCGGTGTGACCCTGTGCGTCCCCGAGGCCGTCGCCCGGCTCATCGTGCTGGAGGCCCAGCACGACCTGGCCAGCGCACGGCAGCGGTTCGAGCACTTCGAGGCCATCGTGGGCAGCGACACCTGGCTGCCCCGCGAGAACGTGCTCAAGCTGTTGGCTCGCGCCGCGGTCCGCGCCGCTGACGGCAGGCCCGACGACGCGGCTGCGACGGCGGCCGCGGCCGCGGACACCGCGGAGGACGCCGGACTCGTGCTGCTCGCTTCGCTCGCACACCGGCACCGCGCCGAGCACCTGACGGCGGCCGGGCGGTCCTCCGAGGCGCGGCTGGCCTCGGCCACCGCCGCGCGCTGGCGACGCTCGGCGTTCCCGGCCCGCGCCGCGGGGCGCACCTCGATCGACCTGCGGTCGGCGACGGCGCGTCCGGTGTCGTTGGGACCCTCTGCCCGGGCGCAGCGCAGCTCGTCCGAGACGTGGCAGGCGCAGGCGCCCCCCATGCTCGCCGCCCCTCCCCTGTGGTGAGCGGGACGACCGTCGAGGCCACCGGCGGGCGTTAGGCTCTGCACCCACCACCTCGACAGGGCCGGGAGCCGAACGCGCATGGGCGAGATCGTCGTCTTCAGTGGGTCCGCCCACCCCGAGCTCGCCGCCGAGATCTGCTCGGTGCTGGGGGTCGAGCTCGCCCCGACCCACATCCAGCGGTTCAGCAACG
>JBKJTJ010000353.1:0-2579 GCA_046590855.1 Actinomycetota bacterium
TCGGGTTGGGGCGCTTGAGGCCGTAGACGACCGCGCCCACGGTGTACAGCGCGCCGCCCACGATGATCAGGGTGAGCAGCGCCGCCCCGCCCGAGCGGTAGAAGTCGGGCAGGTAGACGACGGCCACCCAGCCCAGGGCGCAGTAGATCGGGGTGTAGAGCCAGCGCGGGGCGCCGACCCAGAACACGCGGAAGAGCACGCCGCCCAGCGCGCCGAGCCACACGACCCACAGCAGCGTCCGGGCCTTGTCGTGGGTGAGCAGCAGCGCCGCGAACGGCGTGTAGGAGCCGGCGATGATCAAGAAGATGTTGGAGTGGTCGAACCGCTTGAGCGGGATCGCGGTGCGCGGTGACCAACTGCCGCGGTGGTAGACCGCGCTGGTGCCGAACAGCAGGTCCGCGGTCACGGCGAACACTGCGGACGACACGCGCGCGGCGGTGGTCGGGGCCAGGGCCGTGAGGACGATCCCCCCCGCGAGCACGAGCGGGAAGACCCCGGCGTGCAACCACCCGCGCAGGTGCGGCTTGACGGCGGCGACCACCTCGTCCATCCGCTCGCCCATCCGCTCGCCGACGCTGTCGCCGACGCTCGCACCCACGCTCGCGCCCACGCCCGCACCCACCTCAGGTGCCGCCACGGGGTGCGAGGAGTCAGGCGACTGCGAGCGGCTCATGACGACCACTGTAAACCCACCTACGTTGCCGTAGGTTACTGACGGGTACGGTGATGTGAAGGTGTCGTGCCGAGCGACGTCGCCGCGGCCGGTCGGGGCCCGGTGCCGATACCGTCGGTCCCGCAGTCGGTGCGTGTGGACGCGCCCGGCACCAGGACGGGAGCGCCAGTGGGGTTGCGGCAGGTCGCCTACGGCCTCTACGAGCGTCGCCTGCTGCGTCGCCTGGACCTCACCGCGGTGCCGCACCACGTCGGCGTGATCGTCGACGGCAACCGCCGCTGGGCCAAGGCGTCGGGCACCGACTCGCGCGCCGGGCACGCCGCCGGCGCCGACAACGTCGAGCGGCTGCTGGGCTGGTGCGAGGAGGTCGGGGTCGAGCTGGTCACCCTGTGGCTGCTCTCGACCGACAACCTCAACCGGCCCGAGGCCGAGCTGAGCCCGCTGATCGGGATCATCGAGGACGTCACCGAGCGCATCGCCGCCACCGGCCGCTGGCACGTGCACCCCGTCGGTGCCCTCGACCTGCTGCCGGTCGCCACCGCGCGCCGGCTCAAGGAGCTCGACGAGATCACCAGTCGCGGCAAGGGACTGACGGTCAACGCCGCCATCGGGTACGGCGGCCGGCGCGAGATCGCGGACGCCGTCCGCTCGCTGCTGCACGAGCACGCCGCGAAGGGCACCTCGATCGAGGAGCTCGCCGAGATCCTCGACGTCGAGCACATCTCCGAGCACCTCTACACCCGGGGACAGCCCGACCCCGACCTGGTGATCCGCACCTCCGGCGAGCAGCGCCTGTCCGGGTTCCTGCTGTGGCAGAGCGCGCACAGCGAGTTCTACTTCTGCGAGGCCTTCTGGCCGGACTTCCGCAAGGTGGACTTCCTGCGCGCGCTGCGCGCGTACGCCCAGCGGCAGAGGCGTTTCGGCGGCTGACCCGGGTGGTCCGGGCTGCGGCGTGTCGCGGCCTCGTCGCCCGGGTGCGGCGTACCGTCGACAGGGACGCACGGGCTCCCGCCCGGGCGTTCGGGAGGCCCACCGATGCAGCGATTCCTCGCTGCGGGAGGGGGCCGGACGGCGGCTCCCTGGTGGGCGCGGTCCCGGCACCTGACCCGCACGTGAAGCCGGGCGCGCGCGCCCTGCAAGGGAGTCGGACGTGGCCAATCGTCGTACATTCGTGCTCGACACCTCGGTCCTGTTGTCCGACCCCAGGGCGATGCTGCGCTTCGCCGAGCACGAGGTGGTGCTCCCGGTCGTGGTCGTGACCGAGCTCGAGGCCAAGCGGCACCACCCCGAGCTCGGGTACTTCGCCCGGCAGGCGCTGCGCCTGCTCGACGACCTGCGCATCGAGCACGGCCGCCTCGACGCGCCGCTGCAGCTCGACGGCGGTGGCACGCTGCGGGTCGAGCTCAACCACACCGACCCGATGGCCCTGCCGGCGGGCTTTCGCCTGGGGGACAACGACACCCGGATCCTGGCCGTCGCCAAGAACCTCTCGCTCGAGGGCGACGTCGTCACCGTGGTCAGCAAGGACCTGCCGATGCGGGTCAAGGCCTCGGCCGTCGGTCTGCTCGCCGAGGAGTACCAGGCCGAGCTCGCCGTGGACTCCGGCTGGACCGGCATGGTCGAGCTCGAGGTCACCGCGGACGACGTCGCCGAGCTGTACGACACCGGCCGGCTCGACCTGGGGCAGGCCCGCCAGCTGCCCTGCCACACCGGCGTCGTGCTGGTCTCGCCGCGCGGCAGCGGCCTGGGCCGGGTGGCCCCCGACAAGTCGGTGCGGCTCGTGCGCGGTGACCGCGACGCGTTCGGGCTGCACGGCCGCAGCGCCGAGCAGCGGATCGCCCTGGACCTGCTGATGGACCCCGACGTCGGGATCATGAGCATGGGCGGGCGCGCCGGCACCGGCAAG
>JBKJTJ010000366.1:0-33248 GCA_046590855.1 Actinomycetota bacterium
CCCGACCGCCAAGCCATCGTCCGCCTCGTCGGCGCCGTCCTGGCCGAGCAGACCGACGAATGGGCCGAAGGCCGCCGCTACCTCGGCCTGGATGTCCTGGCCCGCTGCCGCGTCAACATCGTCCCCACCACCACTCCCGAGATCGGAGCCGAGCACATGCCCGCACTCACCGCCTGACCCAACCCAGATCATGCAGCGCTACACCACGTCCAGGGACTTGACCGTAGTGGACTCGCCGCACACGCCGGGTGGCTGTTGGGTGCACTTCTCATGCGCGCAGATGCCGGGATTTCACGAGCTGACGGGTGGTCAGCTTATCGACCTCGACTGGGAGAGGCCCGACCAGGACGGCTTCGCCTACCGAGCGGTCACGGTGATACCCAGATAGGGGTCTGCTTCGTAGCCGTCAATGTCGTGCGCGGCAGCGTCCCATCGCCGCGAGTCGCCGCAGTCGGCAAGTGCGGCTTCTTCAGAGCGTTGCGCGCTGGGGGCATCCGCCAGTGGTGCCGGGCGCCTTGCGGGGCAAAACGGACCGCAAGGGACGCGGTCAACACGTCGATCTACAACGAGGCCGCCGCCCGCAGTATGGCCTCGGCGGAGCGTTCGATATCTGAGTCGGTAGTGGTCCAGTTCGAGACCGAGATCCGGATCAGGCGTTTGTCTTGCCAGGTGGTAGCGCCAAGCCAGCAGGTGCCATCTCGCTGGACGGCCTCAACGACAGCGTCGGTGCGCGAGAGGTCGCCGAAGCCGACGAGCACTTGATTCAGGACCACCTGGTTGTAGATCCTCGCGCCGCCGGCAGTCAGCAGGTCGGCGATGCGCTGGGCGTGGGCGCAGGACTGGTTGACTAGGTCCGCGACGCCGCTGCGCCCGAGTTCCTGCAGGGCCGCCCACACGGCGAAGCCACGGGCCCGTCGAGACGACTCGGGGGTCACATCGCCGAGCACGTGGTCGGTACCGCCTGAGCCGGTCAAGTACGCGGCGGCGTACGACATCGCGGCGGCATGCGCGTTTGCGTCGCGGCAGAACGCCAAGCCCGAGTCGTAGGGGACGTTAAGCCACTTGTGGGCGTCGGTGCCCCAGGAGTCCGCGTGTTCCACCCCTCGGGTGAGGTGCGCGTATCGCGGGCTGGCCGCGGCCCAGAGACCGAATGCACCGTCGACGTGCACCCAGGCGTCGTGGAGACGCGCGAGCGCGATGGCCCGGTCGAAGTCGTCGCATGCGCCGGTGTTCACGTTGCCGGCCTGCAGGCAGACGATCGTGGGGACGCCTGCGTTCTTGGCCAAGACCTCTCCCAAATGGTCCACGTCGATTGCGCCGTTGCCGTCAGCGTGGACCGGGTCGATGCTGGCGGTCCCCATGCCGAGCAGCCGCAGAGCACGGTCGATGGTGGCGTGGCGTTCCTCGCTGGCGACCACGCGGATCTGCGGGGCTCCGTACAGTCCGTCGAGGGCGATGTCCCGCCCTGCCCTGGACAGCATCTCGTTCCTGCCGATCGCGAGGCCGACCGTGTTGCCGGCCTGGGCGCCGGTCACGAAGGCCACGGACGACTCGGTCGGTAGGCCGAGCAGCTCCTTCGCCCAAGCGCCCGCCGCGCGCTCTGCAGCGCCTGCGGCGGGCGAGAGAACCTCGTTGTAGGCCGCCTGGTCCCACCCGGTGGTCAGAACCTCGGCAGCGCTAGCGGCCGGCAGTGCACCTCCTATGACGAACCCGAAGTACCGCGGCCCCGCCGTACCTGTGATGGCCCCGTCGGCGGCCTGCAGGAGTTTGGTAAGGACCTCGTCGGGGTCCGTGGGTCCCTCAGGGAGCGGTCCTCCGAACGCCGCTCTGATGTGCTCGGGCGACATCCTGGGCCGGACCGGGCGTTCCCCGACCGTCCTGCGGTGCTCCGCCGCTGCTCGGGCCGCACGGACGAAAAGGTGCTCCACGTCGTTCATCCAATCACCGTGCAACACCCGCCGGCGTTGCACAACCGCCCTGAACATGTCCAGAGAGCCGCGGCTCGTCAATGACGGGGCGGTGCTTGGCCTTGCCCTCAGTACGCTGAACGGCGTTCCGAGAAGCTCACAGCCCGGTATGGCGGCGAAAGAGCTGTAGCGCAAGGGAACACCTGGTGCCGCGTCTTTCCCCCACGTGCCGCGCACCTGTCACTCGCCGCATCAGCACCTGTCCGGGCACGGCCAGCCGGGGGCCGGAACGTGCAGGCACGGTTGTATCCGCGGGGACTCCAGCGATCAAGTAGCCCGCACGATGACGATCAGCGGTACCTCAATGGTCGTCCAGCGAGCTAACGTCGGCGATCTCCCGGGCTTCGGTGATCTTGCCGTTCTCAACGGTGGCAGATGACCGCCTGATCCATGCGGGACGATCGTCTGTCGGGCGTGACTCCGGCGAAGGGGTGGCGCACTGTCCCGGTGACGATGACGAGCAGGTCGGATAGCATGCGAGAACAGGCCACGGGGTTGCGACGTTCGGTGCAATCGTGAACGCCATCTGTACACGTCGGCTACTCCACGACTCTGCGCCGTTTGGCGGGCTCGCGGGTTCAGACGTCTTGAACCTTCGAGGTGAGCCAGTCGTGGAAGGCGCCGATGTGGTGCTCGGCCGGGACCAGGACACCGCCATCGGCGTAGGCCCGGGACGACATCGCCGGCTGGGTGCGCTCGCAGGCCTCGAAGTCCTGCTCGTTGACGCGGTGGAAGAGCTCGACCGAGTGAGCCACGTCTTGGTCTGAGGCGACGACGCCCTTGGCGTAGAGCCAGTCGCACTCGACGATCGTTCGACTCTCTGACATGGGGAACATCCGGTGGACGATCACGTGGTCGGGGACCAGGTTGATGAACACCGTTGGCTTGACCGTGATGGCGTAGTAACGGCGGTCCTGGTCCTCTGCTACGCCAGGCAGCCTGTCAAAGCCTTCGCTGCCGTCGATCGTGAAGCCCTTGACGTCGTCGGCGAACTCGGCGCCATGCCCGACGTAGTACTGGGCCGCGTATCCGCCGGCAAACTCCGGCAGCACCTCGGTGAGCTCTGGGTGGATCGTGGCGCAGTGGTAGCACTCCATGAAGTTCTCGATGATGAGCTTCCAGTTGGCTTGCACGTCGTAACTGATGCGGCGGCCGACCTCGAGGTCCTCGACCTGGTACGCCTCGATGGCTGCGAGGTCACCGAGCCGCTCGACCGCCGCCTCGAGGACGTCGGCCTCGAAGGACGGCGGTTCGTCGGCGAGGCACACCCAGGCGTAGCCGAGCCACTCGCGCAGGTGCACGGTCACCAGGCCGCGCTCGACCCGGTCGACGTCGGGCATGGTCACCAGGTTGGGCGCGGCCACCAGTCGCCCGTCCAGACCGTAGGTCCATGCGTGGTACGGGCACTGCAGGTTGCGCTTGACCTCACCAGCCGGCTCGGTGCACAGCATCGCCCCGCGGTGGCGGCAGATGTTGAGGAAGGAGCGGAGCTGGCCGTCGCGCCCGCGCACGACCAGCACGCTCTCGCGGCCGACCTGCACCGTCCGGAACGCACCCGGGGTCGCGAGGTCGCTGGAACGCACCGCGCAGAACCACATCGACTCGAAGATGGCCGACTGTTCCCGCGCGAAGATGGTGGGGTCGGTGTAGTAGCGGCCGGCGAGCGTCGGGATCAGGCTGCCGCCGGGGGGCACCTGCTCGGCGCCGGGCGCCAGGACGTGCCCGCCCGTCGTGGGGTCGGCTGGCACCGCCTCACCGTCGGGGCCGGGTCCGGCGGCTGGTGTGCTGTCCGTGGTGGTGGTGCTCACGCGGTCACCTCGAGGGCGTCAGGGCGCAGGGCGGGGCGCCGGGGGTCGAACAGGTCGATGGGGTGGGCAGTGCTGTTGCTGGTGGCGAGGTCGGCGAGGATCTCGCCGACCACCGGGACGAACTTGAAGCCGTGCCCGGAGAACCCGCAGGCCACCGTCACGTTGGCGTGCTCAGGGTGCTTGGCGATGACGAAGTGCTGGTCCGGGGTGTTGCTGTACATGCAGGTGGCGGCGCTGATGGATCGTCCCGGCAGGGTCGGTAGAAGTCGGCCGGCGTAGGTGGCCATGTCGTCGACCTCGGCGGTCGAGACCTCGCGGTCGATGGTGTCCGGGGTGCAGGCCTGGCCGCGCCGGAAGAAGGCGACCTTGGCGCCACCCTCGGGTCCGTCGATCGAGGGGAAGCCGTAGATCTGGGTGCCTTCACGATCCTCGTGGATGTAGATCGGGTGGCGGTCGGGCAGGTAGGGCCCGACACCTCCGACCGGCTCGAACCAGTGCATGACCTGGCGCTCGACCTCGATGGGAACGCCGAGGTCGGCCAGCAGCTGGGGCGCCCACGCGCCTGGCGCGACCACGAGCTGACCGGCCTCGTACGTCGCGGACGCCGTGGTCACCCGCACGCCGCGGGCGGTGGACTCCCAGCGCAGGACCGGCTCGCCGAACTGCAGCTGCGCCCCGGCTCGCTCGGCGAGCAGCAGGTGGGCTGAGACGGTCGCCTCCGGGCGGGCGAAACCGGCCTTCGCCTCGTACAGGGCGAGCTCGTCCTCGGCGGGGGTGAACGTGGGGAAGCGGCGCCGCACGTCGCCTGCCGACAGCACCTCGTGCGCCAGGTCCCACTCCTGGGAGGCGCGCAGGCTGCCGGCGAAGGTCAGTGCGTCCTCCCGGCCGAGGAACAGGCCGCCGGTCTGGGTGACCACGTCCGTCCCCGAGTCGTGACCGAGCTGGTCCCACAGCTCGTACGCGCGCAGCAGCAGCGGGACGTAGGCGGGGTCCTCGAAATAGGACTGGCGCACGATGCGAGACCCACCGTGGCTGGATCCCTTGTCGTGTGCGGGGGTGTGCCGCTCCAGGCCCAGGACCTTCTGACCGCGAGCAGCCAGGTGGTACGCGGCGGCGCTGCCCATCCCACCGAGCCCGATGACGATCACGTCATGGGACTGCACACTCATCGCTGTCTCCTTCGTCCGGTGGGGCGCTCAGCGCCGGATACGGGCCATCTGCGGGTCGACCAGCGGCTCGGCACTGACCGTCGCGGCGAGCCGGCGGCCGAAGTACGCGACCTCCACCGACGTCCCGGGGACGGCGGCGTCCGCCGGCAGCCAGGCGTAGGCGATGGTATGACCGATCGTGTAGCCGTGGGCCGCGCTCGTGACGTAGCCCGAGACCACCCCGTCCACCAGGACGGGCTCCTTGCCGAGCACGACGTCCGTCGGTTCATCGAGCACCAAGCAGGTCAACCGGCGCCTCGCGGACTCCTGCGAGCGACCCTCTAACGCGGCCCGCCCGATGAAGTCGCCCTTGTCCATGCGGACCGCGAAGGCCAACCCGGCCTCGTACGGGTCGTGCTCAGTGGTCATGTCGGTGCCCCACAGCCGGTAGCCCTTCTCCAGCCGCAGGCTGTTGAAGGCGCTTCGCCCTCCGGCCACCACGCCCTGCTCCTGGCCCGCGGCCCACAGCAGGTCCCACAGCCGCAGCCCGTTGTCGGCGGTCGTGTAGATCTCCCAGCCCAGCTCGCCGACGTAGGACAGCCTCAGCGCGGTGACCGGCACGCCACCCAGGTGTGCCGTCTTGGCGCGGAAGTACTTCAAGGCGTCGTTGGAGAAGTCCGCGCTGGTGAGCGGCTGCAGGACCTCGCGGGCCCTGGGTCCCCACAGCCCGATGCAGCACCACCCACCCGTGACGTCGCGGACCGTCGCCGAGCCGTCTGCCGGCAGGTGTCGGCTGATCCAGTCGAGGTCCAGCGGGCCGTTGGCCATCACCTGGAACAGCTCCTCGGCCTGTCGGGTGACCGTCAGGTCGCTTCGTACGCCCCCGTTGCCGTCCAGCATGAGGGTGTAGGTCACCGACCCGACGGACTTGGCCAGGTTGTTCGTCGTCAGTCGCTGCAGCAGCGCCAGGGCGCCGGGGCCGGCGACCTCCAGGTGCTTGAGCGGGGTCATGTCGTACATGGCGACGCCGTTGCGGGTGGCGTGCGCCTCCGCCGCGGCGATCGGCGACCAGTAGCGCCGGGACCACGCGTCGCGTCCGGGGACGTCGAGAGCCTCGACCAAGGGGGCGTTCGCTTCGTACCAGTGCGGGCGCTCCCAGCCACCGGACTCCAGGAACACCGCCCCGAGCTCGAGCTGGCGGGCGTAGAACGGCGAGACGCGCAGCGGCCGCTGCTGCTCCGCAGGTTGGAGCGGGTGGACGATGTCGTAGACCTCGACGAAGTTCTGTGCGCTGCGCGCCTGGACGTACCCAGGGGCCAGCTGGACGTCCTCGAAGCGATAGAGGTCGCACTCGTGGACGTCGGTGCGCGGCGCTCCCTCGATGATCCACTCGGCCATCGCCTTGGCGACCCCGGCAGAGTGGGTGACCCAGACCGCCTCGGCGACCCAGAAGCCGGCGAGCTCGCGGTGCTCCCCCATCAGCGCCATGCCGTCGGGGGTGAAGGAGAAGACCCCGTTGAAGCCCTGGTCCACCTTGGTCTCGGCCAGCGCGGGCAGCAGCGCGACGCTGTGCTCCCACGCCGGGGCGAAGTCCTCCTCGGTGAAGGGCAGCATCGACGGCATCCCGGTCGCGTCGTCCCAGCCCGGCAGCGTCTCGACGTCGACGGGCATCGGCCGGTGCCCGTAGTACCCGATGCCGAGCCGGTCACCGTGCTCGCGGTAGTACAGGTCGGCGTCCTGGTGGCGCAGGATCGGCAGCCGGGCGTCGGTGACGCCGTCGTCAACCAGGCCGGGGACTTGGCCGGTGCGGGCGTACTGGTGGGCCATCGGCAGCAGCGGCACGGTCAGCCCGACGAGCTGGCCGACGCGAGGGCCCCAGAAACCGCAGGCGGAGACGACGACATCGGCCGGCACCAGCCCCTGGCTCGTCACGACCCCGGTGACCCGGCCGCCGACCGAGGACACATCCAGGACGGCGTGGTGCGGCAGGAAACGGGCTCCGCGCGCGCTCGCCCGCCGGGCCTGGGCCTCACCGGCCCGCAGTGCGCTGGCCAGGCCGTCGGTCGCGACATGGAGGCCTCCCAGCACCGCGGACGGGTCGAGCAGCGGGTGCAGCGAGAGGCACTCGGCCGTGTCGACGAGTCGAGCGCTGACCCCCCAGGCGCTCGCCCAGCCCAGCTTGCGCTCGAGATCGGCCAGCCGCTCGGGGGTGGTGGCGACCTCGAGGCCGCCCACCTGGTTGAAGCATCCCTGGCCGTCCAGGTCCAGTCCGTTGAACTTCTCTACGGTGTAGCTCGCGAACTCCGTCATGGTCTTGGAGCTGTTGGTCTGGAAGACGAGCCCGGGGGCGTGCGAGCTCGAGCCGCCGGCAGCGAACAGCGGTCCCTGCTCGACGACGGTGACATCGGTCCAGCCGCGCGCGGTGAGCTCGTCGGCAAGGGAGCAACCCACGATGCCGGCGCCGATGATGACCACGCGGGCTGTCGCCACACGTCCTCCAGAGTCTTGTTGTGTGAAGCGCAACATGATGTTCAGGGAGCAACAAGCAGCCTGGCGGCCGCCTGGTGCCCTGTCAACAGCTACCGAGTCACAGTCCGGGGTAGAGGGGGTGGTGCTGCGCCAGGGCATCCACCCGGGCGCGTAGGCCAGCGGCGGTGGGCCCGTCCAGGACCGGACGCAGCGCGACCGCGATGACGTCGGCGACCTCGGTGAAGGCCTCGGAGCCGAAGCCGCGGGTCGCTAGCGCCGGCGTGCCGATGCGCAGGCCCGAAGTGACCATCGGCGGGCGCGGGTCAAAGGGCACCGCGTTGCGGTTGACGGTGATCCCTACCGAGTCCAGGCGATCCTCGGCGGCCTGGCCGTCCAGCTCGCTGCGGCGCAGGTCGGCCAGCACCAGGTGCACGTCGGTGCCGCCCGTCAGCACGTCGACGCCGGCCGCCCTGGCGTCTGGCTGCAACAGGCGGTCGGCCAGGGCGCGCGCGCCGTCCAGCGTGCGCTGCTGGCGTTCGGCGAACTCGGCGCCCGCGGCGATCCGGAACGCGACAGCCTTGGCGGCGATGACGTGCTCGAGCGGCCCTCCCTGCTGGCCGGGGAACACCGCGGAGGCGATCTTCTTCGTCAGCGCGGCCACGTTGAGGATGACGCCCCCGCGCGGGCCGCCCAGAGTCTTGTGG
This sequence comes from Actinomycetota bacterium, assembly GCA_046590855.1. GTDB lineage: Bacteria > Actinomycetota > Actinomycetes > Actinomycetales > Angustibacteraceae > JACMOY01. The sequence goes on from JBKJTJ010000366.1 coordinate 8,097, forward strand.
GTCGTGGTGGTCACCACATGCGCGTGTGGCACCGGGTTGGGGTGCAGGCCAGCCGCCACCAGTCCGGCGAAGTGCGCCATGTCGACCATGAGGTAGGCCCCGACCTCGTCGGCGATCTCGCGGAACTGGGCGAAGTCCAGCTGGCGGGGGTAGGCCGACCAGCCGGCGATGATCAGCTTCGGGTGCCGCTCGTGGGCCAGTCGCCGGACCTGTTCCATGTCGACCAGGGAGTCCTCGGGGCGCACGCCGTAGGCCGCGACGTCATAGAGGCGACCGGAGAAGTTCAGTCTCATGCCGTGCGTGAGGTGACCCCCGTGGGCCAGGTCCAGCCCGAGGATCGCGTCCCCGGGGGTGAGCAGCGCTGCCATCACCGCGGCGTTGGCCTGTGCGCCCGAGTGCGGCTGGACGTTGGCCGACTCCGCGCCGAACAGTGCCTTCACACGGTCGATGGCGAGCTGCTCGATGACGTCGACGTGCTCGCACCCGCCGTAGTAGCGGCGCCCGGGGTACCCCTCGGCGTACTTGTTGGTGAGCACCGAGCCCTGCGCCTGCATGACGGCCAACGGGGCGAAGTTCTCCGAGGCGATCATCTCCAGCGTCCCCTGCTGGCGGGCCAGCTCGCGGCCCATGGCGACCGCCACGTCGGGGTCGACCTCAGACAGCGGGCGGTCCAGGACGGAGATGGTGGGGAGCGTCAGCATGGCGGTCCTTTCCGGAAGTTGTTGCAGCATATGCACGCTGTTGCTCTCTGCACAACACACTGACAGACTTGTGCGCATGACGATCACCTTTCACCCCGCCGATCTGCTCGACGCCGACCTCGCCGCCAAGCCGCTGGCCCCGCCCACCGCGGTCGCCGAGGGCGAGATCACCACTCGCAGTCGGGTGGCGTTCACCAGCGAGGACGAGCGCATCCTGGCCGGCACCTGGGAGTGCGAGCCCGGGGTCTCTCGATGGGAGTTCCTCGAGCGCGGCGAGGCGATCCACGTGCTGTCGGGCCGCATGACGGTGCAGCGTGACGGTGAGGACGCGGTCGAGGTCGCTGCCGGCACCAGTGCGGTGTTCCCGATCGGCTGGTGCGGGGTGTGGACCGTCCACGAGACCCTGCGCAAGTCGTACGTGATCTACCGGGGCTGAGCGGGCCCGTCAGTCATCGGGGCTGAGCCGGCCTCAGGCGAGGTGGCCGAGCCGGCGGCTGAGCTCGCGGGCGGCGGCCACCACCCGCTCGGCCACCGCCGGCAGGGTGTCGCTGGTCAGCCGGTAGGACGGCCCGGACACGCTCACGGCCGCGACGACGGCGTCGGCGTGGTCGCGGACGGGTGCGGCCACGGCGTTCAAGCCCACCTCGTACTCCTGCTCTGTCGCCGCCCAGCCCTGGGCGCGGACCTTGTCGAGCTCGCGCTCAAGCACTTCGACATCGACGACAGTGCTGTCGGTGTAGCGCTGCAGGGTGCTGCCGAGCAGGTCGCGCAGGACCGCCGGCCCGGCGAAGGCCAGCAGCACCTTGCCGCTGGACGTGGCGTGCGGCGGCGTGCTCTGGCCGACCCAGTTGTGCATGGCGATGGCGGCAGGGCCGCGGACCTCGCTGACGTTGATGACCCGGTTGCCGTCCAAGATGGCCACGTTGACCGTCTCCCCGACGTCCGCGGCCAGCGCCTCACAGGCCTTGCGGCTCTCGTGCGCGAGGTCGCGCTGGACGGTCAGGGCACCGGCCAGCCGCACGATGCCGAAACCGAGGCGGTACTTGCCCCGGTCGGCCAGCTGCTCGACCAGGCCACGGGCCTCCAGCACCGCCACCAGCCGGGACGCAGTGGACTTGTGCACGCCGAGCTCGAGCGCGATCTCAGTGACTCCCGCCACCCCACGCTTCGCCAGGATCTCCAGGACCGTGATGGCACGGTCGACCGACTGCACGAGGGGGGCGGGCTCGCGCGTGGCCGGCGTCCCGCTCGGCGTGCTCGTCATGGGCCCAGGCTAGGCGACAGGACGCGTCGCGCCCTCTTGACGGCGCCGCAGTGGACCAGGCACGCTGTTGCGCATGACACGCTAGTTGTGCCTTCCGCAACAATCCTCGTTGGAGTCCGATGATCCCCGTGTGCCGCACCGACGCCTTGGCCGAGGGCGAGGCGATCCGCGTCCAGGCTGATGTACCGGTCGCAGTCTTCCGTACCGGGGGTGAGCTCTACGCCGTCGACGACACCTGCACCCACCAGGACGCCTCCCTGACGGACGGCTATCTCGAGGGCTGCTTCGTGGAGTGCCCGCTGCACGCCTCGACCTTCGACCTGCGGACCGGCGTGCCCTCCGGCCCACCCGCCAAGGTCGCCCTACGCACGCACGCGGTGGCCGTCCATGGCGAGATGATCTTCCTGGTGCCGCCGGCGGCGTCCTGATGCGCCGGGTGGTGGTGGTCGGAGCCGCCCTCGCAGGCCTGTCGGCGGCCCGGGCTCTGCGCGAGCAGGGCTACGACGGGCAGCTCGTGCTCGTCGGCGACGAGCAGCACCGACCCTACGACCGGCCCCCCTTGTCGAAGGCCTTCCTCACCGGCTCGGCCGACCGCGCCGACCTGGACCTGCTGTCCCCCGCCGACGACGCGCTCGACATCAGCTGGCGGCTCGGGGTGCCCGCCACCGGGCTGCGCACGGCGGAGCGCACCGTGGTGCTCGCCGACGGCCACGAGCTGGTTGCCGACGGTGTCGTCCTGGCCACCGGCGCCCGCGCGCGGACGCTGAGCGGGCTCGCCGCCCCGCCCGGCGTGCACACGTTGCGGAGCGTCGAGGACGCCGTCGCGCTACGAGACGACCTGGCCCGCGCTGGCTCCCTGGTCGTCGTCGGGGCCGGCTTCATCGGTGCCGAGGTCGCCTCGAGCGCCCGTTCGCTCGGCCTGTCCGTCACGGTGGTCGAGGCCACCGACACCCCGCTGGCCGGCCCGCTCGGGAACCAGCTGGGCGCCGTCTGCGCAGCCCTGCACGCCGAGCACGGCGTACGCCTGCTGACCGGCACCGGTGTCGCCCGGCTGGTGGGCGGCGAACGAGTGACCGCGGTGGAGCTGGCCGACGGCACCTACCTGCCCGCCGAGGTGGTGGTGGTCGGCGTCGGCGCCCAGCCCAATGTCGAGTGGCTGGCCGGAAGCGGCGTCGAGATCGACGGGGGCGTGCTGACCGACGCCTTCTGTGCGACGAACGTCCCGGGGGTCGTGGCCGTCGGGGACTGCGCCAGCTCCTTCGACCCGGTGCTGGGCCGGCACCGGCGGATCGAGCACTGGACGCACGCCCTGCAGCAACCGGCCACTGCTGCCGCGACCCTGCTGGGACAGCGCGCTGCGCCGTCACGCGCCGCGGTGCCCTACTTCTGGTCAGAGCAGTACGGCAGGCAGCTGCAGCTCGCCGGAAGTCACCAGCACGGCGACGTCGTCACAGTCGTCGAGGGCAGCACCGACAGCCGGTCGTTCGTCGCGACCTACGAGCGGGATGGCCGGCTGGTCGCCGTCCTGGGCTTGGACGGCGGCAGCGCCTTCGCCCGCTGGCGCCGCACCCTGCGCACCCAGCACGCCGTCCCCGTGCCCGTGCCCTGACCCGGCGTTCCCCACACCGACGCTCGGAGCCTCCCGTGCCCATCAGCGCATTCGACCTGTTCTCGATCGGCATCGGCCCCTCCAGCTCGCACACGGTGGGGCCCATGCGCGCGGCCGGGCGCTTCGCGCACTGGCTCGAGGACTCCGCGAGGCTTACCACCACCACCCGGGTGCGCGCCGAGCTGTTTGGCTCGCTCGGCGCCACCGGCCATGGGCACGGCAGCCGAGCTGCGGTCGTCCTGGGGCTGCTCGGCGAGGTGCCGGAGGACGTCGACACGGCCCTGGTCCCGCTGGTCGTGGCCGCCGTCCGTGACGTCGGCCGGCTCGCGGTGCTCGGCCGGCACGAGCTGGCCTTCTGCGACAAGACCGACGTGGTCCTCAATCGTCTGCAGAGCCTGCCGGCGCACCCCAACGGCATGCGCCTGTCGGCGTATGACGCAGCCGGGGACGTCCTCGGTGAGCGGACCTACTACTCGGTCGGTGGTGGCTTCGTGGTCGACGAGCAGGCCATCGGGGCGGACCGGGTGGTGGTGGACACGACGGTGCAGCCCTACCCGTTCCGCAGCGCTGCGGACCTGCTGGCCCACACCCGCACGACCGGGCGCTCGATCAGCGACCTCGTCCTGGCCAACGAGCTCGTCTGGCGCACTGAGCCGGAGGTCAGGTCCGGGCTGTTGCGCATCTGGCAGGTGATGCAGGACTGCGTCCAGGCGGGCTGCGAGAACGAGGGCATGCTCCCCGGTGGCCTCAAGGTACGTCGACGCGCAGCCCAGCTGCGCCGGCAGCTCCACGACGAGCCGTACGCGACTGACCCGCTGCGGGTGATGGACTGGATCACGCTGTTCGCGTTGGCCGTCAACGAGCAGAACGCCGCCGGGGGCCGCGTCGTCACAGCCCCCACCAACGGCGCGGCCGGAATCATCCCTGCGGTGCTGCACTACTACGACCGTTTCGTGCCGGGGTCCGACGATGACGGGGTGGTGCAGTTCCTGCTCACCGCGACGGCCGTAGGGATCCTGTTCAAGGAGAACGCCTCGATCTCCGGCGCCGAGGTCGGCTGCCAGGGCGAGGTCGGCTCAGCCTGCTCGATGGCCGCGGCCGGTCTCTGCGCAGTCATGGGCGGCACCCCCGAGCAGGTGGAGAACGCCGCCGAGATCGGCATGGAGCACCACCTCGGACTGACCTGCGACCCCATCGGCGGGCTCGTGCAGATTCCGTGCATCGAGCGCAACGCCGTCGCCGCGATCCAGGCGGTCACCGCCGCCAGAATGGCCCTGCGCGGTGACGGCCAGCACCACGTGTCGCTGGACAAGGTCATCCGCACGATGCGCGACACCGGCGCGGACATGAAGGCCAAGTACAAGGAGACCTCGCGAGGTGGCCTCGCGGTCAACCTCATCGAGTGCTGAAGAACGGTGACCACCCGCACCGCACCTGCGAACGAGAGGCGTGAACCGTGAGCCGGGAGACCTTTGACTACATCATCGTCGGCGGGGGGTCCGCAGGCTGCGTGCTCGCCAACCGCCTGAGCGAGGACCCGGCCCACGACGTCCTGGTCCTGGAGGCCGGCCGGCGCGACCGCACGTGGGACGTGTTCATCCACATGCCGGCCGCGCTCACCTACCCGATCGGGAGTCGCTTCTACGACTGGAAGTACTCCTCAGAGCCCGAGCCCCTGATGGGCGGGCGCCGGGTCTACCACGCCCGCGGCAAGGTGCTCGGTGGTTCCAGCAGCATCAACGGGATGATCTTCCAGCGGGGCAACCCGCTGGACTACGAGCGCTGGGGCGCCGATCCCGGCATGGCCGGGTGGGACTTCGCGCACTGCCTGCCCTACTTCAAGCGGATGGAGAACTGCCTCGCCGGTGGAGATGACTTCCGCGGCACCACAGGCCCGCTCGTGCTCGAGCGCGGCCCTGCGACCAACCCGCTGTTCGGTGCATTCCTGGCCGCGGCCGAGCAGGCCGGCCACGCCCGCACCGATGACGTGAACGGCTACCGCCAGGAGGGATTCGGGCGCTTCGACCGCAACCTGCACCGTGGGCGCCGGCTCAGTGCGGCCCGGGCCTACCTGCACCCGGTGCTGTCCCGCCCCAACCTCACCCTGAAGACCCGCGCCCTGGTGACCAGGGTGCTGTTCGAGGGCACCCGGGCGGTGGGCGTCGAGTACCGCCGCGGCCCCGGGCCGGTCAAGCGTGCCTACGCCGCCGAGGTCGTGCTGTCAGGTGGGGCCATCAACACGCCTCAGCTGCTGCAGCTGTCTGGCGTCGGGGATGCCAAGGACCTGAACGCCCTCGGCATCGACGTCGTCGTCGACCTACCCGGGGTCGGGGCCAACCTGCAGGACCACCTCGAGGTCTACATCCAGCACGCCTGCACCCAGCCCGTGTCGATCGCGCCGGGCATGAAGAAGTGGCGGGCGCCCTTGATCGGCGCCCAGTGGCTGTTCCTGAGGTCCGGTCTCGGCGCCACGAACCACTTCGAGGCGGGCGGTTTCGCACGAAGCAACGACCAGGTCGACTACCCCAACCTGATGTTCCACTTCCTGCCGATCGCCGTGCGCTACGACGGGACGATGCCGGCCGGTGGCCACGGCTACCAGGTGCACATCGGGCCGATGTACTCCGACGTGCGGGGGACCCTGAAGATCGTCTCGACGGACCCCACGGTGCACCCCGCGCTGCGCTTCAACTACCTGTCGACCGAGAACGACCGCAAGGAGTGGGTGGAGTGCATCCGCGTCGCCCGCGAGATCCTGCGGCAGCAGGCGCTGGCGCCCTACGACGGCGGTGAGATCTCGCCAGGACCCGAGGTCGAGACCGACGAGCAGATCCTGGCCTGGGTCGCCAAGGACGCCGAGACGGCTCTGCACCCGTCCTGCACCGCGCGGATGGGCACCGACCCCCTGGCTGTCCTGGACCCGGAGACGATGGCCGTGCACGGCACCGAGGGGCTGCGGGTCGCCGACGCCTCCGCGATGCCCTACGTGACGAACGGCAACATCTACGCGCCGGTGATGATGCTGGCCGAGCGGGCCGCCGACCTCATCCTCGGACGTGAGCCGCTGGCCGCTGAGCACGTCGAGTACTACCGTCACCGCGACCACGTGCCGGCCTCCGGCTGACGCACCGCGGCCCGGTTCCCCGCCACGGGGAGCCGGGCCTTCGTGTGTCAGCCCTTGAACCAGCGGGCCGGCTGCGGGTCGGTGTTGTGCCAGATGTGCTTCAGCTCCTGGTACTCGGCGAGCCCCGCCGGGCCGAGCTCGCGCCCGTTCCCGGAGCGACCGAAGCCGCCCCACTCGGCCTGCGGGACGTAGGGGTGGTAGTCGTTGATCCACACCGTCCCGTGCCGCAGGGCGTTCGCGACCCGGTGCGCCCGGGCGGCGTCCGAGGTCCACACCGCCCCCACGAGCCCGAACTCGGTGTCGTTGCCCAGGACTATCGCCTCCAGCTCGGTGCTGAACCGCTCAATGGTCAGCAGCGGCCCGAAGACCTCTTCGCGCACCACCCGCATCCCGCGCGTGCAGTCGGCGAACACGGTCGGGCGGTAGAAGAACCCAGCCTGCAGCCCGGGCTCATCAGGACGCCGGCCGCCGGCGACGAGCCGGGCCCCGTCGGCGATCGCGGACGCGACGTAGGCCTCGACGCGCTCCCGCTGCTGGGCGCTGACCAGCGGCCCCGACTCGCTGCGCTCGTCCAGACCGCTGCCGAGCCTGATCCGGTCGGCGCCGGCGGCCACCCCGGCCACGACCGCGTCGTAGACCTCGTCCTGGACGATCAGCCGGGCGCCGGCCGAGCAGACCTGGCCGGCGTGCAGGAACACCGCCGTCAGGGCGTTGTCGACGACGGTCTCCAGATCGGTGTCGGCGAACACGATGTTGGGGTTCTTGCCGCCGAGCTCGACGGCGACCTTCTTCACGGTGTCGGCGGCCGAGCGCAGGATCGCCTGCCCCGTCGACAGCCCACCGGTGAACGAGACCATGTCGACCAGCTCGTGGGCGACCAGGGCCGCCCCGACCGGCCCCGACCCCAGGACGAGGTTCACCGTGCCCGCCGGCGCTCCCGCCTCCTCCAGCAGCGCGACCAGCCGCAGCGTCGTCAGCGGCGTGAGCTCACTGGGTTTGACGACGACGGTGCAGCCGGCGAGCAACGCCGGCGCGAGCTTCCACGCGATCTGCAGCAGGGGGTAGTTCCAAGGCGTGATCAAGGCGCAGACACCCACCGGCTCGTGCACGACCCGACTCACCACGTCGCTACGACCCGTGTCGACCAGTCGCCCGGCGTCGTGCCCTGCGAGGCCGGCGTAGTAGGAGAACACCGCCACCACGTCGTCGACGTCCAGCCGGCTCTCGACCAGGGTCTTGCCGGTGTCGAGGGTCTCGGTCAGCGCGATGGACTCCTTGTCGCGGACCAACAGCGCCGCGACGCGCGTCAGCAGCTCACCGCGCTGGCGGGCCGGCGTGCGGGGCCAGGGGCCGGAGTCGAACGCGGACCGGGCTGCACGCACAGCCCGCTCGACGTCGACGGACTCGGCCTGGTCGACGACGGCCACGATGCTCTGGTCGAAAGGGTTCACGACCTCGGCGGTGACCCCGCCCGACCCCTTGGCCCAGGCCCCGTCCAGGAACAGCGACCCGCGGCCCAGATTCAGGTCGTCTTGAGCCACGCGTTGACCTTTTCGGGGTTGGCGGCGATCCACTTCTTGGCCGCATCGGCGGGGCTCATCTTGTCCTCGGCGATGTACTTGGCCACCACGTTCTGGTCGGCGTTGGTCCAGGCGAAGTTCTTCAGCAGGCCGTAGGCCGGGCTGCCCGAGTCGGCCAGCTTCTTGCTGACGATCTTGTCCAGGACGTAGACCGGGTAGTCACAAGCGACCTTCTCGGCGTTGGCGTCGCAGCCGGTCGAGTAGGCCGGCAGGTTGACCTTGACCAGCGGCACCTCGGACATGAACCACTGGGGGTCGTAGAAGTAGCCCAGCAGTGGCGTCTTCTTGGCCTCGGCCTGCCGGAAGGCGGTGATCAGGGCGGCCTCGCTACCTGCGTAGACGACCTTGTAGTTCAGGCCCAGGTTCTTGACCAGCGCACCGTCGTTGGTCACGAAGGACGGGTCGCCGTCCAGCATCTGGCCCTTGCCGCCGGACTCGGAGGTCTTGAACATGTCGGCGTACTTGTTCAGGTTCTTCGAGTCGGTGATGTCGGGGTACTTGGCGGCCATCCACGGTGGGACGTACCAGCCGATGACACCCTTGTTGCCGGTGGGGCCGATGTCGACGGCGACCTTCTGGTCGTCGATGTACTTCTTCTTGAGGTCGTCGTGGCCCCAGTTCTCCACCACGGCGTCGACCTCACCAGTGCTGAACCCCTGCCAGGCCACCTCCTCCTTGAGGTCCTTCTTGGTGACGGTGCAGCCGAGCTTGCTCTCGGCGACCTCGGCGATGACCGCGGCGTTGGCTTCGTAGCCGACCCAGGGGTTGACGGCGAGGTTGATGGCGCCGCAGGTGGCCGCTGTGCCACCGGAAGCCGCCGTCGTCGCCGCGGTCGAGCCGATCTTGGCGCCGCCACAGCCGGTCAGGCCGACGACCATGGCCGTGAACAGCAGGCCGGTCCGTAGGACAGGGCCGGGCCTCGAAGCGTGGGAGGACAGTCGCACGGGTGCGCCTTTCGATGGTGACCACCGAGGTGGTCAGCTGTCCCCGGCCGAGTGGCCGGAGGGAGGCAGGACAAGGGGTCAGCCGTTCTGGGGCAACCGGTCGGTCCGCCGGGCGGCGGCCTGGGTGACCCGGTCGAGCAGCGTGCCGAGCAGCACGATCGCGAACCCGGCGGCCAGGCCCTTGCCGTACAGCTGACCCTGGCTGAACCCGGCCACGACGTCGTAGCCCAGCGCGCCGCCGCCGACCAGGCCGCCCACGACCACCATCGACAGGACGTAGATCAGGCCCTGGTTGGCGGCCAGCGTGAGTGCCCGGCGCGCCATCGGCAGCTCCACCTTGGTGATGATCTGCCAGGTGGTCGAACCCAGGGCCGTGGCCGCCTCGACGGCCTCGGCCGGCACCGCCCGGATGCCGTCCGCCACGATCTTGATCGCGACCGGTGCCGCGAAGATGACCGCTGCCACGATCGCGGTGAAACGGCTCGGCGCGAACAGCGCGAGCAGCGGAACCAGGTAGACGAAGGCCGGCATGGTCTGGGCGGCGTCCAGGATCGGCCGGACAGACCGGTCCGCTCGCGGGCTGCGGCCCATCCACACCCCCAGGGCGACGCCGAGTGCGAGGACGGCAAGGGTGGCGAGCAGCGTCGAGGCCAAGGTGGTCATCGCGTCACCCCACAGCCCGGTGGCGATCAGCAGCCCGAGGCAGGCCAGCGTCGTCAGGACGCCGATGCGGCCTGCGGCGAGGAACGCCAGGGCCGCCAGGGCCGCCATCACCAACCACCACGGTGAGCCGGTGAGCAGCGACTCGAAGGGGTTGAGCAGATGCAGCGTGACCCCGTCCTTCAGGCCGTTGGTGACGGCCGAGAAGTGGTCCTGGGCATAGGTCGAGACGGTGTCCGTGGCCTTGGCGATCGGCGCACCCAGGCCGACGTCGACGACCCGACCGCCGGCGGTCACCGTCCCGGGGAAGTCCGCAGCCCACAGGTAGGTGCGTGACAGCACGACCGCGACGGTCACCCCGACGGCGCCTGCGGCGAGAAGGACGCGGCGTCGGCGGCGCGCGAGTCGCCCACCGGTACCGCTGGCCGCCGTGCGCCTGCTCGCCGCGGTGGTGACCCGGTCCAGCAGGATGGCCATGACGACGATGGCCAGGCCGGCGTTGAACGCCGTGCCGACGTCAAGGGTCTCCAGGGCGCGGATGACCACCTTCCCGAGGCCCGGGGCGTCGATGACCGCTGCGATCGTGACCATCGACAACGCGGCCATGATGGTCTGGTTCACCCCGACCACGATCGAGCGCTTGGCGACCGGCAGCAGGACCTTGGTCAGCGTCTGGCGGCTGGTGGAGCCCAGCGAGGTCGCCGCCTCGGTCATCGCCTCGGGAACGGCGCGCACACCGTATGCGGTGAGGCGGACGACCGGGGGCATCGCGTAGATGAGGGTGACGATGGTCGCCGACGCGGGGCCGATCAGGAAGATCAGCGTCAGTGGGGCGAGGTAGACGAAGGTCGGCATGGTCTGCATGAAGTCCAGCACGGGGATCAGCACCCGGTGCACGCGGTCGGACAAGCCGGCCCAGATCCCGATCGGGATGCCCAGCAGCAGCGAGACCGCCACGGCTGACAGAGTGAGCGCAAGGGTGTCCATGCTCTCGTTCCACAACCCCTGCAGCCCGAGGAAGACCAATCCCCCCGCGGTGAGGGCGGCCACCCGCCAGGTGCCGACAGCCGCAGCCACGTAGGTGCCGATCGCCACCACGCCCAGCCAACCCACCACAGGGACAGGCCGGCCGAAGGACGGTCGCGAGATGAGGTCCTGCAGGAAGGACACCGCGGTGTCGATGACCAGCCGGATCTCGTTGAACCCATAGAGGAACAGCGGGTTGGTGTTGCGGCCGGAGCCCACCGAGTCGGAGAAGTCGTTCAGGGTGCGGTGGAAGTTCGTCAGCTCCGCCTGGTCGAGCAGCAGGGTGTCTCGGCCTTTGAGCACGGCGTACAGGCCCAGCCAGACCAGCACCGTCGCGGCGGCCCACGTCCCGGTGCCTGGATGCCAGCGGGTCCGGCCGGGAGCGGCCGTGACCGGCTCGGTCACTGTGCGCGGCGGGGCCGCCAGCCCGGTCGCCACGTCAGCGCGTCTCGTCGACGTTGGCGATGATCGAGAGGATCTCCTCGTGCCCGACGATGCCGAGCAGCTTCCCGTCGCGCACCACCTTGACCGGCCGGTCGGCGGCCAGCACGGCGCGGGTCGCCTCACGGACGACGACGTCGGGGCCGAGCTCGGGGCCGTCGAGGGCGTCGTCGGGGCCAGGCTGGCGCATGATCCAGCGCAGCGTCAGGACCCCGGCGCGGGGGACCTCGCGGACGAAGTCGCGTACGTAGTCGTCAGCAGGTGCGCCGATCAGCTCGTCACCGGTCCCGCACTGGACCGGGGCGCCGTCGCGCATGATCAGGATGCGGTCGCCGAGCCGCAGCGCCTCGTTCAGGTCGTGGGTGATGAACACCATCGTCTTGCCGACTTCATGATGAAGCCGGACGACCTCGTTCTGCATGTCCCGCCGGATCAGCGGGTCCAGTGCCGAGAAGGGCTCGTCGAAGAACAGGATCTCGGGGTCACCCGCCAAGGCCCGAGCCAGGCCGACGCGCTGCTGCATCCCCCCCGACAGCTGGTCGGGGTACGACGCCTCGTAGCCCGACAGCCCCACCAGGTCGACGACCTCCTGGGCGCGGCGGGCCCGGTCAGCCCTGCTGACCCCGGCGACCTCCAAGCCGTAGGAGACGTTCTCGAGCACTCGCCGGTGCGGCAGCAGACCGAAGTGCTGGAAGACCATGGCGAAGGTCTTGCGGCGCAGCTCGCGCAAGCGCTTGTCGTCGGCCGTGAGCAGGTCACTGCCGCCCAGGATCACCTCCCCGGACGTCGCGGGAATCAGGCGCGTCAGGCAACGCACCAGCGTCGACTTACCGGACCCGGACAGTCCCATGACGACGAACACCTCGCCGGGGGCGACGTCGAAGCTGACGTCGCGCACCGCCGCGGTGCAGCCGTGGCGCTCCATCAGCTCGCGTCGGGAAAGTGCGCACAGCTCAGGGTTCGCGGCAACCTGGGCCGCCTTTGGACCGAAGACCTTCCACAGGTGTCGCACCGAGATCGCCGGTTCATTCGGCGAGACCACCGTCATCGGCGTGCCCGTCGCCACCAGCGGCGGGGCACCGACCTGGCTCACGCTAGCGACCAAACGGATACGAGAATCGGCGCTGTCTCTGTCACGATGCGATCTCCCGTTGTTGCGTATGACGCGCCCGCGCCGCTCTATGCGGAACATCGTGGTGCTGCCTCAGGTTCACGTCAAGACCCTGGACCAGTTAACTGCCAGCAGCGGCGCATCGGATAGCAGTCTGTTGACAGTTCCGTAACGAGCGGGTCTGGACGCCATGCCCTGCTTCAGGGGGCAGTGAGCACCCACCCGCACTCCTGTCGAGGCGGTCGCGACACCTTGCTGCGGGAGTTCCGCGGCGTGCGACGAGTGTGGAGTGGGGCCTTAAGAGCACCAGGAGGACTCTGACCTGCGGTGGAGCCAAGGGGACTCGAACCCCTAACCCCCTGCTTGCAAAGCAGGTGCGCTACCAATTGCGCCATGGCCCCCGGGGGGGGTGCGACCTACCGGACCGAGTCGGTGGCCTCGGCCCAGAGGTCCTGCTCGGCCTTGTCGGCCTGCACCTTGCGCCAGACGGCGAACGCGCCGGCGCTCGCGAGCAGCGTCATGAGCAGCTTCTTCACGCGAGCCTCCGAGGTCGGCGGTGAGGGACTGACCGTGGGCCTAACTGGATTCGAACCAGTGACCTCTTCCTTATCAGGGAAGCGCTCTAACCGACTGAGCTATAGGCCCGTCGCGCACCCGCGGGGGCGCACCAGGGACGCCCGAGGGTACCCCAGCCCCCGGGTCGCCCCCAAACTGCCGACGCGTCAGTCGTCGGTCAGGGTGAGGTGCAGCCCGCCGACCAGGGCCGAGCAGACGTTGTAGAGGAACGCGGCGAGCGTCCACAGGGCGGTCAGCAGGAAGACGTCGACCACGGCGATCACCGTCGCGAGCGAGAGCACCCGCGAGAAGCCGATGTAGTCCATCAGGTTGAACGTCTTGGTGGAGTCGCCCAGCACCTCGCCGATCGTGCTGTTGACGCTGGCGAAGACGCCCATCGAGTCCAGGATCGTCCACAGCACGGCCACGGCGACGACGAACGCGATGCCGATCGCGACCGAGAGCAGGAACGAGAGCTTCATCGCCGACCACGGGTCGATCCGCGCCAGGTTCAGCCGCACCCGCCGCGGGCCGCTGACCGCCCCGCGGGAGGCGGCCACACTGCGTGCCGCCCCGGGCGCGGTCAAGGTGGGCTCCTGCAGCCCCGGTGCTGCCGTCGCGGCGAACGGGCGCGCGCCCCCACCGAACGCGTGGTCTGGTGTGGTCACTGCTCGCCTCCGGGGTCGGGCGGCTGGACGGCGTCCGGCCGGCTGGGCGCCTGCTCCGTCGACGGTACGCCATCGGACGCCGCGAGGGCATCGTCGACCGCGTCCACATCCGGGTCGACCTCGACGGCCGCCTCGTCCACCGCTGCCTCGTCCACGAGCCGCTCGGTGTTGCGGGCGATGCCGATGATCGCGTCCCCGCGGTCAGGCGCCGCGAAGCGCACCCCCGAGGTGTCACGGCCGGTGGCGCGCACGCCGTCCACCCGCGAGCGCACGATCTTGCCCTTCTCCATCACGACGAGCACCTCGTCGTCGTCGCCGACCATCAGCGCACCGACCAGGTCGCCGCCCTTGTCAGACAGCTTGGCCACCTTGATGCCCAACCCGCCGCGACCCTGGACGCGGTACTGCGCCGCCGGCGTCCGCTTGGCCAGGCCGTTCTCGAACACGACGAACACATCGAGCGTCTCGCCCTCGTGGACGACGTCCATCGCGAGCAGGTGGTCGCCGTCGCGGAACTTCATACCGGTCACCCCGCTGGTGGCCCGGCCCATCGGCCGCAGCGCCTCGTCGGTGGCGTTGAACCGCACCGACTGGCCCTTGCGGGACACCAGCAGCAGGTCGTCCTGCGCCGAGACCAGCCGCGCCGAGACCAGCTCGTCGGTCGAGTCGTCCTCGCCGTTGGGGCGCAGGTTGATGGCGATCAGGCCGGCGCTGCGGTTGGTGTCGAACTCGGTCAGCCGGGTCTTCTTCACCAGGCCGGCCTTGGTCGACAGCACGAGGTAGGGCGCCTGCTCGTAGTCGCGGACGTCGAGCACCTGGGCGATCTGCTCACCGGGCTGGAACGCGAGCAGGTTCGCCACGTGCTGACCCTTGGCGTCCCGACCGCCCTCGGGCAGCTCGTAGGCCTTGGCGCGGTAGACCCGGCCGAGGTTGGTGAAGAACAGCAGCCAGTGGTGGGTGGTCGTGGTGAAGAAGTGCTCCACCAGGTCGTCGCCGCGCAGCTGGGCGCCGCGCACGCCCTTGCCGCCTCGTCGCTGCGAGCGGTAGAGGTCGACCCGGGTGCGCTTGGCGTAGCCGCCGCGGGTGATCGTGACGACCACGTCCTCCTCGGGGATCAGGTCCTCCATCGACATGTCGCCGTCGAAGGGGATGATCCGCGAGCGTCGCTCGTCGCCGTACTTGTCGACGATCTCGCCGAGCTCCTCGCCGACGATCTCGCGCTGACGGGCGTCGCTTGCCAGGATCGCCTCGTACTCGGCGATCTCGACCTCGATCTTGGCCAGGTTGTCGACGATCTTCTGCCGCTCCAGGGCCGCGAGCGCCCGCAGCTGCATGTTGAGGATCGCCGAGGCCTGCAGCTCGTCGACGTCCAGCAGCGCGATCAGGCCGCCGCGGGCGTCCTCGACCGTCGCGGACGCGCGGATCAGCGCGATGACCTCGTCGAGCGCGTCCAGCGCCTTGACGTACCCGCGCAGGATGTGGGCCCGGGCGTTGGCCTCGCGCAGCCGGTAGCGGGTGCGCCGCTGGATGACCTCGATCTGGTGGTCGACCCAGTACCGGATGAACCCGTCCAGCGGCAGGGTTCGCGGCACCCCGTCGACCAGAGCGAGCATGTTGGCGCTGAAGTTGTCCTGCAGCTGGGTGTGCTTGTAGAGGTTGTTCAGCACGACCTTGGCGACGGCGTCGCGCTTGAGCACGATCACCAGGCGCTGGCCGGTGCGGCTGCTGGACTCGTCGCGGACGTCGGCGATGCCGCCGATCTTGCCGTCGCGCACCAGGTCGGCGATCTTCAGCGCGAGGTTGTCGGGGTTGACCTGGTACGGCAGCTCGGTGATCACCAGGCACTGCCGGTTCTGGATCTCCTCGACCTCGACGACCGCGCGCATCGTGATCGACCCGCGGCCGGTGCGGTAGGCGTCCTCGATGCCCCGCTTGCCCATGATGAGCGCGCCGGTCGGGAAGTCCGGCCCCTGCACCCGGGTGAGCAGCGCCTCGAGCAGCTGCTCACGGTCGGCCTGCGGGTGCTCGAGGAACCACTGGACGCCGGCCGCGACCTCGCGCAGGTTGTGCGGCGGGATGTTGGTGGCCATGCCGACGGCGATGCCGTTGCTGCCGTTGACCAGCAGGTTCGGGAACCGGCTGGGCAGCAGCAGCGGCTCCTGCGTCTTCCCGTCGTAGTTGGGCTGGAAGTCGACGGTCTCCTCGTCGATGTCGCGCACCATCTCCATGGCCAGCGGCGCCATCCGGCACTCGGTGTAGCGCATCGCGGCCGCGGGGTCGTTGCCCGGCGAGCCGAAGTTGCCCTGGCCGTCGACCAGCGGGTAGCGCAGCGACCACGGCTGGGCCAGGCGCACGAGGGTGTCGTAGATCGAGGAGTCACCGTGCGGGTGGTACTGCCCCATGACGTCGCCGACCACGCGGCTGCACTTGTTGTGGCCACGGTCGGGGCGATAGCCCCCGTCGTACATCGCGTACAGCACCCGGCGGTGCACCGGCTTGAGACCGTCACGCACGTCCGGCAGCGCCCGACCCACGATGACGCTCATCGCGTAGTCGAGGTAGGACCGCTGCATCTCGACCTGCAGGTCGACGGACTCGATGCGGTCGGTGGTCGGGGGCGGGGGCAGGTCGGTCACGGGTGTCCTTCGTCGGTGCGGGAGCGGGCCGGGTTCGGGGCCGGCTCAGATGTCGAGGAAGCGGACGTCCTTGGCGTTGCGCTGGATGAAGGAACGACGCGACTCGACGTCCTCACCCATCAGGACGGCGAACGCCTCGTCGGCCGCGGCGGCGTCCTCGAGCGTCACCTGCAGCAGCACCCGGTGGTCGGGGTCCATCGTGGTCTCCCACAGCTCCTGCGCGTTCATCTCACCCAGGCCCTTGTAGCGCTGGACGCCGTTGTCCTTGGGCAGCTTGCGCCCGGCAGCCAGACCTGCGGTCGCCACTGCGTCGCGCTCGCGGTCGGAGTACACGAAGTCGTGCGCGCCCTGGCTCCACTTCAGCCGGTACAGCGGCGGCTGGGCGAGGTAGATGAACCCGCCGTCGACCAGCGGCCGCATGAACCGGAAGATCAGGGTGAGCAGCAGCGTGCGGATGTGCTGGCCGTCGACGTCCGCGTCGGCCATCAGCACGATCTTGTGGTACCTCAGCTTGTTCAGGTCGAACTCCTCGCCGATACCGCAGCCGAACGCAGAGATCAGCGCCTGCACCTCGGTGTTGGCCAGCACCCGGTCGATCCGCGCCTTCTCGACGTTGAGGATCTTGCCCCGGATCGGCAGGATCGCCTGGGTCATCGGGTTGCGGCCGCCCTTGGCCGAGCCGCCGGCCGAGTCGCCCTCGACGATGAAGATCTCGCAGCGCACCGGGTCGTTGAGCTGGCAGTCGCTCAGCTTGCCAGGCAGCGAGGAGGACTCGAGCAGCCCCTTGCGACGGGTGGCGTCGCGCGCCTTGCGCGCCGCCATCCGGGCCGCGGCGGCCTGGATGGACTTGCGGATCACCTCACGGGCCTCGCCCGGGTGGCGCTCGAGCCAGTCGCCGAGCGCGTCGGTGACGACCCGCTGGACGAACCCCTTGGCCTCGGTGTTGCCCAGCTTGGTCTTGGTCTGGCCCTCGAACTGCGGCTCACCGAGCTTGATCGAGACGACGGCGGTCAGGCCCTCGCGGATGTCCTCACCCGAGAGGTTGTCGTCCTTCTCCTTCAGGTGGCCCTTCTCGCGCGCGTACCGGTTGATCAGCGTGGTCAGCGCCGCGCGGAAGCCCTCCTCGTGCGTGCCACCCTCGTGGGTGTTGATGGTGTTGGCGTAGGTGTGCACGCTGTCGGAGTAGGCGCCGGTCCACTGCATCGCGACCTCGAGCGACAGGTGCCTGGTGGTGTCCTCGGACTCGAACGCGATGACCTCCGGGTGCACGACCTCGGCCCGCTTGCTGGCGTTCAGGTGCTTGACGTAGTCGACCAGCCCGCCGTCGTAGCGGAACTCGACGTAGCGCGACGCGGCGTCGGTGTCGACGTCGATCGCCGCGGTCGAGTCGACGTCGTCGGTCGCGTCGACCTGGGCGTGCCCCTCGCGCAGGTCGTGCAGCGTCAGGGTCAGTCCCTTGTTCAGGAAGGCCATCTGCTGGAACCGGGCGCGCAGCGTCTCGAAGTCGTACTCGACGGTCTCGAAGATCTGGTCGTTGGCCCAGAACGTCACCGTGGTGCCGGTCAGGTCGCTGGCCTCACCCTGGTCCAGCGGCGCCTGCGGGACGCCGTCCGCGTAGCTCTGGCGCCAGACGTGCCCGCGCTGGCGCACCTCGACGTCCAAGCGCTTGGACAACGCGTTGACCACCGAGACGCCGACGCCGTGCAGGCCGCCCGAGACGGCGTACCCGCCGCCGCCGAACTTGCCCCCGGCATGCAACACGGTGAGGACGACCTCGACCGCCGGCCGGTTCTCACCGGGCATCAGGTCGGTGGGGATGCCCCGGCCGTCGTCCACGACCTTGACCCCGCCGTCGGCCAGCAGGGTGATCTCGATCCGGGTGGCGTGCCCGGCCAGGGACTCGTCGACGGAGTTGTCGACCACCTCGGTGACCAGGTGGTGCAGGCCGCGCGACCCGGTCGAGCCGATGTACATGCCAGGGCGCTTGCGCACCGCCTCGAGCCCCTCGAGCACCTGGATCGCGCTCGCGTCGTACGCCGGTGCGTCGGCCAGGCTCGGCACCTCGCCGCTGGGCAGGGGCACCAGGTCGTCGCGCTCGGTGGCTCCGGTGGTGTCGGGCTGCTCGCTGGGATCGGGCACGAGGGGCTGGTCTCCTTTGTCCACGCGCGACGCGACCAGGTGGGGCGGTCGCGGGATACCGCACAGTCTACCTGCTCGCGGCGACGGCGAACGGCTTCGGCGGGGCCAGGAGTGGTGTTCTCTCGCGCCTGGACCCCCTTTGCGCGTCCGGTCGGGGGGCAGCCGGAGTCCCCCCAAGCAGGCGAACCCTCCCAAGGCCCTACCGACCCCTGCGCGGTGGCGACTCATCGTCTGCGGAAGATCCGTTTTGCCGTTCTCTTGCTATTCGATCCCGCTTGGTGCACTCTCAATGGATTCCGTAAGCGCTTCCAATGATGAAGGCGACCACGTGAGCACTGCAGCACCCCGGCCCCCCGCCGCGACCATCTACTCGGTCGCGGAAGCTGCCGGCGTCTCGATCGCCTCGGTCTCACGGGCGCTGCAGGGCTCCTCGGAGGTCTCGGAGCGCACTCGGGCCAAGGTGCTGGCTGCCGCGGCGACGTTGAACTACGTCCCGCTCGCCGCGGCGCGCAGCCTGGCGGTCCGGCACCACGAGGCGTTCGCCCTGGTGCTCCCGGAGCTGGACGGTCCCTACTTCGCCGAGCTGATGATGGGTTTCGAGGCCCAGGCCAGCGAGCTGGGCCACAGCGTCGTGCTGCTGATGACCGCGGGCAAGCCCGACCTGGAGCGCGCGGTGCGTCAGACGGCTACCCGCGTGGACGGGCTGGCCGTCCTCGGCTCGGGCACCACCGGCCGAGCGGTCGTGGCGGCGCTCGGCGCCGCCAAGCCGGTCCTGTTCATCGCCGGCGACGACACGGGGGACGTCGAGGGGATCCGCGCCGAGAGCCTGAACAGCGCGCGCGACCTCACGACCCACCTGATCGAGCACGGCCGCCGACGGTTGGTGTTCGTGGGTGACCCCGGCTCCGCCCCGGACGTCCGCGACCGGTACGACGGGTTCACCCAGGCGCACCGGTCCCTCGGTCGCGCTCCCGCCCCACCCGTACGCGTCGGGCTCCGCGAGCGGGACGGCGTGCGGTTCGCCGAGATGCTGCTCGCCGGCGACCACGCCGAGCACGCCGACGCCATCGTCTGCGCCAACGACGAGCTCGCCCTCGCGATCATGGACCGCCTTATCACTGCCGGCCGTCGCGTCCCCGCGGACATCGCGGTGGTCGGCTGGGACGACGTCATGGCGGCGCGCTACGTGCGGCCGGGACTGACCACGGTCCGCCAGCCGGTGCGGCGGCTCGGCGAGCTCGCCGCCGCCCGACTGCACGGCCTGCTGCGCGGCACCGCCGCCGAGGACAGCCTGCACGTCCTGCCGACCGAGCTGGTGCTGCGCGGTTCGTGCGGTTGCCCCGAACCCGCACCCCCCGCCTGGCCGTGACCTCGCGACCCACGCGCGTGATCAACCCGACCCGACCGCCCGATGAAAGAGAGCTCAGATGAGGCGCACCACCGTTGTGACGACCGCAGTACTGACCAGTGCCCTGGTCCTGACCGCCTGCGGTCGCACCGACGCCGGCGGCAGCGCCGCAGCCACCGCGAAGGCGATCAGCACCGGCAAGGCGACCGGCACCATCACCGTCTGGGCCATGGGCGCCGAGGGCGAGAAGCTGCCCGCCCTGGTCAAGGACTACGAGGCCGCGAACCCCGGTGCCACGGTGAAGGTCACCGCCATCCCCTGGGACGCGGCGCACGACAAGTTCACGACCGCGATCACCGCAGGCAAGACGCCGGACGCCGCGATGGTCGGCACCACCTGGATGGGGGAGTTCGCCGGCCTGCAGGCTCTCGACCCCACGCCGACCTCGATCGACAAGGCCGCGTACTTCTCTGGGGCACAGAAGACCACTGAGGTCGACGGCACGTCCTACGGCATCCCCTGGTACGTCGAGACCCGCCTGGTCTACTACCGCAAGGACCTGGCAGCCAAGGCGGGCTTCGCCACGCCACCGACCGACTGGCCCGGGCTCAAGGCCATGGCCAAGGCGATGCAGGACAAGGCCGGCGCCAAGTACGGCATCGGTCTCCAGCCTGGCGCAACTGGCTCCTGGCAGACCGTGCTGCCCTTCGCGTGGTCCAACGGCACCGACGTCACCAAGGACGGCGGCAAGGCCTACAACTTCAACACGCCCGAGATGGTCGAGGCCGTCAAGTACTACCAGAGCTTCTTCACCGAGGGCATCGCCGACAAGGCTCCGCCGGAGGGCCAGACCGAGGCCACCTTCGTCGACGGGTCCGTCCCGATGTTCATCTCCGGCCCGTGGATGATGAGCGCCGTCGAGAAGGTCGGCGGTGCCGACTTCAAGGCCAAGTACGGCGTCATGCAGATGCCGGTGAAGAAGACGTCCTCCTCCTTCGTGGGCGGTTCGAACTTCGTCGTTTTCAAGGACAGCCCAGCGCGCGACGACGCCTGGAAGTTCATCAAGTACCTCTCCGAAGCCAAGACCCAGACCGCCTGGTACCAGCAGTCGACTGACCTTCCGTCGGTCACCTCCGCCTGGACCGACCCGGCCATCGCAGGCGACCCGAAGCTGGCCGAGTTCGGCACGCAGCTGAAGACGGCTGTCGCACCGCCCTCGTTCGCGACGTGGGAGCAGGTCGCGGCCCAGTTCGACTCCGAGATGGAGAAGGTCACCAAGACCGGCGCCGACCCGGCTGCGGCACTGAAGACGGTGCAGACCCAGGCCGACTCGATCGGCAGCGGCAGCTGACGTGAGCACCGCGACCCACGGTCCACGCCTGACCGCCGCGACGCCTCACGGCGGGCGTCGCGGCGGTGGCGGTGGCCGGCAGAGCCGCGCGGCGTGGATGCTGGCGCTGCCGTTCTGCCTGCTCTTCCTCACGTTCACGGCCTGGCCCGTCGTCCAGTCGCTGTTCATGAGCCTCACCGACACCAAGCAGCGTGACCTGCGAACCCCGTACTCGGTCAACCTGGTGGGCCTGCACAACTACGCCACCGCGCTCACCGACCAGACCTTCCTGAAGGCGGCTCGCAACACGGGGTACTTCGTCCTCGTGGGGGTGCCGCTGACACTCGTGGTGGCCCTGGCAGCGGCGGTGGCTCTGGACCGCGGCATCACCCGGTTCCGTTCGGTCTTCCGCCTGGGGTTCTACGCCCCCGTGATCACCTCGATCGTCGCCGTGGCGGTGGTCTGGCGGTTCCTGCTGCGCCCCGACTCCGGACTGGTCAACGTCGTCCTGGGCTGGGTCGGTATCCAGGGTCCGAACTGGCTGGGATCCACGGCCTGGGCCATGCCCTCGCTCATCGTCATGGCGACCTGGCGCAACTTCGGGACGGCCATGATCATCTTCCTGGCCGGTCTGCAGGCGGTGCCCTGGATGCTGCACGAGGCGGCCTCCATCGACGGGGCGAACGCCTGGCAACGCTTCCGGCACATCACGTTGCCGCTGCTGCGACCCACGATCCTGTTCGTCTCCGTCACGACCGGGATCGGGTACCTGCAGTTCTTCGAGGAACCGTTCGTCATGACCAAGGGCGGTCCTCTCGACAGCACCATCTCGCTGTCGATGTACACCTACAAGCAATTCGGCTTCGGCAACTACGGACTCGCCTCCGCGATGAGCTACCTGATCTTCGTCGTCATCGCCGTGGTCACCGCGATCCAGTTCCGTCTCCTTCGTGACAAGACCTGAGGTGGCCGCGATGCTGACCCAACCCGTGCTCCCACCGGTGCTGGACAAGCGCGACAGGGACACCGCTGCGCCAGGAGGGCCGCGCGCCAGGCGCATCTCGACGTCCAGGATCCTGCTGTACGGCGTCCTGACGGTCGCGCTCGCGGCTGTCGCGGCGCCGTTCGTCTGGATGGTCCTGGGCAGCGTGAAATCCGAGGGCGAGCTGCGTCGGGTGCCCCCGACCTGGTGGCCCGAGGCGGCGTCGCTCGACAGCTACACCCAGCTGTTCTCCCGGCTGGACTTCGGCACCTACTTCATGAACTCGATCGTGGTCGCCGTGGCGGTGACCGCGGGAAACCTGCTGTTCTGCTCGATGCTCGGGTACGCCCTGGCGATGCTCGACTTCACCGGCAAGCGAGCGGTCTTCGCGACGGTGATGGCGACGCTGATGGTGCCGGGGGTCGTGACGTTCGTGCCGTTGTTCGTGCTGGTGGCCAACGCCGGGCTGATCGACAGCCTGCCCGGACTGATCCTGCCCTTCCTGGTCAGCCCGTTCGGGGTCTTCCTGATGCGCCAGTTCATCCTCGGACTGCCGCGGGACCTGCTGGACGCCGGGCGGGTCGACGGGGCGGGTGAGCTCAAGATCTTCGCCCGGATCATCCTGCCGCTGTGCGGGCCCGCCCTGGCGACGCTGGGGATCCTGACCTTCCTCGGCAGCTGGAACAGCTTCCTGTGGCCACTGGTCGTGGCCCAGACCGAGCAGCACTACACCCTGCCGGTCGCCCTGGCCCTGTACTCCACCGGCCAGAACAGCACCAACTACGGGTTGCTGCTCGCGGGCGCGACCGTCGTGGTGCTACCCGTCCTCGCGGTGTTCATGGTCTTCCAGCGCCGCTTCATCGAGGGCATCGCCACCACTGGCATCAAGTGAGTTCCCCTTCTGCGATCGGAGCACGCATGTCGACCACCGTCACCCCGTCAGATCCCGAGCCGGCCTCAGCGCTCTCGCGCCGCAGGCTGCTGCTCGGCTCCATCGCCGCAACCGCAGCCGGTGGGCTCGTCCTGGCACCCGCGCCGGCCACCGCTGCCACCCGTCACGCTGCAGGCACGGACGGCTTCGACGAACGGCGGGTGCGCCGCTGGGCCGCCGACACCTGGGTCTCGATGGTCGCGCTGACCGACGAGCGCACCGGCCTGCCCGCCGACAACATCACCGGTGACCTGGCGGCCGGTGGTCGAAGCGGCTACACCTCACCCACCAACATCGGCGGCTACCTCTGGAGCGCGATCGTCGCTCGCGACCTGGGGTTCATCACGCCTGGCGAGTGCACCCGCAGGCTGCGCCAGACCCTGCGGACGCTGCTGCGGATGGGCCACCACGAACCCAGCGGCATGTACTACAACTGGTACGACGAGACGTCCGGTGCGGTGCTGACCACCTGGCCCACCAACGGCGACCGGGTCTACCCGTTCGTCTCCAGCGTCGACAACGGCTGGCTGGGAGCCGCGCTGATGGTGGTGCGCTCCGCAGACCCCGGCTCGCGGCACCTGGCGCAGCAGGTCTTCGACCGGATGCGGTGGGACGCCTTCTACGACCCGCAGGCCTCGCGTCCGGGTGGCCTGCTGCACGGCGGCTTCTACGACGCCCCGCCGGCGGACGTGAACGGCACGTACCTCGGTAATCACATCGGGATCGGGCCCGACGTCTGGTTGACCCGACACCACTACGACACTGCCGTGTCCGAGACGCGCATCACGGCCTACATCGGCATCGCCGCGGGACAGATCCCGGCACGGCAGTACTTCGCGACCTGGCGCACGTTCCCGTCGACCTGTGACTGGTCCTGGCAGGAAGCTCAGCCGGTCGGAGTCACCCGGACGCATCTGGGCATCGAGGTCTTCGAGGGGGCCTACCCGTACCGGGGGATGCACGTCGTCCCGGGCTGGGGCGGCAGCATGTTCGAGGAGCTGATGCCCGACGTCTTCGTCCCCGAGGCGGCCTGGGCGCCACAGTCGTGGGGGCTCAACCACGCTCTGCACGTGCGCGCCCAGCGTGAGCACGGGCTGGACGAGGCCGGCTACGGGTACTGGGGGTTCTCCCCGTCCAGCGACCCGTTCGGCGGCTACCGCGAGTACGGCGTCGACGCCCTCGGGCTCAACCCGGTCGGGTACCTGTCGGACCGGGAGAACACCAACTACGACGCCGGTTTCGGTGACTGCCGAACGGGCGCCAACCCCGACCCGACCTACGGCGACGGGGTCGTGACACCCCACGCGTCCTTCCTCGCGATGATGCACGAACCGGATGCGGCGTACGACAACCTGCGGCGAATCCAGCGCGACCTCGGGGCCTACGGTCGCGGTGGCTTCTTTGACGCAGTCGCGACCCGGTCCGGGACGATCGCCCGGCGTCACCTCTCGCTGGACCAGGCCATGATCCTCGGGGCGGTGGGCAACGTGATCGGCGACGACGTCGTGCGCCGAGCCTTCGCGACCCGCGACGTCGAGCGGGTGCTGCGTCCCATCCTGGCGATGGAGCAGTTCGGGGCCGGTCTGCGCTGAGGATGACTGCCGACACGAGGACGACGAGGACGACGACCCGGACCACCGCTGGGGGAGTCGAGTACCGGGACCTGAACGGCAACGGACGGATGGACCCCTTCGAGGACCCTCGTCTGCCCGTTGCCGACCGGGTCGCCGACCTGCTGTCTCGGCTGTCGTTGGCCGAGAAGGCCGGTTTGATGTTCCACACGGTGATCGAGGCGGGCCCCGACGGGTCCCTGGTGGAGTCCGCCGGCGCCATCAGCAAGTCCTCCACCACCGACGTCCTCACGCGACGGCAGCTGAGCCACTTCAACGTGCACGCCCTCAGCGACCCACGCATGGCGGCCCGGTGGAACAACGCCGTGCAGGCGGTCGCCGAGCAGAACCCGCACGGCATCCCGGTGACGATCTCGACCGACCCCCGGCACGCGTTCATCGAGAACGCCGGGGTGTCCTTCGCCGCCGGGTCGTTCTCGCAGTGGCCGGAGCCGCTCGGGCTGGCCGCCCTGCGCGACGTCGACGCCGTCCG
>JBKJTJ010000235.1:0-6109 GCA_046590855.1 Actinomycetota bacterium
CGCGCATCGTCATCTTCGACACCCACGAGGTGGCCGCCAGTGCCGACGGCAAACAGCCGGGCGGCACCCAGACGCAGGTCCTCCTCCAGGACGTGCTCGTCATCGCGGTAGGCAACACCTCCCTGACGCCAGTGGCGTCCGGCTCCACCCCTGACCCCGCGGCCGCCGCGAGCGTCCTGCTGACGGTGGCCCTGCCGCCCGAGGACGCCACCAGGCTCGTCCACGGCATCCAGACCGGTCGTCTCTACGCGGGCCTGCGCGGCACCGACGTCAAGGTCGACCTGGCCGGATCCGTCTCCGACGCATCGCTCTTCGCAAAGTAAAGGCATCCATATCATGACCATCCTCTGGGACAACGAGATCGGCGCAGCCGAGCGATACGCCTTCGCCATCGGCGTCGGGGTGAGCACCGTGGAGAACGCGTCGTCAGCGGCCCGCACGCTGGCCGCGGACCCCGACGAGCAGCTCATCGTCATCGGTCCCGACGTGGACCTCGACGGTGCCTGCGCCCTCATCGAGACCTCACGCGTCGAGCGCCCGGAAGCGGGCGTCATCCTGCTGCGGCGTCGCCTGGACGTCAGTGTCCTGGGCCAGGCCCTGCGCGCCGGGGCCCGCGAGGTCGTCGCCGCTGACGAGCTGGCCAACCTCGCCGATGCCTGCCGACGCAGCCTCGAGCTGACCGACCGGTTGCGCGGCCACAACGGCTCCGCCGGTGACACAAACGGCCGCATCGTCACGGTCTTCTCGGCCAAGGGCGGGGTCGGCAAGACGACGTTCTCGACCAACCTCGGGGCCTACCTCGCGGCGAGTGGTCACCGCACCCTGGTGATCGACCTCGACCTGGCCTTCGGTGACGTCGGCATCAGCCTCCAGCTGCTGCCTACCCAGACCATGGAGGACGTCGTCGCCATGACCGGGCACCTCGACGAGCAGGGGCTCCGCTCCGTGGTTACCTCACACCCCAGCGGGCTCGACGTGCTCTGCGCCCCGTCCGGCCCGGGCGGCGCGGACCGGATCCCGGGTGCCACCGTCTCCGAGGTGCTGCGCGTCGCCCGGCGGCACTACGAGTTCGTCATCATCGACACGCCGCCGGCGTTCACCGACCACGTCCTGGCCGCCTTCGACCTCAGCGACATCCTCGTCCTCATTGCGACCCTCGACATCCCGGCGCTGAAGAACCTCCGTCTCACCCTCGACACCCTCGACCTGCTCGGCAACCCCAGAGACTCGCGAGTTGTCGTCTTGAACCGGTCCGACGCCAAGGTGGGCCTTCGGTCCGAGGACGTCGTCACGTCGATCAAGCAGGACATTGCCATCATGGTGCCCGGCAGCGTCGACGTGCCCGCTTCGGTCAACCGCGGCGTCGTCATCGTGCTCGACGACCCCCGCCACCCCGTCAGCGTCGCCATCAAGGAGCTTGCGGACCGCCACATCCGGCAGCTGCCGGACGCCGCCGGCCGTCGCGGGCACAGGACCACCAAGCGACTGATGTCCTGGGGAGCGAAGAAGTGAGCCTTGCCGACCGGCTCGACAGTGCCCGTCGGGCCCAGCAGCCGGTGAACTCGACGGAGGCGTCATCGGCGGCCGTACAGCGCCCGGCCGCCTCGGTCACCCGGGTTGCCGATCCCTTCTCGTCCGTCAAGGGCAGCGTCCACCGCGCCCTCCTGGAGTCCCTGGGCCCGCAGCTCTACGACCCCCGCCTCGAGCAGAGCGAGCTCGAGGCGCGCGTCCGTCAGACCCTGCAGACGGTGATCGACCTCGAGCAGACCCCGCTCTCGGCCAGTGACCGGGCCAGGATCGCTCAGGAGGTCTCGGACGAGATCCTCGGTCACGGCCCGATCGAGTCCCTGCTTCGGGACCCGGAGATCACCGAGATCATGGTCAACGGCGCGGATCGGATCTACGTCGAGCGAGCGGGCCGGATCCACCCGGTCGACGTGCGTTTCACGGACGAGGCACACCTGCGCCGGACGATCGACAAGATCGTCGGCCGGGTCGGGCGTCGGGTCGACGAGGCCAGCCCGCTCGTCGACGCCCGCCTGCCTGACGGCTCGCGCGTCAACGCGGTCATCCCCCCCGTCGCCCTCGACGGCGCGATGCTCACCATCCGCAAGTTCTCTCCGGACCCGTTCACCGACCGCGACCTCATTGCCTTCGGCACCTTCAGCGCGCAGGTGCGCGACTTCCTCGCGGCCTGCGTCATCGGTCGACGCAATATCATCATCTCCGGTGGCACCGGCTCGGGCAAGACGACGCTGCTCAACGTGCTGTCGGGCTTCATCCCCGACGACCAGCGCATCGTCACCATCGAGGACGCGGCGGAGCTCCAGCTGCGCCAGCACCACGTCCTGCGGCTCGAGTCTCGTCCCTCCAACACCGAGGGCCGTGGCGAGATCTCGATCCGCGATCTGGTCAAGAACTCCCTCCGCATGCGACCCGACCGGATCGTCGTCGGCGAGGTCCGTGACGGGGCCGCACTCGACATGCTCCAGGCGATGAACACCGGTCACGACGGCTCGATCACCACGGTCCATGCGAACACGCCCCGTGACAGCCTTTCCCGCCTCGAGACGATGGTCCTCATGGCCGGCATCGACCTGCCCGTCCGAGCCATCCGTGACCAGGTCGCGAGTGGCCTGGACCTCGTCGTCCAGCAGACCCGGCTCAAGGACGGCACCCGGCGGGTCACCGCGATCACCGAGGTCGAGGGCATGGAGACGGACGTCATCACCATGCAGGACATCTTCACCTTCGACTACGGTGCCGGCCGCGACGAGAACGGACGGTTCCGCGGGTCGCTCGTCGCCACCGGACTGCGCCCCAAGTTCGCCAGCGAGCTCGCCGACCAGGGCGTCGACCTCCCTCCTGACCTCTTCGTGCGGGGGCGGGCGCTGTGAGCCAGCCACGCCGTCTCACGCTCTGCCTGCTCGCGGTGATCGCCGTCGCCCTGCTCGGTGTGCCTCGGGCCGCTGCCGCGCCCGAACCCAGCCCGGCGCAGCTGACGGGCGTCACCCTCGGCGCCGATCGCAGCGTCAGCGGGGTGCTCACCGTCCGTGCCGGTGCCACCTCCGGTGGAGTGGACCCCGGCACCCTCAGCGTCAGCGTCGGGGGCAGCAGGTTCCCGGTCCGCACTGTCCCCATCGCCCAGGCCCGTCGTGCGACGATGATCGTCGTCGACACCAGTGGCTCCATGGGCGCCGCCGGCATGCAGACGGTCCGCGACGCCGTGAATGCCTTTCTCGCCATTGTCCCTGCGGACGTCGAGGTCGGCCTCATCGCCTTCTCGGGCCAGCCATCGGTCGTCGCGCCGCTCTCCCGCGACCGTGGTCTGGTGGCCCGCGGCGTCACCGGGCTGACGTCGAACGGCGAGACGTCGATCTTCGACGCGGTGAGCCTCGGGGTGCAGCAGCTCGGCTCAGACGGCGACCGGAGCATCCTGCTCCTCAGCGACGGCACCGACAATCGCAGTGCCGCCACGAAGCCCCAGGCGATCCAGGCCCTTTCGGGCGCAGGGGTGCGGGCCCACGTCATCGCCTTCAAGACCGGCAGCAGCGACACGGCCGTCCTCGGGGAGCTCGCCGCAGCCGGCCAGGGGCCGGTCACGGCTGCCGAGGACACCCCCGCCGTGTCGACCGCCTTCCAGTCCGCGGCCAGGGCCCTCGAGTCGCAGGTGCGCTGGGTCGTCCAACCGTCCGAGTCGATCTTCGGTGCCCAGGACGTCGTCCTCTCCGGCACCGCGGGAGGACAGGCCTTCTCGGCCGGGGTCAACATCGACCTCGGGGCGGCACCCCGGCGCCTCGGCGTCGCCGAGACCACCGCCCCCCGGGCGGTCCCCGTTGCGCCGCCTGCCGCCTCCGTCGATGTGCCGGCTGCTGTCGCCTTCGGCCTGCCGCTCCCCCTGCTGGTCGGCGTCATCGCCGTGTTCATCGGTCTTGTCGGCGGCGCCGCCGTCCTCACGGCACCGCTCTTCCGGTCAAAGCGCTCGGTGCGGGTCGCTGCGATCGAGCAGTACCTCAGTCCGACCTCCGCCCCTGCTGCGCGCACCGTCACGCCCAGTGCACTGAGCCAGGGCATCGTGTCCTTCGGAGAGAGGGTCATGCAGGGTCGTGACTCGACGTCCAGGACCATGGCGCTGCTCCAGCGTGCCGACCTGCCGTGGCGGGCAGGTGAGTGGTGGGTGCTGCGGATCATCTCCCTGATCGTGGCCGTCGCCGGTGGGCTGGTGGCGTCCAGCGGCAGCGGCAACGGCACGTTCGGCGTCGTCGTCGGCCTGCTCGTGGGTCTCTTCGGGCCCCAGTTCGTGCTGAAGTTCCTAGCCAAACGCCGTTCGACGAAGTTCGAGAACCAGCTCCCCGACGTGCTCATGCTGCTCTCGAGCAGCCTGTCCACCGGCTTCTCCCTGCTGCAGGCCCTCGACGCCGTGGCCCGTGACTCGTCCGAGCCGGCCGCGAAGGAGTTCGGGCGGGCCATGGCGGAGTCCCGGATCGGGTCAGACGTCGAGGATGCCCTGGAGCGGATGGCCCTGCGGATGGACAGCGGCAGCATGAAGTGGACGGCGATGGCCATCGGCATCCAGCGGCAGGTCGGTGGCAACCTGGCCGAGACACTGCGCACGACCGTCGGGACCCTGCGCGACCGCCAGTCCATCCAGCGCCAGGTCCGTGCGCTCTCGGCCGAGGGCAAGCTCTCGGCATACATCCTCGTCGCCCTCCCGATCGGCATCTTCATGTTCACGTACCTGACCAACCACGACTACATCGCGCTCCTGTGGAGCAACCTCCTGGGCTGGGGGATGATCGCCTCGGGCCTCGTCTCACTCGTCATCGGCATCTTCTGGATGCGCAAGGTCGTCGAGGTGAAGGTCTGATGGCCCCGGAGATCCTGCTCGTCGGCGGCATCGTGCTCCTTGCGGTCTCCATCGCGGTGGTGGCCTACGCCTTCGGCGGCGGAGTCACCGGGGTCGCGGCGAGCCTGTCCCTCATCGAGCGGCAGGTCAGCACCCACGAAGTGGGCCGCAACGAGCTTGCTGCCCGCGACCGCCTCCTCATCCCGGTGCTCCGGGCCACCAGATCACTCGGCGTCAGGCTCTCACCCGCAGGAGCAGCGGGACGGCTCGGTCACCTGCTCGACCTCGCGGGCAACCCCGCAGGGTGGACCGCGGACCGGGTCCTCGGCGCGAAGGGAGCCGCCCTGGTCGCCGGGGCCGTCCTCGGGTTCGTCTTCGGAGGGCTGTCCTTCAAGGGGGTGCTCTTCGCCGGCGCCGGCGCCGCCGCGGGATTCTTCCTCCCGGACCTGCTCGTCTACAACCTCGGCATCAAGCGGCAGGACGACCTGCAGCGAAGCCTCGCCGATGCGCTCGACATGCTGACCGTCTGCGTGGAGGCGGGGCAGGGCTTCGACGCCGCCCTCATGCAGGTGGCCCGCTCGGTCGAGGGCCCGGTGGCCGGGGAGTTTGCCCGCGTCATCTCGGAGATCCAGATCGGCAAGTCCCGAGCGGCAGCCTTCGGATCCCTGGGGGAGCGGACCAAGGTCCCGGCGATCAAGACCTTCGTGAGCGCCCTGGTCCAGGCGGACCGCCTCGGCCTCCCGGTGGCCAGCGTCCTGCGGGAGCAGGCCAAGGAGATGCGCGCCGCGCGCCGTCAGCTGGCGGAGGAGAAGGCGCAGAAGATTCCGGTCAAGATCATCTTCCCCATGCTGCTGTGCATCTTCCCGGCGCTCTTCATCGTCATCATCGGCCCGGGCGCCATCAGCATCGTCAACGCGTTCGCCGGCATGTGATGACGGTGCGCCGCGGCCGGCGGGACCAGCCCGGGCTCACTGTCAGCGTCCTCTGTTTCTCCCTGATCCTCGTCGGAGCCTTCGCCGACTGGCTCCGCCTCACGATCTGATCGGGCGCCCGCAGGGGGGCGCCCGATCACGGGCCGGTGTGATCCTGCTGCCCGGACCCGCGAGGACCGATCAGGACTTGATGAAGCCCAACCGGATGGCGGCAACGACGGCGCTCGCCCGGTTGTTGGCCTTGAGCTTGTCGTAGAGCTTCGAGATGTGGGTCTTGACCGTCGACTCGCTCATGTAGAGCTGCTTGGCCACGGAGGCGACCGAGTCCCCG
>JBKJTJ010000029.1:0-3731 GCA_046590855.1 Actinomycetota bacterium
CACCGGCGAGATCGGGCTGCTGGTGGTCAGCAAGGTCGCGAACTTCTCGATCGACCTGCCCGAGGCGAGCATCGCGATCCAGGTGTCGGGCAGCTTCGGCTCGCGCCAGGAGGAGGCCCAGCGCCTGGGCCGGGTGCTGCGTCCGAAGGGCGACCACCGCGCGGCCCGCTTCTACACCGTCGTCGCCCGCGACACGGTCGACGCCGACTTCGCCGCGCACCGTCAGCGGTTCCTTGCCGAGCAGGGGTACGCGTACCGGATCGTCGACGCCGCCGACGTCCTCGCCGGCCCCCAGCCCGACCCCACCACCTGACGGTCCTCCCCCCACCCCGCCCCGCCCCGCCCCGCCCCCTGACGCTTCCTCCCCCCACCCCGCATTCCTCCCTGGAACCGGCGCGGAAGCCCGACATGTCGGACATCGCCGCCGGTCGGGGGGAGGAAAACCGGTTGGGGGGAGGAAGGGGTTCGCAGGCGACGTCCAGCGGACTCCCAGGAACGCGGGGCAGGATGACGCGCAGGAGGTGGTCGCGTGACCCGGCCCACGACGTCCGAGGCCAAGCTGCTGGTGGTCGAGGACGAGCCCAACATCCGCGAGCTGCTGTCGACGTCGCTGCGCTTCGCCGGCTTCGAGGTGCACACCGCCGGTGACGGCGCGACCGCGCTGAAGTTGGCCGAGAGCGAGCGACCGGACCTGCTGGTGCTGGACGTGATGCTGCCCGACATGGACGGGTTCGCCGTCACCCGCCGGCTGCGCGACCAGGGCCGGCAGATGCCGGTGCTGTTCCTCACCGCGCGCGACGGCACCGACGACAAGGTCATGGGCCTGACGGTCGGCGGCGACGACTACGTCACCAAGCCGTTCAGCCTCGAGGAGGTCGTCGCGCGGATCCGCGCCGTGCTGCGGCGCACCGCCGGCTTCAGCGGCGAGGACGTCGGGCGCCTGACGTTCGCCGACCTCGACCTGGACGAGGACTCGCACGAGGTGCGGCGCGCCGGCCGCGTGGTCGACCTGTCGCCCACCGAGTTCAAGCTGCTGCGGTACCTGATGCTCAACCCCAACCGGGTGCTGTCCAAGTCCCAGATCCTGGACCACGTGTGGGACTACGACTTCCGAGGTGAGTCGGGCATCGTCGAGTCCTACATCTCCTACCTGCGCCGCAAGGTGGACGCCGACGCCGCGGTGCCGCTGATCCACACCCGACGCGGCGTGGGGTACGTGCTGCGCCTGCCGCCCGAGCAGGGTTGAGTGGGCTCCCTGCTGACCAGCGCCCGCGACCGGGCGTCCGCGACGCCGCTGCGGCTGCGGCTGGTCGCGATCCTGCTGGCGCTGGCGCTGGTCGCGCTGGCCGTGACCGGCGCGGTCGCGGTGGCCCTGCTCGGCGGCCAGCTGGTCGACAAGGTCGACGCGCAGGTGACCGCCGTCGCGCGCGGCTACGCCGGCCTGGACTCCCCCGACGACCTCGGCGGCGGCCGCCAGCGCGGGCTGCCGAGCGCCCAGTACGGCGTCGTGCTGCTCGACACCGGCCAGCAGCTGCAGATCGGTCGCCGGCTCGGTGGCGGCCCCGGCCCGGACCTCGCCGGGCTCACCCCTGCGTCGGTCGCGACCCACGGCGGCCTGCCGTTCACCGTCCCGGCCACCAGCGGGGACGCCCGCTGGCGCCTGGTCGCCCTGCGCGTCGCGGGCACGCAGTACGGCGACGTCACGCTGGTCGTCGGCCAGAGCCTGGCCGACGTCGACGACACGGTGGCCCGGATGGGCGTCGTCCTCACGCTGGTGGGCCTGGCGGTGCTGGTCGCGCTCGGTCTGCTGGGCTGGCTGGCCGTGCGGCGCGCCTTCCGTCCGCTGACCGAGGTCGAGGAGGTCGCCCAGGCGATCGCCGACGGCGACCTGTCGCGGCGGGTGCCGCCCAAGCCCAGCTCGACCGAGGTCGGCCGGCTCTCGGCGTCCCTGAACGCCATGCTCAGCCAGATCGAGCAGGCGTTCGCGGTGCGCGAGGCCTCGCAGGAACGGATGCGCCGGTTCGTCTCCGACGCCAGCCACGAGCTGCGGACGCCGCTCGCGACGGTGCGCGGGTACGCCGAGCTGTACCGCCAGGGGGCGGTCACGCAGCCGCAGGACGTCGCCGGCGCCATGCGGCGGATCGAGGACGAGGCGACCCGGATGGGCGTGCTGGTCGAGGACCTGCTGACGCTGGCCCGGCTGGACGAGCAGCGTCCCGAGCGGCGCGCCCCGGTCGACCTCACGGTCCTGGCCGCCGACGCCGTGCAGGACGCCCGCGCCCTGGACCCCGGCCGCGACGTCACCCTGACCGGGATCGACGGCCCGGTCGGGGCCAGCGTCGTCGAGGGCGACGAGTCCAAGCTGCGCCAGGTGGTGACCAACCTGGTCGTGAACGCGTTGCGGCACACCCCGAGCGGCACCCGGATCGAGCTGCTGGTCGGGGTCGAGGGCGCCAGCGGGGTGCTCGAGGTGCGCGACCACGGGCCGGGCATCGCCCCCGAGCACGTGCGGCAGGTGTTCGACCGCTTCTTCCGCGCCGACGCCTCGCGGCAGCGATCGCGCGGCGGTGGGTCCGGCCTCGGGCTGGCGATCGTCGCGGCGATCGTGGCCGGGCACGGCGGTCAGGTCGGGGTGACGGCGACACCGGGCGGCGGGGCCACGTTCATCGTCCGACTACCCCTCGCGCCCGTGACGCCTGGACTCACAGCCAACTCCCAGGCCCACTCCAGCGCCTGACCAACTCGTCGCGGTTGAGTAGGTACCAGTCGACCAGACGAGGTGGAGAGCATGTCCCAGACGACCGAGCAGTCCGCAGCCGGCACCCCCGAGCAGCCCCGCGAGCAGCCAGGCACCCCCGAGCAGCCCCGCGAGCCGCAGACCGCGGCCTTCGCACCCGTGGAGTGGTTCGGCACCGAACCGGGTTCGCCGTACGGCCCCCCGCCTGCGCCCCCGGCGGCGTTCACGCGTGACCGCAGCGAGCGCCCCCGGCGCCGTTACGTCGACATGGCCCTGTCGGCCGTGGTCGCCGCGGTGGTCGCGGCCGGCACGACCGCGGTCGTGGTCAGCAACGACAGCGCGCCGACCACCACCTCGACGGCCAGCACCGCGGCCAGCGCGAACAACGCCTCGGGCAACCCCGCCGCCGGGACGGGCTCAGGCCCGGTCGAGCAGGCTGCCGGCGCCGGTGTGAGCTGGACGCCGGTCGCCGCGGCCGTCGAGCCGAGCGTGGTCGCCATCTCGGTGAGCTCGCAGGCCGGCGAGGCCCAGGGCTCCGGCGTGATCCTCGACGACACCGGGCGGGTGCTGACCAACAACCACGTCGTGGCCGGCGTGGGCGCCAACGGCCAGCTGACGGTGACGCTCTCGGACGGGCGCGCCTACTCGGCCACCGTCGTGGGCACCGACCCCTCGACCGACCTCGCGGTCATCGTCATGAAGGGCGCCGACAAGCTCACCCCCGCCACCCTCGGTGACTCCGACGCGGTCAAGGTCGGCTCGCCCGTCATGGCCGTCGGCAACCCGCTGGGCCTGGCCGGCACCGTCACCACGGGCATCGTCAGCGCCCTCGACCGTCCGGTCACGACGACGAACGAGAGCCCGCAGACCTCGGCGTCCGGCGACAGCGGCACCGTCGTCACCAACGCGATCCAGACCGACGCCGCGGTCAACCCCGGCAACAGCGGCGGCGCCCTGGTCGACGACACCGGCCGGGTCATCGGCATCCCGTCCT
>JBKJTJ010000106.1:0-14354 GCA_046590855.1 Actinomycetota bacterium
CGGAAGAACAACGCCTGGCTCCATACCCGCAGCGCCGCCCTGAACCTACGCCGGCTGCTCAACCTCGGCCTGACCCGCACCGACGGAGCCTGGGTCCTGGCCTGAGCCCACGAACGAGGCAGAACCCCCCGTCCACCACCCCTGCAGGCCCCACACAGGCCCCGCACTCCCTCACACCAACCGGAACATCATTCTGGTCTCGCGAGGAACAAGCCCTCCGGGGTGCCCTGAGCGCCCCAGTCGGCACCCTGCCGTCCCCTGAATGACGACCGCGACCCACGAACGAGCCTTGTTCAGCAGGGTCCTAGCGCGGCTGCGCACCGAGCTGCCCGACGCGCCCCGGCCCGGCCGAACAGATCCAGGAGGCGACGATGACCAGTGACCAGGACCTCATCCGCGAGCTGCGGGCACGGGCGGCGACGGCGGTCCCCGCGATGTCGCTCGACGAGGCCACCGTCCGCGCCGCCGGACGCCGTCGGATCTCGGTGCGGCGCTGGGTCGCGAGCGGCAGCACGGCCGCAGCGGTCCTGGTGCTCGCCGTGGTGGTGACGACGACCGGCTCGTTCCACCCGCAGCAGGGCCGCGGCGTGGCGGGGACCACCAGCCCCGTGTCGTGCGTGACCCCGCCCACTGTCGAGTACACGGTTCGCGGAGCAGCCCCGCGGTCGCTGCCCTTCGCGGCCACCGTGACCGTCACGGCTCCGGTGGGTGATCCCGTCACAATCGTGTTCCGGGGCGACTGCGCCGCCGGAGGGCGCCTTGCGGTCAACGCCGCCGGGCGAGGCGTCTTCTACTCCGACCTCCTGAGCAGGCGGGTCACCGCCAGCTGGAACCCGAACGAGCCGGGGGCTCGCACCCTCCTCGCCGTCTCCTGGTCGTGCTTGGGGGCGACACCCTGCCCGAGCGCCAGCCTCGGCCGCCTCCAGGTGATCGCGGCCGATGCGCCCACCACCGCAACCCCACCGGCGGGTGGGGGCTCGGGCGGGCCACTGCCCCCCCGCTGCTCGACAGCGGACCTCTCGCTCGGCCACGGCGAGGACGTGACCGCCCAGACCGGCGAGAACCCCCTGATGTATGCGCTCACCAACATCGGCCCGACGTCCTGCCTGCTGCTCGGCTACCCATCGCTCGGCCTCTACGACGGCTCCGGACACCGTTTGGCCCTCCGGTACAACACGAGCACGGGCGCCCAGTACGTCAGCAGCGACCCCCCGGCGGCGGTGATCCTCGAGCCGGGTGGGATCGGCTACTTCCTCCTCGCCAAGTACCGCTGCGACACCGGCCACCTCAGCGACACGACGACCATCCGTGTCGGCCTGCCAGATCAGCGTCAGCCGCTGACCGATCGCGCGGTAGGGGCTGAAGGGGGGGCTACCCTCTCGTACTGCCAGGGCGGCGCCGACGACCCCGGACAGGTCGTCGAGATCTCACCCTTCGTCGCCACGCAGCGGGCAGCCTTCCCTCGCCCGTAGCCCCAGCCTCGCGCAGGGCGGGCGCGGAGGGGGTGGTCCCCGACCTCCTAGACTGCCCCTCATGGCACTCACCCGTGACGACGTGGCCCACCTGGCGTCCCTGGCCCGCATCGACCTGAGCGACGCCGAGCAGGACAAGATGCTCGGCGAGCTCGGCGTCATCCTCGACTCCGTGGCCCTGGTGCAGCAGGCGCCCACGCAGGGGGTCGAGCCGATGTCGCACCCGCTGCCGCTGACCAACGTGACGCGCCCCGACGTGCGCCGCCCCAGCCTCACGTCGGCGCAGGCCCTCTCCGGTGCCCCCGCCCAGGAGCAGCAGCGCTTCTCGGTGCCGCGCATCCTCGACGAGGACTGACCTCCTCAGCTTCCTCCCGCTGTTCACGACGAAGGCCAAGACGAAGGCTCCTTGATGACGACCGATCTCACCCGCCGCAGCGCCGCCGAGATGGCGAGCCTCCTGTCCACCAAGGAGGTCAGCTCGGTCGAGCTGACCCAGGCCCACCTCGACCGCACCGATGCCGTCGACGGCCTCGTGCACTCCTACCTGCACGTCGACCACGAGGGTGCGCTGGCCCAGGCCCGCGCCGTCGACGAGCGGCGCGCGGCCGGTGACGACCTCCACGTGCTCGCCGGCGTGCCGATCGCGGTCAAGGACATCCTCACGACGATCGGCCTGCCCACCACCGCCGGCAGCCGCATCCTTGAGGGCTGGATCCCGCCCTACGACGCCACCGTGGTGACCAGGCTGCGCGAGGCGGGCATGCCGATCCTCGGCAAGACCAACCTCGACGAGTTCGCGATGGGCTCCTCGACCGAGCACTCGGCCTACGGCCCGAGCCGCAACCCCTGGGACCTCGAGCGCATCCCCGGCGGCTCGGGCGGTGGCAGCTCGAGCGTCGTCGCCTCCTTCCAGGCCCCGCTGGCCATCGGCACCGACACCGGCGGCTCCATCCGCCAGCCGGCCGCCCTCACCGGCACGGTCGGCACCAAGCCGACCTACGGCGGCGTCTCGCGCTACGGCCTCGTGGCCCTGGCCTCCAGCCTCGACCAGGCCGGGCCCTGCGCGCGCTCGGTGCTCGACACCGCCCTGCTGCACGCGGTGATAGCCGGTCACGACCCGCTCGACTCGACCTCGATCGACGCGCCCGTGCCCGCCGTCGTCGAGGCGGCGCGCCGGGCCGACGTCTCCGGCATGACCGTCGGCGTCATCAAGCAGCTGACCGGCGAGGGCTACCAGGCGGGGGTGCAGACCCGGTTCGACGAGGCCGTCGCCCTGCTCGTCGACCGCGGCGCGACGGTCGTCGAGGTCGACTGCCCGAGCTTCGACTACGCGCTGGCCACCTACTACCTCATCCTGCCCAGCGAGGCCTCGAGCAACCTCGCCAAGTTCGACGCCATGCGCTACGGCCTGCGCGTGCCGCCCGCGGGGGTCGACGCCCCCAGCGCCGAGCAGGTCATGGCCGCGAGCCGCGACGCCGGCTTCGGCGACGAGGTCAAGCGCCGCATCATCCTCGGCACCTACGCCCTCTCGTCGGGCTACTACGCCGCCTACTACGGACAGGCTCAGAAGGTGCGCCGCCTCATCGCCGACGACTTCGCACGCGCCTTCGCCACCGCCGACGTGCTGCTCTCGCCGACCGCCCCGACCACGGCGTTCAAGCTCGGGGAGAAGCTCGACGACCCGATGGCGATGTACCGCGGTGACGTCGCGACGATCCCGGCCAACCTCGCTGGGGTGCCGGGCATGTCGCTGCCCAGCGGCCTGGCCGACGAGGACGGTCTGCCCACGGGCATCCAGATCCTCGCCCCGGCCACCCAGGACGACCGCCTGTATGCCGTGGGAGCCGCCCTCGAGGCCGCCCTCGTCGCGCAGTGGGGGGCACCCCTGCTCACCCGGGCCCCCGAGCTGACCGAAGGAGAGCTGCGATGACCACCCACGCGACGCGTGAGCCCGAGACCCTCATGGGCTACGACGAGGTGCTGGCCGTCTTCGACCCCGTGATGGGCCTCGAGGTGCACGTCGAGCTCGGCACCGCGACCAAGATGTTCTGCGGGTGCTCGACCACCTTCGGTGGTCAGCCCAACACCCAGACGTGTCCCGTCTGCCTCGGCCTGCCCGGCGCGCTGCCGGTGGTCAACGAGATCGGCGTCGAGTCGGCCATTCGCATCGGGCTCGCGCTCAACTGCGAGATCGCCACCTGGTGCCGCTTCGCCCGCAAGAACTACTTCTACCCCGACATGCCGAAGAACTTCCAGACCTCGCAGTACGACGAGCCGATCGCCGTCGACGGGCACCTGGACGTCGAGCTGGACGACGGCACGGTCTTCCGGGTCGAGATCGAGCGGGCCCACATGGAGGAGGACACCGGCAAGTCGCTGCACGTCGGCGGCTCGACCGGTCGCATCCACGGCGCCGAGCACTCGCTGGTCGACTACAACCGGGCCGGCATCCCGCTGATCGAGATCGTGACCCGCCCGGTCACCGGCGCCGGCGAGCGCGCGCCCGAGGTGGCCCGCGCGTACGTCGGTGCGCTCCGCGACCTGCTGCGCGCGCTCGGGGTGTCCGACGTGCGGATGGAGCAGGGCTCTCTGCGCTGCGACGCGAACGTCTCCCTGCGCGAGCGAGCCGCCGACCCCGCCGGCCAGTCCGCCGTCCCGCTCGGCACCCGCACCGAGACCAAGAACGTCAACTCGCTGCGCAGCGTCGAGCGGGCGGTGCGTTACGAGATGACCCGCCAGGGCGCTCGGCTGTCGTCCGGCGCGAGCATCCTGCAGGAGACCCGGCACTGGCACGAGGACTCGGGCACCACGACGTCCGGTCGCGAGAAGTCCGACGCCGACGACTACCGCTACTTCCCCGAGCCGGACCTCGTGCCCATCGCGCCCGACCCGGCGTGGGTGGCGACCCTCGCGCAGACGCTGCCCGAGGCGCCGCCGGCCCGTCGTCGGCGGCTGCAGGCCGCCTGGGGCCTCGCCGACCTGGCGATGCGCGACCTGGTCAACGCGGGCGCGACCGAGCTGGTCGAGGCCACGGTGGCGGCGGGCGCCTCACCGGCGGCTGCGACCAAGTGGTGGTCCGGCGAGCTGGCCCGCACCGCCAACGCCGCCGGCGTCGAGCTGTCGTCGTTGGACATCACGCCCGCCCAGGTCGCCGAGCTGGCCGCCCTGGTCGAGGGCGGCCGGATCAACGACACGATGGCCCGCCAGGTGCTCGAGGGCGTGCTGGCGGGCGAGGGCGACCCCGAGCAGGTCGTCGCCGCCCGCGGCCTCGAGCTGGTCTCGGACGACGACGCGCTCGGTGCCGCCGTCGACCGGGCCATCGCCGGCGCCCCCGAGGTCGCGGCCAAGATCCGGGACGGCAAGGTGTCGGCCGCCGGCGCGCTGATCGGTGCGGTGATGAAGGAGATGAAGGGCCAGGCCGACGCGGCTCGGGTGCGCGAGCTGGTGCTCGCCCGGCTGTCGTCGCACACGGACCCGGCCGTGCCCTGAGCCGGCTCGATCGGCGCCGCCCGGTCAAGGTGGCAACGCTGCCGACCGATGACAGCGGAGTGCAGCCTCGAGTCGGTGACCGCCCCCGCGCCGGCCCGGCCGTCGCGGCCGGTCTCCTCGGGTTCCTCAGCCTGGCCGGGGTCACGGCCGCCGCCCGCCTGCCGCAGGGTGGCCCCCTGCTGGGGTCGACCGTCGGCGCCGGTCTCGTCGCGCTCGCGACCGGCACCGCCCTGGTCCTGGCCGCCCGCCGTCGGGGCCACCACCACCCGCTCCGGCTGCTCGCGCTCGCCACGTCCGTCTGGGGTCTGGGGCAGCTGCTGGTCGCGCTGAACCTCGCGCGGTCGGGGCGGGTCGAGTACCCCAACACCGGCACGACGATGTCCGTCCTCGCCGCCGCGGTCGGCATCAGTGCAGTGCTGCTGGCTGCCGGTGGCCGCCCCGGTGGGATCGGTGTGCGCCGCATCGTGCTGGACGCCCTGCTGCTCGGCAGCACGGCCTGCTTCATGCTCTGGCGGGTCGCCCTGGTCGACCGGCTCGGTCCTTCGCTCGGGACAAGGACCGTCGGGACGAGCGCCGGCGCCGTGGCCGTGACCGTCCTGCTGGCCGAGGCCGTCATCGTCGGCCTGCTGCTGCTGCTGTGGCTGCGCGACCTCGACCACGGCCTGCTGCCCGCCATCGCCGGTCTGGGCGTGTACGTCGGCACCGACCTGGTCCTCACCTCCAGCATGCTCGTGCCGGGGGGAGTGCGACCGTGGCAGGCGGTGGCGGTCCGGTGCATCGCCTGGCCGCTGATCGGGCTGGGCGTGCTGCGCTACAGCGCCGTTGCGGCCGCACGCACCGGTGACGGCCCGACGACCCGAGCCGACGCCCGGGTCACCGTCGCGACGACGGTCGCCAGCGTGGGGATGCTCTCGGTCGCCCTGGCCACGCTGCTGCACACCCGGCTGCTCGACGTCGTGAGCGTCCAGCTGGCCCTGGTCGTCGTGTTCGTCTTCGGTGCCAGGGAGGCGGTCAACGGGCTGCAGCGACAGACGCTGCTGCGCGAGCTGACCCAGCAGGCCAACCACGACCCGCTCACGGGGCTCGGCAACCGCCGCGCGCTGACCCGCCGCCTGGACGCCGCGACGACCGGCGGTACCGCCGTCCTGACGCTGGACCTGGACGGGTTCAAGGAGGTCAACGACGTGCTCGGTCACGCGCGCGGTGACGCGCTGCTGGTGGCCGTCGCCGCGTCCGTCCGCTCGGCGCTGGCCGCTGAGGTCGAGGTGTTCCGGATCGGCGGCGACGAGTTCGCCGTCGTGGTGCCCGGCGACACCGAGCGGGCCCACGATGTCGCCCAGCGGCTGCTGGTGGCGGTGCGCGCCGCTGCGCAGGCCGTCCCCGGCGCCGCCGCGGTGCAGGTCTCGGCCAGCGTCGGCGTCGCGACGCTGGGCCCGGACGTCCTCACCGGGCTGGTCGAGAGCGGCGTCGCCCTGCGCGCGGCCAAGGAGGCCGGCCGCGACCGGGTCGAGCTGTACGACGGTCCGATCGCGGCGCGGCACCGGCGGTTGCTGCTGGTCGAGCGACGCCTGCGCGACGCGGTGGCGGCGGGCGACGTCGTGGCGCACTACCAACCGGTCGTCGACCTGCGCACCCGCCGGGTGGTCGGCGTCGAGGCCCTGGCCCGGTGGGACGACGTCGAGCTGGGTCGCGTCGCCCCCGACGAGTTCATCCCGGTCGCCGAGCGGTCCGGCTTGATCGCTGCCGTCGGGGCCGCCATCATGCGCCAGTCCGTCGCGGACCTCACCGAGCTGGCGCGCAGCACCGACGTCGGCCCGCTGACCCTCGGGGTCAACTGCTCGGTCGCCCAGCTGCGGCGAACCGGCTGGGCCGACGCCGTCCTCGAGCTGCTCGCCGAGCTTGGCCTGCCGCCCCATCGGCTGGCCGTCGAGGTGACCGAGTCGCTGTTCGTGGACGTCGACGACCCGGCCGTGCGCGAGCTGCACACCCTGCGGGCGGCCGGGGTGCAGGTGGCGATCGACGACTTCGGCAGCGGGTACTCGAGCCTGGCCTACCTCGCCCGGATGCCCGCCACGATCCTGAAGATCGACCGCGCGCTGACCGCCCAGGTGCTGCTGGACGCCCGCTCGCAGGCGGTCCTGCACTCGATCGTCTCGCTCGCCGTCAGCCTGCCGATGGACGTGGTCGTCGAGGGCGTCGAGACCGAGGCCGAGCACGAGCTGGTGCGCGACGCGGGCGCCTCGTTCAGCCAGGGCTGGCTGTACGCCGCCGCCGTGCCGATCGAGCAGCTGGCCGCCGTGGTCGCCGACATCAACGGCAAGGCGGGCGCCGTCCCGGCCGCGTCGGGGTCGCTAGCCTGACCGCGTGCCGGTGCAGCAGTCTGTCGAGCCCGCCCAGCTGGTCTGCACGGTCGCGGACCCGCAGGTCGTCGAGCACCTGCTCGAGCGCCCAGGGAGCCTGCCCGAGGGCGTGCGGGTGCGCCAGTGGGACCTGTCGAGGCCCGCGACGGACCCCGACGAGGTCACCGTCGTCGTCCCCCCGTACGTCGCCGCCGCCCGGCTCGAGCTGCTGGCCGACCTGCCGGGCCTGCGGCTGGTGCAGACGCTCACGGCCGGGTTCGACGCGGTCGCACCGCACCTGCCCGCAGGCGTCGCGCTCGCCAACGCGGTGGGTGTCCACGACGCCTCGACCAGCGAGCTCGCGGTAGGCCTCGCCATCGCGGCCCTGCGCGGGCTGCCGCAGTTCGTCCGCGACCAGGACCACGGCCGGTGGCGACCCGAGCAACGCCGCTCGCTGGCCGACCGGCGGGTGCTGGTCCTCGGCGCCGGCGGGGTCGGCGGCGCGGTCGTCGCCCGGCTGCTGCCCTTCGAGACCCACGTGACGGTCGTCGCCTCGCGCGCCCGGGACGACGCCCGCCTCGGCGCCGTGCACGGCGTCGACGAGCTGCCGGACCTGCTGCCGGCCCACGACGTCGTCATCGTCACCGTGCCGCTGAACGACGCCACCCGCGGCATGGTCGACGCCGCGTTCCTCGCGGCGATGCCGGACGGCGCGCTGCTGGTCAACGTGGCCCGCGGGCCGGTCGTGCGCACCGACGACCTGGTGGCCGAGCTGCGCACCGGGCGTCTGCTGGCCGCGCTGGACGTCACCGACCCCGAGCCGCTCGATCCCGGCCACGAGCTCTGGCACCTGCCCGGCGTGCTGGTCAGCCCGCACGTCGGGGGCTCCACGTCGGCGATGATGCCGCGCGCCCTCTCGCTGCTGCGCGAGCAGCTGGGTCGGATCGCCCGCGGCGAGCCCCTGCTGGGGGTGGTGGTCGCGACCCCGTGGTCGTCGGGCACGGCCCGCGGCGGTGCGCGACCGGCGTCCTAGACTCCCGCGCATGACCTCGACCGACCGCCCTGGCCCCGACATCAAGCCGCGCAGCCGCGACGTCACCGACGGCCTGGAGAAGACCGCCTCGCGGGGCATGCTGCGCGCCGTCGGCATGGGGGACGACGACTGGGTCAAGCCGCAGATCGGCGTCGCGAGCAGCTGGAACGAGATCACGCCGTGCAACCTGTCGCTGCAGCGGCTGGCCCAGGCGGTCAAGGAGGGGGTGCACGCCGCGCACGGCTACCCCCTGGAGTTCGGCACCATCTCGGTCTCGGACGGCATCTCGATGGGCCACGAGGGCATGCACTACTCGCTGGTCTCGCGCG
The DNA here is from genome assembly GCA_046590855.1 of Actinomycetota bacterium. Classification (GTDB taxonomy): domain Bacteria; phylum Actinomycetota; class Actinomycetes; order Actinomycetales; family Angustibacteraceae; genus JACMOY01. The sequence continues at coordinate 8,663 of JBKJTJ010000106.1, forward strand.
AGGTCATCGCCGACAGCGTCGAGACCGTCATGCAGGCCGAGCGGCTGGACGGGTCGGTGCTGCTCGCCGGCTGCGACAAGTCGCTGCCGGGCATGCTGATGGCCGCGGCGCGGCTCGACCTCGCGAGCGTGTTCCTGTACGCGGGGTCGATCCTGCCGGGCATCGCGAAGCTCTCGGACGGCACCGAGCGCCAGGTGACGATCATCGACGCCTTCGAGGCCGTCGGCGCGTGTGCACGTGGCCTGATCTCGCGCGCCGACGTCGACGCGATCGAGCGTGCGATCTGCCCGGGCGAGGGGGCCTGCGGTGGCATGTACACGGCCAACACGATGGCCAGCGCGGCCGAGGCGCTGGGGATGTCGCTGCCCGGCAGCGCGGCGCCGCCGGCCACCGACCGCCGCCGCGACGGGTACGCCCGCAGGTCCGGCGAGGCCGTCGTCGAGCTGCTGCGCCAGGGCATCACGGCCCGCCAGATCCTGACCCGCGAGGCGTTCGAGAACGCCATCGCCGTGGTCATGGCCCTCGGTGGCTCGACCAACGCCGTCCTGCACCTGCTGGCGATCGCGCACGAGGCGCACGTCGAGCTCTCGCTCGCCGACTTCAGCCGGATCGGCGCGAAGGTGCCGCACCTGGCCGACGTCAAGCCGTTCGGCAGCTTCGTGATGACCGACGTCGACCGGGTGGGTGGCATCCCGGTCGTCATGCGCGCCCTGCTCGACGCGGGTCTGATGCACGGCGACGCGCTCACCGTCACGGGCCGGACGCTGGCCGAGAACCTCGCCCACATCGACCCGCCGGACGTCGACGGCAAGGTGCTGCGCGCCATGGACCGCCCGATCCACCGCACCGGCGGGCTGACCATCCTGCACGGGTCGCTGGCGCCCGAGGGCGCCGTGGTGAAGTCGGCCGGCTTCGACGAGGACGTCTTCGAGGGCACCGCCCGGGTCTTCGACGGCGAGCGAGCGGCGATGGATGCCGTCTCGGACGGCACCATGGTGGCCGGCGACGTGTGCGTGATCCGCTTCGAGGGCCCCAAGGGCGGGCCGGGCATGCGCGAGATGCTCGCGGTGACCGGGGCGATCAAGGGCGCCGGGCTCGGCAAGGACGTGCTGCTGCTCACCGACGGGCGGTTCAGCGGCGGCACCACCGGCCTGTGCGTCGGCCACGTCGCCCCCGAGGCCGTGGACGCCGGCCCGATCGCCTTCGTGCGCGACGGCGACCGGATCCGCCTCGACGTGGCCGGCGGCACGCTCGACCTGCTGGTCGACGACGACGAGCTGGCCGCCCGACGCGAGGGCTGGGCGCCTCCCGCGCCCCGGCACCAGCGTGGCGTCCTGGCCAAGTACGCCAAGCTCGTCGGCTCCGCGGCCCGCGGCGCCGTCTGCGACTGACGTGGCTCTCGCAGCAGCGCTCGCGGCCCTGGCCTCAGCCGTCGTCGTGCTGGCGGTGCTGGTCCGGCTGGACGGCCGCTTGCGCGGGGCGTTCGCGCTCGTCGCCGGCTCGCTTCTGCTCTCGAGTGTGACGTCGGCGCTGTCCCGCGGCGCCTGGTCCGACGTCCCCCTGGCGCTCGCCTCGTCGCAGCTCCTGGCGTGCGTGCTCGCGGCGACCGCCGCGGTCCTGCTGCTGCTGCCTGCCAGCGGCGGACCGCGCGCCTGGGTGCTCGCGGTGGACGCGTTCCTCGTCGTCGGCAGCGTCTTCGTGGTGGCCTGGGTGTTCGGGTGGCACCGCGTGCCCCCGCCACCGACCGACGGCACGGTGCTGGCCGCGCTCGGCCGGGCCGGACTCGGGGTCGAGGTGCTGGGCGGCGCCCTGGCCGTCCCGCTGTGGGTCTCGCGGCGCCGTGGCGAGCGGCTGGCGCCGCGGCTGGTGGCGGGGGCCCTGGTGCTGCAGCTGCTCACCGACAGCGGGCTGCTGGGCGCCGCGCTCGATCCCCCCGCCCACGTCGCCGTCTCGGTGCTGCTGGCAGCCGCTGCGGTCACGTCGGTGGGGCGCGACCGGCTGCCCCGACGCACCGTGGACGCCGACGGTGCGCTGCTGGCGGTCGTCACGCTGGTCGCCGCATCGGTGTCGCTGGCGCTGGTGGGGTCGCCGCAGGGGCTGCCCCGGCTGCCGCTGGTCGTGTCGGGCGCGGTGATGCTGGTGCTGCTGGCCCGGCTGCTCGTGGTGGCGCGCACCAACCAGCGGCTGGTGGCCGAGCTCGCCACCCGCGAGCAGCACTTCCGCTCGATGGTCGACACCACCCCCGACCTGCTGCTGCGGCTCGGCCTCGGTGGCGAGGTCGGCTACGTCTCGTCGTCCGCCCAGCGGCTGCTGCGCGTCGACCCGGCCGCCCTGCTCGGACGCCGCGTGGGCGACCTGGTGGTGGCGGCGGACGCCGACCGCGTGCGGTCGGCCCTGCGCCTGCTGCAGGTCGACCCCACCGCCGACCAGCGGCTGCAGGTCGGTGTGGACCTCGGCGCCGGCCCGGACGGCGGCCGGCAGCGGGCCGTCCAGCTGGAGGCCGTGGCCAGCCGGGTCGGCGACGACGTCGTGGTCGCGGTGCGCGACGTCACCGAGACCGCCGCCCTGCGCGAGCAGCTGCTGCACGCGGCCCGCACCGACGGCCTCACCGGCCTCGCCAACCGGGCCACGTTCGACCGGGCGCTGGCCGCCCGCTTCGCCGCGCTCGGCAGCCACGAGCAGGTGGCGGTGCTGTTCTGCGACCTCGACGGGTTCAAGCGCATCAACGACGGACGCGGTCACGCCGTCGGCGACGCGCTGCTGCGCGAGGCGGCCCGTCGGGTCGAGCGCGCCGCCGGCGACGGTGACCTGGTGTGCCGCTACGGCGGTGACGAGTTCACCGCCCTGCTGGCGCCCGGCGCCGACGTCGCGGCGGCGGTGGACGTCGCCACCCGGCTGCTGCTCGAGCTGTCCGGCCCGTTCACCTCCCCGGGCGGCGAGCTGGTGCTCAGCGGCTCGGTGGGCGTGGCCGCCGCCGGCCCGGGCGGACGGCCGGTCGACCTGGTGCGCGACGCGGACGTCGCGATGTACCACGCCAAGGCCGCCGGGCGCGGGCTGGTGCGGGTCTTCGAACCCGCCATGTACGCCGCCCTCGCGCGCAGCGTCGACCTCGAGCAGCGGCTGCACGCGGCCGTCGTCGACCAGGCCCTGTCCGTGCTCTACCAACCGGTGGTCGACCTCGCGAGTGGCGAGATGGTGGGCGCCGAGGCTCTGCTGCGCTGGACCGACGGCGACAGCACGGTCATCGAGGCCAGCGAGCTGGTCGCGCTGGCCGAGTCCAGCGGCGACATCCACGCCATCGGCCGGTGGGTGCTCGAGCAGGCGGTCGCCCAGGCTGCGGCCTGGGCCGACGCGGGGCACCCGATCGGGGTGGCCGTCAACCTCTCGGTGCACCAGGTGGCCGACCCCGGCCTGGTCGAGGCCGTCGACGAGGTGCTGCGGCGGGGCGGGGTCCCCGCCGACCGGCTGACCCTCGAGATCACCGAGACGGTGCTGCTGGACCAGGCCGAGGACACCCTCACCAGCATCGAGCGGCTGCGCGGGCTCGGCGTCCACCTGGCGGTGGACGACTTCGGCACCGGCTACTCCTCGCTGGACTACCTGCGCCGGTTGCCGGTCGACCAGCTCAAGATCGACCGCTCGTTCCTCGAGGGCTTCGGCCGGCTGGACGACGTCACCGCCCTCGTCCACGCCGTGATCGGCATCGGCCACGAGCTGGGGCTGTCCGTGACGGTCGAGGGGGTCGAGAGCGCCCTGCACGTGCGGCTGCTGCGCGCCGCCGGCGCCCAGCACGCCCAGGGCTACGCGTTCTCACGGGCGCTGGACGAGGGGGGCGTGTGGCGCTGCCTGCTCGCAGGCCCGTTCGACCTCGACGTGCCGGACGACGTCCGCCGCCTGCCGCGGGTCGGCGAGCAGCCGCGTCTCACCACGCGGACGCCACGTCCAGATGTCGAGACGGGTCCGGGCCGCTGTTGACACCGTCGCAGGACGGGGGCACGGTGGCATCATGGCCATGCACTCCCTCCACGTAGTTCTCCGGCGCGCCGGCTGATCGACCCCAGCCCAGCGCGCGACCCCTCGCCAGCGCCCCGCCACCCGGGGCCGAGGGGTTTTTTCGTGTCCGGTGACCCATCAGTGAGCAGCAGGAAGCGGTGAGGACGTGAGCACGACCAAGGTGCCAGCCGGCAACCCCACGGGAGCCGGGAGCCCGGCCGACGTCGCGGCCGGTCGCGGGCGTCCGGTCCCCGCGCAGCAGCCCCCGCACGAGCCGGGACCCGAGCTGCTGACCGGGGCTCAGAGCCTGGTCCGGTCCCTGGAGCGCGCCGGCGTCGAGGTGGTGTTCGGCATCCCCGGTGGCGCGATCCTGCCCGCGTACGACCCGCTCCTGGACTCCCAGCAGGTGCGGCACATCCTGGTGCGGCACGAGCAGGGGGCGGGGCACGCCGCGCAGGGGTACGCCGCAGCCACCGGCCGGGTCGGCGTCTGCATGGCGACGTCGGGCCCCGGCGCGACGAACCTGGTCACGCCGATCGCCGACGCGCACATGGACTCGGTGCCGATGGTGGCCATCACCGGCCAGGTCGCGTCGTCCTCGATCGGCACGGACGCCTTCCAGGAGGCCGACATCCGCGGCATCACGATGCCGATCACCAAGCACAACTACCTGGTGACCGACCCCGCCGACATCCCGCGGGCCATCGCCGAGGCGTTCCACATCGCCGGCACCGGCCGCCCTGGGCCGGTGCTGGTCGACATCAGCAAGGACGCGCTGCAGGCCACGACGGAGTTCGTGTGGCCGACCCGGGTCGAGCTCGCCGGCTACCACCCGGTGACCCGCCCGCACGCCAAGCAGGTGCGCGAGGCCGCGCGGCTGCTGGTGCGCTCGCGCCGACCGGTGCTGTACGTCGGCGGCGGGGTGATCCGGGCCCGCGCGAGCGAGCAGCTGCGCCGGCTGGTCGACCTCACCGGCATCCCGGTCGTCACGACCCTGATGGCGCGCGGCGCGCTGCCCGACAGCCACCCGGCCAACCTGGGCATGCCCGGGATGCACGGCACCGTCGCTGCGGTCACCGCGCTGCAGCGCTCGGACCTGATCTTCAGCATCGGCGCCCGGTTCGACGACCGCGTCACCGGCCAGCTCTCGACGTTCGCCCCGCACGCGACGGTGATCCACGCCGACATCGACCCCGCCGAGATCTCGAAGAACCGGGTGGCCGACGTCCCGATCGTCGGTGACGCCAAGGAGGTCCTCAGCGAGCTGCTCCTGGCGCTGCAGGCCGAGCACGCCGCCGGGGCCCTCGGTGACTACGCCGCCTGGTGGCGCGAGGTCGAGGAGTGGCGGGCGACGTACCCCCTCGGGTACGCCGAGCCGGACGACGACTCGCTGTCGCCCCAGCTGGTGATCTCGCGGATCGGCAAGATCGCCGGCCCCGAGGCCATCTACACCAGCGGTGTCGGCCAGCACCAGATGTGGGCGGCGCAGTTCATCGAGTACGAGCGGCCCAACGCCTGGCTCAACTCCGGCGGCCTCGGCACGATGGGCTACGCGGTGCCCGCCGCGATGGGCGCCAAGGTCGGCAGCCCCGAGCGCACGGTGTGGGCGATCGACGGCGACGGCTGCTTCCAGATGACCAACCAGGAGCTCGCGACCTGCGTCATCAACGACATCCCGATCAAGGTCGCGATCATCAAC
>JBKJTJ010000123.1:0-15842 GCA_046590855.1 Actinomycetota bacterium
CGAGCGATGAGCGTCATTGAGGGCAGCACCCCCAGCCCCGGGCTGGCCGGCTCCGACTTCTCCGGCGACGCGCGCGCCACCACCGTCGGTGGGGCGTTCCGCGAGTACCGCGACCGGTTGCGGGGCGGCGACACCGGCTCGTTGCCCGCCGTCCTCGGCCTGGTTGTCCTGGCCGTCGTGTTCTCGGTGCTGCGGCCCGAGACCTTCCCCTCGACCGGCAACATCGCCAACCTCATGGTCCAGGCGGGCGCGATCTGCGTCCTCGCCATGGGCCTGGTGCCCGTGCTGCTGCTGGGTGACATCGACCTGAGCGCCGGCGTCGCCGGTGGCGCCTCGGCCGGTGTGATGGCCATCCTGATCACCGACAAGGGTCTGCCCTGGTACGTCGGGGTGCTGGGCGCCCTGGTGACCGGCATGGTCATCGGCCTGGTCATCGGCACGCTGGTGTCCCGGTTGGGCATCCCGTCCTTCGTCGTCACGCTGGCGTTCTTCCTGGGGCTGCAGGGCATCACCCTGAAGCTGATCGGCCAGGGCGGCACCGTCCCCGTGCGCGACACCGTGATCGTCGGCATCGCCAACAGCAACCTGCCGGTCACTGCCGGTTGGGTCGTCGCGATCCTCGCGATCGCGCTCTACGCCGTCCTGAGCCTGATGCGCTACCGGTCGCAGGCGTCCGCGGGACTGGTGCGCTCGCCGCTCGCGGTCGTGCTGCTGCGGATCGCGGCGCTGGGCGTGATCGTGCTGGTGATCACCTACGTCCTGAACCTGAACCGGGCGGCGAACCCGAACTTCACCCTGCGCGGCATCCCCTACGTCGTCCCGGTGGTCGTCGTCCTGCTCGTCGCGTGGACGTTCGTCTTCTCCCGCACCCGCTACGGCCGGCACATCTACGCCATCGGCGGCAACACCGAGGCGGCCCGCCGGGCCGGCATCAACGTGACCGTCCTGCGGACGTCGGTGTTCGTGATCTGCTCGGGGATGGCCGCCCTGTCCGGCATCGTCGCGGCGTCCCGGCTGAACTCGGTGACGCCGGACGCAGGCGCGGGCAACACGCTGCTGTACGCCGTCGGTGCCGCGGTCATCGGTGGCACCAGCCTCTTCGGCGGCAAGGGCAAGATGCGCGACGCGATCGTCGGCGCGTTCGTCGTGGCCGTCATCGCCAACGGACTGGGGCTGCTCAACCAGAAGGCCGACGTCAACTACCTCGTGACCGGTTTCGTGCTCCTGCTCGCGGCCAGCGTCGACGCCATCACGCGCCGCCGCCGCAGTGCCGCCGGCCGCTGACGTGTGCGGTTGCTGAGGCCAGGTCGCTGACATGGCAGTCGCTCGCCGGCCGGGTGCGGGCACGAACCAGGAGGCAGTGCGTCGACACAACCTCGGCACGGTGCTGGCTCACCTGCACCGCGACGGCCAGCTCTCACGGGCTGACCTCACGGCACGCCTCGGGCTGAACCGCAGCACCATCGGGGCGCTGGTCGGTGAGCTCGTCTCGCTGGGCGCCGTCGTCGAGACGGCGCCCAGCGGCGGCCGCAGCGGTGCTGGTCGTCCCTCGCTGGACGTGCGGCCCAACCCGGCCGCCGCGGTGGTCGTCGCCGTCGAGGTCGGGATCGACGTGCTGCGCGGCGCGCTGGTCGGTCTCGGCGGCCAGGTGCTGGTGCGCGCGTCGGCTCCCACGCCCCCCTCGCGGCGTCCCGACCTGGTGGCGGGCGCCGTCGTGCGGCTGGCCCGGCGGCTGGTCGTGAGCGTCCCCGAGGGCAGCGTGCTGCTCGGGCTGGGCGTCGGCGTCCCCGGGGTGGTGCGCGAGCCTGGGGGGGTCGTGCGCTTCGCACCGAACCTGGGCTGGGTCGACGTCCCCCTGGCCGACCTGCTGCTGGCCCGGATGAGCGCGGACCTGCGGGTCACCGTGGGCAACGACGCCGACCTCGGGGCGCTGGCCGAGCACACCCGCGGCGCTGCCGTCGGTTGCGACGACATCGTGTTCCTCGCCGCGGACGCCGGCGTCGGCGGGGGAGTGATCGTGGGTGGCCACCCCCTGCACGGCGTCGGCGGCTACGCCGGCGAGCTGGGCCACCTGATGGTCAACCCGCGCGGCCGCACCTGCCGCTGCGGCAGCCGTGGCTGCTGGGAGACCGAGATCGGCGCTGAGGCCATCAGCGCGGCCCTGCGGGCGGACAGCACCGACCTGGACTCGCTCGCCGAGCGGCTGCGCACGGTGCGCCGACCCAGCGCCGCGCTGCGCTCGGTCGGGCGCTACCTGGGCCTCGGGCTGGGCAGCATCGTCAACGTCCTCAACCCCGAGGTCGTCGTGCTGGGTGGCGTGCTGCGGACCCTGTACCCGGTGGTGTCCGCCGACGTGGACGAGGCACTGGCCAGCGTCGCGCTGCAGGCGCCGCGCGAGCAGGTGCGGGTGCTGGTGCCCGCCCTGGGTGGTGACTCGGTGCTGGTCGGAGCAGCCGAGAAGGCGTTCGAGCCGGTGCTCACCGACCCTGCGCGCGAGCTGGGCGCGGCGTGCCGGGACGCGGCGGCCGCCTTCGCGGTCGTCGGGCGGGGCCACGCCGTCCCGGCGTGAGCGGGTCAGGGGTGGTTGAAGGTGGTCGTGCAGCCGCCGTCGACGGTGACGATCGAGCCGGTCATGAACGAGCTGTCGTCGCCGGCCAGGAACACGACCACGCTGGCGACCTCGTCGGTCTGGGCCTGACGACCGATCGGCTGGCGAGCGGCGGCGGCCTCGCGTCGCTCGTGCGCGGCGTCGGCCTCCTGCGCTGACATCGCGGCGCGGTGTCCGCCCAGGTCGGTGTCGATGTACCCGGGGCAGATCGCGTTCACCCGGATCCCCTTGCCGCTGTAGTCGACAGCGAGCTGCCGGGTGAGGTTGACGATCGCCCCCTTGGTGGCGCAGTAGGCCGGTGCGAGCGGTGCGCCGATCAGGCCGTACGTCGAGGCGATGTTGACGATGCGGCCGCGGCCGGACGCCAGCAGGTGGGGCATGGCCGCGCGCGTGCACAGGAACGGCCCGGTGAGGTTGACCGCCAGGGTGCGGTTCCAGTCGTCGAGGTCGAGCTCGTGCAGGGGCCTCGAGCCGCCGCCGACCCCGGCGTTGTTGACCAGGACGTCGAGGCCGCCGAGCTGCTGCACGGCGGCGTCCACCATCGCGGCCACCTGCTCGGGGTCGGCGACGTCGCAGCGGACGGCGATCGCCTCGCCGCCGGCGGCGCGGACGGCCGCGACCGTCGCGTCACCGGACACCACGTCGGCCACGACGACCCGCGCCCCCTCGGCCGCCAGTGCTAGCGCCGACGCCGCACCGATCCCGTTCGCGGCGCCGGTGACGATCGCGACCCGGCCTGACAGATTGGGATTGCTCACCAGGCCATTGTGGCGGTTCGAGGCTCACGCCACCAGGGGTCGCAGGTCCCGGGCGACGAACGCCACCAGGTCCTCCAGCAGCGGGTCGTCGTCCAGGGCCAGCAGGACCACGTGGGTGGCGCCGGCGTCCGCGAGCTCGCTCACCCGGGCAGCCTCGCGGGTCGCGTCCAGCTCGCCCTGGACGGGCAGGAACACGACGACGTCGGGCTCACCGGCGCGACCGGCGTCGGCCCGACCGCGACGCAGGTGGACCATGGCCTCGCGCACGGCGGCGGGTGTGGTCTCGCCGGTCATGATGACGCCCTCGCCGAGCTCGCCGGCCAGGCTGACGGTGCGCTCGCGGACGGCTCCCACCAGCAGCGGCGGGGCAGCGGCGGGCGGCCAGTCCAGGGCGACGTCGGTGAGCTGGACGTAGCGACCCTTCGTCGTCACCGTCTCGCCGTGCAGCAGGGCGCGCAGCGCCGTCGTGTACTCGCGCAGCAGGGTCATCGGCGACTGCGCGCGCGCGCCGACCTGCTCCATCCACTCGGCCACGCCGTGGCCGACACCGGGCACCAGCCGGCCGGGGAACAGTCGCTCGAGCGTCGCGATCTCCATCGCCGTCAGCGCGACGTTGCGCAGGGGCACGGGGAGCAGCCCGATGCCGACGGTCAGGTGCTCGGTCCAGGCCAGAACCGCTGCAGCAGTGGCGATCCCACTCTCCTTGAAGCAGTCCTCCCACAGCCAGAGCTGCTCGAGGCCGGCTCGGTCGGCGGCCAACGCGGCCGACCGCAACCGCTCCGGCGGCAGGTCGGGCGGGAAGATCGCCCCCAGCGTGGTCATGCCGGCACCGCCTGCAGGACGGCGTCGACCAGGTGCGGCCCGGGTTCGGCGAGGGCCCACCGCAGGTGCTCGACGAGCTCGTCGGCGGTGCGAGCCCGCCGCGCGGGCACACCGAGGCCGGTGGCCAGTGCCACGAAGTCCAGGGCGGGATCGGTCAGGTCGAGCAGCCGGCGGGCGCGCACGCCGTCGCTGGCGGCACCCACCCGCTCGAGCTCGCCGTCGAGGATGGCGTAGGCCCCGTTGTCGCAGATGACGGTGGTGACGTCCAGCTGCTCGCGAGCCTGGGTCCACAGCGCCGTGATCGTGTACATCGCGCTGCCGTCGGCCTGGATCGAGACCACCGGCCGGTCCGGGCAGGCGACGGCGGCGCCGGTCGCCACCGGCAGCCCCTGCCCGATGGCACCACCGGTCAGCGTCAGCCAGTCGTGCCGGGGGCAGCCTGCGGTCGCCGCCGCCAGGTGCACCCCCGACGTCAGCGCCTCGTCCACGACGATCGCGCCCGAGGGGAGCAGCGCTCCGACCGCCTCGGCCAGGGCGCGCGTGGTCAGCGGCCCGGTCGGCAGGTCGGGGCGACGGTCCCCGCTGACCTCGGGTGTCGCGTCAGCGCCGACGAGGTCGGCGAGCGCGCACAGCGCCTCAGTGGCGTCCTGCCCCGGCTCGGCGAGCAGCTGCACCGTGCAGCCCGGGGGGACGAAGCTGCCGGGCAGCCCGGGGTAGGCGAAGAACGCGACCGGCTCGCCGGCCCCGGCGAGCACGAGGTGACGGACGTCCGCGAGCGCGGCAAGGGCGGGCTCGGGCGGGTAGGGCAGTGGGCGGACGAACGGCAGCCCCGACCCCCGGGGGAGTCGAGCCGGGAACGTCTCGCAGAGCAGCCGCGCGCCCGTGGCCGCCGCCACCCGGGCCGCAGCCAGCAGCCCGCGCTCGGTCAGGGCGTCGCCGCCCAGGAACAGCACGCTGGGCGCCTCGCTGGTCAGGGACTGGGCGACCTCGGCGACGACGTCCGCTCGCACCGGCGCGGCGACCCGTGGTCGTCGCGGGTCGGCCGTGCGGCCGCCCTCGCCCCACGACACGTCGGCCGGCAGCACCAGGGTGGCGACGCACCCGGGCGCCGACGTGGCGGCTGCCACGGCGTCGACGGCGTCGGCGGCGAGGTCGCTGGTCGTCAGCGACCGCCGGAACCACCCGGACACCGCGGACGCCAGCGCGTCGACGTCGGACTCCAGCGGGGCGTCCAGCCGCTTGTGGTGCGTGGCGTGGTCGCCGACCACGTTGACCAGCGGGGTGCGCGCCCTGCGGGCGTTGTGCAGGTTGGCGATGCCGTTGGCCAGGCCCGGCCCGAGGTGCAGCAGGGTCGCGGCCGGGCGGCCGGCCATCCGCCCGTACCCGTCGGCAGCGCCCGTGGCGACCCCCTCGAACAGGGTCAGGACCGCCCGCATGGCGGGGACGTCGTCCAGGGCTGCGACGAAGTGCATCTCGGACGTGCCGGGGTTGGCGAAGCAGACGTCGACGCCGGCGTCGACGAGGGTGCGGACCAGGGCGTGCGCGCCGTTCATGCCGCCAGGCTAGGGCAGGGACTGCCGCAGCCACCGTGAGCCGGGGCCCTCGGTGGCGGCCTCGTCGTCCGGGTTGAACAGCGCGCAGCGTCGCAGCGAGAGGCAGCCGCAGCCGATGCAGCCGTCCAGCGAGGTCTGCAGCGCCTGCAGCGCGGCGATCCGCTGGGCCACGGCTTCGCGCCACGGCGCACTGAGCCTTGTCCAGTCGCGTCGGGTGGGGGCGCGGTCGGCGGGCAGGGTGGCCAGGGCGGTGCTGATCTGCGTCAGGTCGAGCCCGACCCGTTGCGCTGCTGCGATGAACGCGAGACGGCGCAGCACGTGCCGGGGGAAGCGCCGCTGGTTGCCCGGCGTCCGGGTCGAGGAGATCAGGGACCGCTCCTCGTAGTACCGGATGGTCGGCACGGACACGCCGGCGCGGGCGGCGACCTCGCCGATGGTGAGCAGCTGGGGGGAGGGCACGACAAGCATTCTGCGCCCGCTGGTTCCTTGACCTCAAGTGGACTTGAGCATGTTGACTCCTCGGCATGACGACCGACGATGGACTGCTGGACGAGGCGTACGAACGGCTGCACGCGAAGGGGCCCGAGTTCGAGGGCTGGCTCTCGAACCACGGCCCGATGGCGGTGGACGCCCTGCTGCGGCTCGGGCACGGGGACGACGTGCACCGGTGGGTGGTCGGCTACGAGAAGCGGTTGGAGCCGATGCCCGCTGCGAGCCGGGTGATCGCTGAGACCGACTGGCGTGAAGCGCTGGGTGACCCCTCGCGGCTCGGCGACTGGATGGCCCTGTTCGCCCGCCAGGTGCACGAGGAACCCTGGGAGCAGCTGCTGGTCCGGTGGTGGCCGAGGCTGCTGCCGGGCGCCCTCGCGTCACTCACCCACGGCGTCATCCGCACCGGGCACGTCGTCCGCGCGCTGCGCGACGGGGTCACGACGACGCGGCTGGACGAGCTGGGCCAGGCGCTCGGGTACTGGGCGGCCAGGTGGCAGCCGCTGCCCCCGGTGGGCGCCGGCGTGCGAGCGGGAGCGGCGCCGGCCGTGGCACCGACGGACGTCCCGCGGGCACTCGACGACCTCACGGACGCCGCCGTGAGCCGTTACCCGCGGTGGGCCGCGTCCAGCCCCGTGCTGCTGGTGCACACCGCGACCGCTCCCCGCGCGGTCGCGCTGGCGCTGCCGTCGCTCCCGGTCGACCTGTGGCAGTCGTCCTACGACGTGGCGTTCGCCGTGACCGCCGCGATCGGGGCGGCCCACGGGCGAATGTCCCCGACGCCTGACTCCCACGAGGCCGACGCGGACGTCGCAGCGCCCGCTGACCTCGCAGACCTGGTGTCGCGCAACGACGACGAGCACGTCATCAAGTTCGTCGAGGTCGCGGCGGAGTCGCAGCGGCGCGGGAACCCCGATGCCGTCGCAGCAGCCCGAAGCGCAGCTCGGCTGATCGGGGCGCCGCGGTGACACTCACCACGCGTGCAGCGCGTCGCTCCCGGGCGGCGGTTCGTGCGCAGCACGCAGGACCGAGGGCCAGTTGGCCAGCACGACCTTGACCGCCACCGGGTCCTGGGCGTCCAGCGCCGAGCGCTGGTCCACGGCCACGGTCAGCACGGTTGCGATGACCTGCAGCCTCACGTTGGTGCGCTGCGAGACGACCTTGAGCTCGTTGATGGCGGCATCGGCGCCGCACCGTCGCATCGCCATGACCAGGCCCTTGGCCTGCTCGATCACCGCGCGGCTGGCCATCGCCTCACGCAGCTGACCGGCCTCGATGGCCAGGTCGACCCACTCCGTCTCGTCCACGCCCACCCTCACGTTCGGGGGCCGCACGCAGATGGCAACGACCGCGAGCGGCCGTTGCCTGACCTCGCCCACGCCAAGGAGCGCGAGCACGACGAGCATGACTGGCCGACGTCCGGCGCGCAAGCCTTACACGCTAAACCGGGTCTTTGGACCCTGGCCTGCGGCCGGTGGGCGGCCCACGATGGCCGGGTCGACGTCCAGCAGGAGGTGAGTCGTGAACCACGGTCCCGGTTCCGAGGTCGAGCACCTGCTGGACCACGCCTGCTGGCAGCTGGTGCGCAGCGTGCCGGTGGGACGGCTGGCCGTCGTCGTCGACGGGGCACCCGAGATCTTCCCCGTGAACCACCTGGTCGACCACGCCGCGGTCGTCTTCCGCACCGCTGACGGGACCAAGCTGAGCGCCGCCGACGGCCACCGGGTCGCGTTCGAGGTCGACGGCGTCGACCACGCGTCCGGTCGGGCGTGGAGCGTGGTCCTGAAGGGACGGGCCAAGCGGGTGAGCGCGCTCTACGACGTGGTCGAGAGCTTCCAGATGCCACTGGCCGCCTGGCAGCCGGGCGCAAAGCCGATCTTCGTGCGGGTGGACGTCGACGCGGTCTCGGGGCGTCGGTTCGCTCCCACCACGCCCTAGGCTGACCCGGTCGGGGCAGTAGCTCAGCCGGTCAGAGCAGCGGACTCATAATCCGTCGGTCGTGGGTTCGAGCCCCACCTGCCCCACCGTCGCGCCGTGCGTGTCGCCCGCCTCAGGGCTCGAGCAGGACCAGGGGGATCTCGCGCGCGGTGCGTTGCTGGTAGCCCGCGTAGTTCGCGTACCTGCTGGTGATGAGCGGCCACATCCGGGCCCGCTCGTCGGGGGTGACCACGCGGGCGTGCATCGGGCGCCGAGCCTCGCCGACGACGCGCACCTGGACGGCGGGGTTCGCCTGCAGGTTGAGCAACCAGGCCGGGTGCACGTCGTCGCCACCTCTGCTCGCGACCACGACGTACGCCTCGCCTCGCGCAGCGGCGAGGTGAGCATCACCGATCGCGCCTGACCGCTCTTGCGGCCGGTGGTCGTGAGCTCGACGGACGGCATACCACCGAAGCTGGCCCCCACCCGGTCGCCGGTCACCCTCAGGAGAGCGCGGTGAACGAGGTTCATCGCCTTCAGAGCCAGATCGCTGGGCACACGAGCACTGTAGGCGGGGGGGAGCGGCCTAGTCTGCAGGGCGGAACCGCAGATCGGGGAGCCCTGACATGAAGACGAACGCGTCCAGGTTGTGGTGGGTCGTGACGGCCGTCCTGACGGCGTGGTTGCTCGCCGGCTGCCCGTCCGGCAGCTCCGGCGGTGGTGGCACCGGCTACTGACGTGGACCTGCCCGCGGTGCCTCACCTGCCGCTGCGCACCGAAAGGCTGGTGCTGCGTGCCTTTCGGTCAGACGACCTCGAGCCGCTGCTGGTGTTCCACTCCGACCCGCAGGCGGTGCGGTACGTGCCGTACCCGCCCCGTGACCGGTCCGCCGTGGCCACCGTGCTCCAGCGCAAGGTGCTGAGCACCGAGCTGCGCGCCGATGGCGATCTCGTCGAGCTGGCGGTCGTGCTCGCCGCGGACGGGACCGTCGTCGGCGACGTGCTGCTTGCCCTGCGCTCGCACGAGCACGCGACGCTGGAGGTCGGGTACATCTTCTCACCGGCGCACGCCGGCCGCGGGTACGCCACCGAGGCCGTGCGCGCGCTGCTCGACCTGGCGTTAGGCCCGCTCGGGGCCCGGCGGGTGATCGCCCGGGTGGACTCGCGCAACGCCGCGTCGATCGCGCTGCTCGAGCGCCTGGGCCTGCGCGCGGAGGCGCACCTGGTCGAGAACGAGTGGTTCAAGGGGGAGCTGAGCAGCGAGGTCGACTACGCCGTCCTCGCCCGCGAGTGGGGCACCCCCGGGCGCTGAGAGCGGCCTGACGGCGTATCAATCCCGGCCCGGGGCGCTCCTCCTGGGTGTCGGCCGGCCCGGTCGACGTGGCCGCAGCACCCGACGTGGGCGGCGGCCGATCCAGCGCATCAGTGGGAGGCACTGTCATGCCCGCGACACCCAGGAAGCCGGTGGGGACCGACGCGACGCGTCGGCTGCTCGCCACCCGGCTCGGCTCAGACGACCTCCGCGTCGTCGCCGAGCAGTCCGTGACCACGCCCGACGGCAGCGTCGTCCGCCGCGTCCACGCGGTGCTCGAGGGCGCACCGAACACCGCGGCCAGCGTGGTGCTCGACGCCACGGGCGCCGAGGTCGACCTCAGCGCCCTCGAGGCCCGTGCGGGCCGGCGCCTGTTCGCACCCGGCGTGGGCGGCCTGGACGTGCCGGCCCCCGAGCGGGCGCCGGTCACGATCGACCCGAGCGTCAACGACCTCGTGCTGTCCGAGTGCGCCCATCTGGACGAGCGCATCACCGTCACCGTCCCCCCGACCGGCATCCGCCCCAAGGCGGACGTCTACCTGCTCGCCGACACGACGGGGAGCATGTCGTCGGTGCTCGAGGCCGTCAAGGCCGGGGCGGCGGCCATCGTCGGCAACCCCGCGCTGGCCGGGTTCGACGTCGCGTACGGCGTCGGCAACTACCGCGACTTCCCGGTGCCGGGGGTCAACTCCTACGCCTTCCAGCACCAGCAGGCCCCCACGTCGGTGCTCGCCGACGTCCAGGCGGCGATCGACGTCTGGACGGCGGCCGAAGGCGGCGACGGTCCAGAGGGCCAGCTCTGGGCGCTGCAGCAGGTCGCGACCGACCCCGGCATCGGCTGGCGGCCGGACGCCAAGCGCATCGTCGTGTGGTTCGGGGACGCCCCGGGCCACGACCCGGTCTGTGCCGCGATCTCGGGCGCGGCGGGCGACGTCACCGAGGCGACGGCGACGGCGGCGCTGCTCGCGAGCCCGGTCACGGTCGTCGCGGTCAGCACCACGACCGGCTACCCGGCCGGTCTGGACGACGACCCGGCGGCCACGTCGTCGGACTACGGCGCGTGCACCGTCGGCGGCACCCCCGGGCAGGCGACCCGGATCAGTGCGGCCACGGGTGGCACCGTGACGACTGGCGTCGACGCCACCACGGTCGTCGTCACCCTGTCGATGCTGATCGCCGCCGCGGTGCAGGCGACAGCCAACGTGCACCTGGTGGCCACCGGGGCGATCGCGCCGTTCGTCACCTCGATCTCGCCGCCGACGGGCTTCGGGCCGCTCGCCGGCGACACCGGGCACGTGCTGCCCTTCGACGTGGTCTGGGACGGGGTGGTTGCCTGCGCCGATGACGACGCCGTGTTCACGGGGACGCTCGACGTGGTGGCCGACGACGTCGTGGTGGCCAGCAAGCAGGTGCGCATCACGGTGCCGGCCTGCCGGCTGCACCACGTCGTCGAGGTGCTCTGCGGGACGCAGGGCGGCAGCGGAGGCGGATCGAAGGACCGGGAGCGGGACGGGGGTGAGGACGACCACTCGGATGCCGACCGCGAGTGCACCACCGTGGTCGACGGCCGGTACGCCACGGCGGTGTCGATCTACAACCCCGGACCGTGCGCAGCGAGCATCGAGAAGCGGTTCGCACCCCTGCTGCTGAACGGCAAGGCGGTGGGGCGCGAGCCCGCGACGGTCGACGCCAAGCCGTTCGCCCGGATCGAGCTGGCGCCGGGGCAGGCGACGATGGACGACTGCTGCGCGCTGGAGGAGGCGGTCGGCATCCTGCACACGACCGCGACGCTGGGGGTGCTGGACCTGGTCAGCGACCACGAGCTGGTCGTGACCGCGATCTACACCTCGGGCGGTCGGCGTTCGGACGGCGGTGCCGACGTCCACACGCGCACGGTCTCGCCGCGTCGGGCCTGACGGACGCTCCCCGCCCGGGTCAGTAGTTGAAGGGCTTGGGCGGGGCGTTCAGGGTGGCTCGAGGGCACTCGGCGAGGGTGAGGCCGCCGTACAGCAGGGCGGCGTCGGTCAGGGTGCTGACGGTGAAGCCCGCCGTCGTCCCGAAGCGGGTGACGGTCACCCGGTAGATCGTGATCTCGTACTTGGTCGGGGTGCCGTAGGCGACCTGGATGGTGCCGACGAGCTCGGCCCCGGCGGGGTTGTCGTAGCCGTGCCAGGGGCGGTCGTACAGGCTCCACAGCTGGGGCTCGGACTGCCAGACGCCGCCGTTCTGGACGTCGCGGAGCGCCAGCTCGACCAGGATCGCCCGCGCCGCCTCCTCGGGCACGATCGCGGCGGGTCGGATGACCTCGGAGACGACACCCTCGTCGTAGGCCTCCGCCATCAGCAGCTCAGCGTTCTCCACGTCACACCCCTTGCGTCGTCGTGCAACTGTCGCGTCCTGGCTGTCCATCGGCAGGCCCCCCGCCGACCTTCAGTCCGAGCCCGGGGCCAGTTGGGCCGTTCGAGGACTGGTGCGGTTGGGGGTGGTGGGGCAGACTGGCGGCAGCAGAGCGCACCGCACCGGACGAGGTCGTTGGGGAAGACGTCCCTCGATCCGGAGGAGCCGGTGATGTCTGGTACGACGACGGGTGCCGACACGGCCCCGATGACGCGCGGTGTGCTGTTCGTGCACTCCGCGCCCACTGCCGTGTGCCCGCACATCGAGTGGGCTGTCGGCGGGGTGCTCGACGCCCGACCGAACCTGCAGTGGACCGCGCAGCCGGCCGAGGCCGGCAGCTGGCGCACCGAGGTGTCGTGGGTCGGCCCCGCCGGCAGCGGCGCCCGGATGGCCTCGGCCCTGCGCGGCTGGGGACGGCTGCGCTTCGAGGTGACCGAGGAGCCGAGCAGCAGCGCCGACGGCGCCCGCTGGAGCCACACCCCGGACCTAGGCATCCACCACGCCGTCGTCGGCGTCCACGGTGACGTCCTCATCGGCGAGGACCGGCTGCGGGCCGCGATCGACGCGGCCGCCGGTGACGCGACCGCGCTGAGCGACCGGCTCGACCAGGTGCTCGGCCGGGCCTGGGACGACGAGCTCGAGGCGTTCCGGTGCGCTGGGGACGGCGCCCCGGTGCGCTGGCTGCACCGCGTCGGCTGAGCGGGCGGCCGCTCAGCCGACGCGAGCACCCTCGACGCCGGAGTCAGCCGACGTGCGCGGGCACCGACTCGTCGGTGCCCAGCTCCTCGTGCTTGACGTCGAGCCCCACGACGATGATCACGGCGGCGGACAGCACCATGGCGCCGCCGACCAGGAAGGCGCGGGTGGCCCCGTGGGTCTGCGCCACCAGCGCGATCTGCTGCTTGGCCGCGGCGCCGAGGTCGGCGCCCGGGGCGGACATCAGCTCGGCCGTCTTGTCCTTCAGCGCCGAGACCGACACGGTGCTCAGCACGGCGAGGCCGATCGAGCCCCCGACCTGCTGCATGGTGTTCAGCACTGCAGAGCCGACGCCGGAGTCCTCGCGGGCCACGCCCTTGACGGCGGTCAGCGTGAGCGGGACGAACACGAGGCCGAGGCCCACCGACAGTAGGATCATCCACGGCAGCAGACCACCGAGGTAGGTCGAGTCGACCTGCAGCCGCGAGAAGCCGTACATGCCGATGGCGCCGAGCAGCCCGCCGAACCCGCTGATCCAGATGGGGTCGACCCGGGTGATCAGCGCCGACGCGGTCTGGGCGGCAACGACGATGCCGACGCTGAACGGCAGGAACGCGAAGCCGGACTTGACCGGGCTGTAGCCGAGCACCTGCTGGATGAACAGGCCCAGGAAGTAGAACATCGCGAACATGCCCGCACCGACGACGAGCATCGACACGAAGCTGACCGCGCGGGTGCGGCTGGCCAGCACCCGGAACGGCATCAGCGCGTGCGTCGAGCGTGACTCGATGACCAGGAACAGCCCGATCAGCACCAGACCGGCGACGATGGTCGCGACGGTGACGCCGTTGCCCCACGACGTGGACGCCGCGTGGGTCAGTCCGTAGACCAGCGAGACCAGGCCGGCGGTGGCGGTCAGGGCGCCCGGGATGTCGAACCCGCCGCTCTCGCGCGCGGACTCACCGAGCACGCGCGGCGCCATCACCAGGACGAGGATGCCGATCGGCACGTTGACGAAGAAGGTCCAGCGCCACGACGACTCGGTCAGCACCCCGCCGAGCAGCAGGCCGATGGCCGCGCCGGCACCGGACATGGCCGCGTACACGCCGAACGCGCGGTTGCGGGCCGGGCCGGCGGGGAAGGTGGTGGTGATCAGCGACAGCGCGGTGGGCGAGGCGATCGCGGCGCCGACCCCTTGCAGCACGCGGGCGCCGAGCAGCATGCCCTCGCTCTGGGCCAGACCGCCGATCAGCGAGGCCAGGGCGAACACCCCGACGCCGGTCATGAACACCTTGCGGCGACCCAGCAGGTCACCGGCGCGACCACCGAGCAGCAACAGCCCGCCGAACGCCAGCGTGTAGGCGTTCACCACCCACGACAGGTTGGCCGGGGTGAACCGCAGGTCGGTCTGGATGTGCGGCAGGGCGATGTTGACGATGGTGCCGTCGAGCACCACCATCAGCTGCGCCGCGCTGATCAGGGCCAGCGCGAGCCCGAGGTGGGAGTGGCCGTGGGGTGCGGCGTCGGGGCGACCGGACGTGCCGGTCGCCTCGTCCTGGGTGGTTTGCGACATGGTGGATCCTCCGAGTGACGGGGGTGGTCGCGCGGCGGTGCGCGGGGCGGGGGCGTGCTGAGGTTCAGGCGAGCGGAGCAGGTGGTGAGGAGCGGCAGCGTCCGGCGGGCAGGACGACCTGGTCGACGATCTGCTCGACGAGGTCGGTGGTGGGGTGCTGCCCTCGCAGCAGCAGCCGGTGCATGACGATGCTGGGCAGGATGTCGACCAGCAGCTCGATGTCTGCGTCCGGGCAGATCTCACCGCGAGCCTTGGCGCGGGCGAAGACCGCCCGTGTCGCAGCCAGCCGCGGCTCGAGGAAACGCTGCTCGAACGCCGACCGCAGCTCTTGGTCGTGGTGCATGGCGGTCATCAGGCTCGCGATGATCCCGACGGGGGCCAGGTCGACCAGGCCCCCGCGGTTGCAGGCCAGACCCACGAGGTCACCGCGCACCGAGCCGGTGTCGGTGCTGATCACGTCCTCGCAACGGTTCAGGGCGTCGACGACCAGGTCGCCCTTGGTGCGCCACCGCCGGTACAGCGAGGCCTTCCCGGCTCGGGCCGCGGCGGCGACCGCGTCCATCGTGAGGCGGTCGTAGCCCACCTCACGCAGCAGGGTGAGGGTGGCGTCGAAGATCGCGTCCTCGCGGGCGCCGGTGATGCGCGGGCGGTTGGTCGTCGTGGAGTCCACCGCTCGGCACCGGCCTGTCATCTCGATGAAACGGAACGGTTTCGTTCCAAGAGAGACGCTAACCCTGCGGGCCGGCCGGGGTCAACCCCCTCAGAGCGGGATGTTGCCGTGCTGCCCGCGCACCTGCGGGTTGTCCGCGATGGCTCGCGCGAGGGTGCTGCGGGTGCGCTCGGGCTCGACGACCTCGTCGATGACACCGATCTCGACCGCGCGCGCCAGGCCACCGGCGAGCACCTCGTGCTCGGCGGCGAGCTCGGTCTCGACCTGGGCCCGGGCGTCCTCGGGGACGTCGGCCAGCCGCCGGCGGTGCAGGATCCGGACCGCCGCCACGGCCCCCATCACGGCCACCTGGGCGTCGGGCCACGCGAGCACGCGGGTGGCGCCCAGCGAGCGGGCGTTCATCGCGATGTAGGCGCCGCCGTACGCCTTGCGGGTGACCAGCGTGACCCGCGGGACGGTGGCCTCGGCGAACGCGTGCAGCAGCTTGGCCCCGCGCCGCACGACGCCGTCCCACTCCTGGCCGACACCGGGCAGGTAACCCGGCACGTCGACCAGCACGATCAGGGGGACGCCGAACGCGTCGCACATCCGCACGAACCGAGCCGCCTTCTCCGCCGAAAGCGAGTCGAGGCAGCCGCCCTTGCGGATCGGGTTGTTCGCGATGACTCCGACTGTGCGGGCACCCAGGCGCCCGAGACCGACCACGATGTTGGGTGCCCACTGGGCCTGCAGCTCGTCGAAGGAGCCGGGGTCGAGCACCGCGCTCACGAGCGGTTTGACGTCGTACGCCCGCTGCGGCCGCTGCGGGAGGTGGACGCTGGGATCGTCCTGCTCCTGACGTACCGAATGCAGGTCAAAGATGCCGGGCTGAGCGAACCGGCCGGTGATCCGGCGGGCCCGCACATAGGCGTCCGCTTCGTCGTTGGCAATCACGTGCACCACGCCGGACTTCTTGCCGTGGGCCTCTGCTCCACCCAGGCCTTCCATGTCGATGTGCTCACCGGTGACACTGCGCACCACGTCCGGCCCGGTCACGAAGATCTTGCCT
>JBKJTJ010000002.1:0-5383 GCA_046590855.1 Actinomycetota bacterium
GCAGGAGCTCACCCGGCTCGCGGTGCTGGCCAGCACCGGTGAGCGCTCGCGGCTGATGCTGGATGTCGCCGGGCACCGGGCCGCCCGCCGCCTGACCCTGGTCGCCGACGCCCGCAAGGCCGTCGAGGACGTCACTGCCTCCGGTGCCCCGCTCACCCTGCCGCCGATGTCGCCGTTCGAGCGCAAGGTCGTGCACGACGCCGTCGCCGAGGCCGGCCTGCGCTCGGAGTCCGAGGGTGTCGAGCCGCACCGCTGCGTCGTCGTCCTGCCCGCCTGAGTGCGCTCGACCTGCGCGCGTTCCACGTGAAACACGACCTCGCGGTGCCAGCCGCCGCCGAGCTGCTGTTCGGTGACCGGCTCGAGCTGGCCGTCCGCTACGTCGAGCACCTGGCGACCACCGGGGTCGAGTGGGGCCTGATCGGCCCCCGCGAGGTGCCCCGGCTGTGGGAGCGGCACGTCCTGAACTGCGCGGTGATCAGCGACCTGGTGCCGCATGACGTGCTGGTCCTGGACGTCGGCTCGGGGGCGGGGTTACCCGGCCTGCCCCTCGCGCTGGGTCGACCCGACCTGCGGGTCGTGCTGGTCGAGCCGCTGCTGCGCCGGGTCGAGTGGCTCGACCTGGTGGTCGACGACCTCGGCCTGGACGCCGTGCAGGTGCGTCGGGCCCGCGCCGAGGAGGTCGTCGGCCAGCTCAGCGCGCCAGTCGTCACGGCCCGGGCGGTCGCGCCGCTGGACCGCCTCGCCCGCTGGGGTCTGCCGCTGCTCGAGCCCGGGGGAGCGATGCTCGCGGTCAAGGGCCGCACGGCGGAGCAGGAGGTCACGGCCACCCGGGCGGGGGTGCGCCGCGCCGGCGGGGTGTCGACCGAGGTCCTGACCGTCGGGTCCGAGCTGCTCGAGGAGGCCACGACCGTCGTGCGGGTTACAGTCGGGTCCGACCGCACCCCGGTCGCCGCGACGCGGTCGAGGGCCCGGCGCACGGCCCGGAGGTGAGACCGGACGGCGGTGCAGCCCACATGATCGTGCAGGTACGGACACGGCAGGGGACATGATGAGCAGCACGGCCAGCGCGCTGGGGTGGCCCGGCGCGGCTGCGGCGTCCAGCCCGCACCGGGACGGCCTCGGCTGGCCTCCCGACGCGGCGCAGGCGGGTGTTTCCCGTGAAACATCGGCCGGCCTGCCGATCGACGACGTGGCCGAGGCCGATGACCCGGTCGCGCTGATGGACGACGACACACCACTGGCCCGCGAGCTGGCGAACGACACCCGGCGCCGACGGGCCCTGCACGGCCAGCGGCTGCCCGCGCCGCCGCACACCCGGGTGATGACCGTCGCGAACCAGAAGGGCGGGGTGGGCAAGACCACCACCACCGTGAACCTGGCCGCAGCGCTGGCGCAGGGTGGGCTGCTGGTGCTGGTGCTCGATCTGGACCCGCAGGGCAACACCTCGACGGCGCTGGGGATCGACCACCACGCCGAGGTGCCCAGCATCTACGACGTGCTGATCGACGGCCGGGCGATGAGCGAGGTCGTCGCGCCCTGCCCGGACGTCGAGGGCCTGCTCTGCGCCCCGGCCACCATCGACCTGGCCGGCGCCGAGATCGAGCTGGTCTCGATGGTCGCGCGCGAGGCGCGGCTGCTGCGGGCCCTGGAGACCTACCTGCGCGAGCGGGACGAGCAGCAGCTGCCCCGACTCGACTACGTGCTGGTCGACTGCCCGCCCTCGCTGGGGCTGCTCACCGTCAACGCGCTGGTCAGCGCGCGCGAGGTGCTCATCCCGATCCAGTGCGAGTACTACGCGCTCGAGGGGGTCTCGCAGCTGTGGAAGAACGTCGAGCTGGTGCGGGCCCACCTCAACCCGGCGCTGCACGTCTCGACCATCCTGCTGACCATGTACGACGGCCGCACCCGGCTGTCCGCGGACGTCGCCGACCAGGTGCGTGAGCACTTCCCCGACCTGGTGCTGCGCACCGGCATCCCGCGGTCGGTGCGGATCTCGGAGGCACCCAGCCACGGGCAGACCGTGATGACGTACGACCCGGGGTCCAGCGGGGCGCTGTCCTACCTCGAGGCGGCGCGCGAGCTCGCCCTGCGTGCGCCCGTACCGCTCACCCCCGTCGACTCCCGATGACCCAGCCCGGTAGTGATGACCAGCCCGACGAACAGGCAGGCACGATGAGCGACAAGCGACGGGGACTCGGCCGCGGCCTGGGCGCCCTGATCCCCCCGAACTCGGGTCGTCACGACCGCCCTGTGGACGTCTTCTTCCCCGGCCCCGGGCCGATGGTGGAGGCGACCCCGGCCGACGGCGTCCGCGCGGACGATGTTTCACGCGAAACACCACTGCTGCCGGTGCCGGGTGCCTGGTTCGCCGAGATCCCGGTCGAGCAGATCGCGCCCAACCCGCGTCAGCCTCGCCAGGTCTTCGACGAGGACGACCTGGCTGAGCTGGCGCACTCGGTGCGCGAGATCGGCGTCCTGCAGCCCGTGGTCGTGCGAGCCGTCCCCGGCGGTGACGGCGCCGACGATGAGCGCCGCTACGAGCTGATCATGGGCGAGCGGCGCTGGCGGGCCAGTCAGCTGGCCGGTCTGGCGACCGTGCCGGCGATCGTGCGCGAGACGGCGGACGACGACCTGCTGCGCGACGCGCTGCTGGAGAACCTGCACCGCAGCCAGCTCAACGCCCTCGAGGAGGGCGCGGCCTACGCTCAGCTGCTCGAGGACTTCGGCTGCACCCACGAGCAGCTCGCGGCCCGGATCGGACGCTCGCGCCCGCAGATCTCGAACACCATCCGGTTGCTGCGGCTGCCACCGCTGGTGCAGCGGCGGGTGGCCGCCGGCGTCCTGTCGGCCGGGCACGCCCGGGCCCTGCTCGGGCTGGACGACGTCGCCGCGATCGAGCGCCTGGCCCAGCGGATCGTGGCCGAGGGGCTGTCGGTGCGCTCGGTCGAGGAGCTGGTGGCCCTCGGTGGTGACCCCGCCGCGCCGGCCCGGGTGCGCCGTCCGCGGGCCGGGGGGCGCAACCCGCGGATGGACGAGGTCGCGGCGCGGCTGTCCGACCGGCTGGACACCCGGGTGAGCATCGCCCTGGGCCGGCGCAAGGGCCGCCTGACCGTGGAGTTCGCCAGCGTCGAGGACCTCAACCGGATCCTGGCCGTGCTCGAGCCGGGTGACGCCGTCCCGGGCACGAGGGTCGACCCCGCCACGGGCACGTCGTAGGATCGGCGACAGGGCACCGCCCAGCCCACGGGGAGAACGCGATGATGCCACCACAGGTGCGCCGAGCGGTGCTGCTGGTGCTCGTCGCCGCCGCGGCCGGGGCGCTCGGGGGGTATCTCGCCGGGCTGGTGCGCCCCCGCCCGCCCACGGCGTACTCCAGCCACTACCTGGCCCCGACCCCGCATCGCCTGCCCTCCCGGGACGGGTCGTGATCGCCCGACGTCTCGCGCCACTGACCCTGGACAGCCTGGACGACCTGCCGACCCCGTGCCGGTCGTGCGTCTTCTGGGAGCTCGACCCGGTCGCCGGGGGCCGCGCCGAGCGCGCCGGTGACACCGCGTTCGAGAAGGAGGCGTGGGTCTCGGCGGCGCTGCTGGAGTGGGGGTCGGTCGGGCGGATCGCCTACGTCGACACCAGCCCCGCCGGCTTCCTGATGTTTGCGCCACCGCACCTGGTGCCCCGCTCGGTGGCGTTCCCGACCGCGCCGGTCAGTGCCGACGCCGTGCTGCTGATGACCGGCCGGGTACTGCCTGAGTTCGCGGGGGCGGGACTGGCCCGGATGCTGCTGCAGGGGGTGGCCAAGGACCTCACCCGCCGCGGCGTGCGGGCCATCGAGGCGTACGGCGTGCACGCCCCGCCCGGCGAGCCGTTGTCGGCGCTGGAGCGTGCGATGGTCACGACGGGGTGCGTGCTGCCCGCCGACTACCTGCTGTCGGTGGGGTTCAAGACGGTCCGCCCGCACCTGGTGCACCCGCGGCTGCGGCTGGACCTGCGCACCGCGCTGTCCTGGCGCGAGGACGTCGAGCATGCCCTCGAGCGGCTGCTGGGGTCGGTGCGCGCGCCGGTCCTCACCCGCGGCTGAGGCCCCCGGCCCGGCGGCTGGCGGGCTGCCGGCTCAGCTGCGCTGCGCCTTGGCTGGCGGTCTCAGCTGCGCTGCGCCTGGGCGAGCACGTCGGCGATCCGCAGCGTGCCGGTCGTCGCGTCCTGCTCGCGTGGCAGGTAGGTGCGCTGGATCGCCACCACGATCGCCTCGGCGACGGTGTCGCGAAAGTCGGGGTCGGCCAGCCGTCGGGCGTCGCCGGCGTGCGTGAGGTGTCCCACCTCGACCCGGACGGCGGGCATCTGGGTGCTGCGCAGCAGGTCCCACGAGCGGGGGTGGGCGCGGCAGTCCAGCAGGTCGGTGCGGGCCACGATCTCACTCTGCACCAGCGTCGCCAGCCGTTCGCCGGTGACCGACCAGGCCGAGGGTCCGGCGTCCACGTGCCCGTAGAAGTAGCTGGCCACCCCGTTCGCCTGGGGCGCGTCGGGCAGGGCCTCGCAGTGCAGTGACAGCAGCAGGTCGGCGTCCAGCGTGTTGGCCAGGTCGGCGCGCTCGCCCTGGTCGGGATCCGAGGTCAGGCCGCGGGTCAGCACGACCCGGACGCCCGCCACGACCAGGCGGCCCTCGATCCGGCGCGCGAGGTCCAGGGTCAGATCGGCCTCGACCAGGTCGCCCACGCGCGCCCCGGGGTCGGCGCTGGAGTGCCCTGGGTCGAGCACGACCAGTCGGCCGGCCAGGCTCGGGCCCCCGACCCGCAGCCGGTCGGTCTCGCGCAGCGCCTGCGGCGCGCCGCCGCCGACCGAGCGCGACAGCCGCGTCAGGGCGCGCAGCGTGCGGGGCCCGGCGACGCCGTCCCCATGCAACCCGACGCCCCGCTGCAGCTCGCGCAGGGCGGAGTCGGTGAGGGCGCCGAAGACGGCGTCCGCGCGACCGCACGAGAAGCCCAGGCCCAGTAGCCGCTGCTGCAGCGCCTGGACGTCGTCCCCGGTCATCAGGTGGCCGGGGGTGTGCACCAGGATCCGGTCGCCGAGCTTCCAGCGCGCGCCGTCCAGGGCCCGCAAGGTCTGCGGACCCGCGATCCCGTCGACCATCAGCCCGCGTCGCTGCTGGAAGGCGCGCACGGCCTGCTCGACCTCGGCCGTGTAGTAGTGAGACGCCGCCGGTAGGTCACCCGTGGTGATCAGACGATCACAGACCGCTCGCACCTCGGGGCCGGAGTCACCGCGACGACGGGTCGGACCTGTCGCCACGGGACCTCCTGTCGGCGGTGGGGTGGGCGAGCTCAGCCCAGGTAGTCGGCGAGCTCCTTGACCAGGACCTGCTTGGGCTTGGCGCCGGTGATCGACT
>JBKJTJ010000060.1:0-12325 GCA_046590855.1 Actinomycetota bacterium
CTGCAGATCGTCGGACTCCAGGGCCTCGCGGACCTGGTCGAGCGTGAGCTCCATCTGACGGGCGCGGAGGTCGGCGACCGTGGGGATCTTCTCGATCTTGATGGTCTGCTTGGTGAGGCGTTCGATGTTGTCGAGCAGGCGGCGCTGGCGCGGCTCGGCGAGCGTGATGGCCACGCCTTCGCGTCCGGCGCGACCCACGCGCCCGATCCGGTGGACGTAGGACTCGGGCGCCGAGGGCACCTCGTAGTTGACGACGTGGGTCAGGTGCTCGACGTCCAGGCCGCGCGCGGCGACGTCGGTGGCGACCAGCAGGTCGGCGGTGGCGGCGCGCACCCGGCCCATCACACGATCGCGCTGCTCCTGGTTCATCCCGCCGTGCAGCGCCTCGGCGCGGTAGCCGCGGCCGTTCATCGTCTCGGTCAGCTCGTCGACCTGCTCGCGGGTGCGGCAGAACACGATCGCCGCGGTGGGCGACTCGACATCCAGGATCCGGCCAAGCGCGGCGGCCTTGTGGGCCCGCCCGACGACGTACGCCGTCTGGCGCACCAGCGGCGGCGCACCGGACGCCGGCAGGTCGCGCTCGACCTGGATGCGCACCGGGTCGCGCAGGTGACGACGGGCGATCCCGTTGATCCGCGCAGGCATCGTGGCCGAGAACAGCAGCGTCTGACGCCCTTTCGGGGTGCCGGACAGGATCGTCTCGAGGTCCTCGGCGAAGCCCATGTCGAGCATCTCGTCGGCCTCGTCGAGCACCACGACCGCGACACCGGACAGGTCCATCGTGCCACGGGCGAGGTGGTCGACGGCCCGGCCCGGCGTCGCGACGACGACGTCGACACCGCGCTCGAGCTCGCGCAGCTGACGGCCGATCGGCTGGCCGCCGTAGATCGGCAGCACCCGCGCGCCGATCTGCTTGCCGTAGCGGTGCAGCGCCTCGCTGACCTGCATGCAGAGCTCGCGCGTGGGCACCAGGACGAGGGCGAACGGGCCACTGCGGCCGCGGTCCGCGGGCAGGCGGTGCAGCAGCGGCAGGGCGAAGGCCGCCGTCTTGCCGGTGCCGGTCGCCGCCTGGCCGAGCACGTCCTGGCCGGCGAGCATCGGCCCGATCGCCTCGCGCTGGATCGGCGTCGGCTCCTCGTACCCGAGGGCATCGAGGGCGGCGAGCAGCTCGGGGCGCAGGCCCAGGTCGGCGAACGTCGTCGGGTCGGGCTCGGTGGTCACACCCGATGCTCTCGCACTCGGGCGAGCAGCCCGGCGCGCACACCGGGCCACTCCTCGCGCAGCACCGAGAACACCACCGTGTCGCGGAACGTGCCGTCAGCCCGGCGCAGGTGCCGGCGCAGGACGCCCTCGCGGGTGGCGCCCAGCTTGGCGATCGCCGCCTGCGAGCGCTCGTTGATGCTGTCGGTCTGGATCTTGACCCGCCCGAACCCGCAGTCCTCGAACGCGTGCCCGAGCAGCAGCAGCTTGCACTCGGGGTTGACGGCCGTGCCCCAGACCGTCGGCGCGTACGCCGTCCAGCCCAGGTGAGCGCTCTCGTTGACGACGTCGACCTCACCCAGGGTCGTGGTGCCCACGATCGTCCCACCGTCGACCAGGCGGACCGCGTACGGCACCTGGTCGGTGAACGTCAGCAGCCGGTCCACCCACGCCCGCATCGCTGCGACGTGGGTGGGACGGCCCGCGGGACCCCCGGCGTACCCCGAAGACCACACCCTCGGGTCGTCCAGCGCCGCGAACAGTGCGGGGGCGTCGTCCGGCGTCAACGGGTCGAGGCGGACGACGGTGCCGAGCAGGGCGCGCCGGTCCGGGGCGGTCGCGCTCACCCCAGCAGGTCGTGCCGGCTGATGATGGCGTCGCGGCCCGGCCCGACGCCGATCGCCGAGACGCGCTGGCCGACCATCTGCTCGATCGCGAGCACGTAGCGCTGGGCGTTGACCGGCAGGTCCTCGAAGGTGCGCGCAGCCGAGATGTCCTCCCACCAGCCGGGGAAGTCCTCGTAGATCGGCTTCGCGTGGTGGAAGTCGGACTGCGTCATCGGCATCTCGTCGTGACGGACGCCGTCGACGTCGTACGCGACGCAGACGGGCACCGTCTCGAGACCGGACAGGACGTCGAGCTTGGTGATGACGAAGTCGGTGACCCCGTTGATGCGCTTGGCGTAGCGGCCGATGACGGCGTCGAACCAGCCGCACCGGCGCGGACGTCCGGTGGTGGTCCCGTACTCGCCGCCGGTCTTGCGCAGGAACTCGCCCATGTCGTCGTGCAGCTCGGTCGGGAACGGGCCCTCGCCGACCCGCGTCGTGTAGGCCTTGAGGATCGCGACGACACCGTCGACCCGGGTGGGCGGGATGCCCGACCCGGTGCAGGCGCCGCCGGCGGTCGCGCTGGACGAGGTGACGAACGGGTAGGTGCCGTGGTCGACGTCCAGCAGCGTGGCCTGACCTGCCTCGAGCAGCACCGTCCGGCCGTCGTCCAGCGCCCGCTCGAGCAGCAGGCTGGTGTCAACCACCATGGGGCGCAACGGTTCTGCGTGCGCCAGTAGCTCGTCGACGACCTCGTCGACGGTGATGGCCCGGCGGTTGTAGACCTTGGCCAGCAGCTGGTTCTTCAGGTCGAGGGCCGCCTCGACCTTCTGCCGCAGGATCCCCTCGTCGAACAGGTCCTGCACCCGGATGCCGACCCGGTTCATCTTGTCGGCGTACGTCGGCCCGATGCCGCGACCGGTCGTGCCGATCCGCCTGCTGCCGAGGAAGCGCTCGGTCACCTTGTCGAGCACCCGGTTGTACGGCGCGATGATGTGCGCGTCAGCGCTGACCACGAGCCGCGAGGTGTCGATGCCGCGCGCCTGCAGTCCCTCGAGCTCCTCGAACAGCACGGCGAGGTCGATGACCACGCCGTTGCCGATGACGGGGACGCAGCCGGGCGTCAGGATCCCGGACGGCAGCAGGTGCAGGGCGTAGGTCTCGTCACCGATGACGACCGTGTGACCGGCGTTGTTGCCACCGTTGAACTTCACGACGTAGTCGACGCGGCTGCCGAGCAGGTCGGTCGCCTTGCCCTTGCCCTCGTCACCCCACTGGGCGCCGACGAGAACGATCGCGGGCATGCTCTGCACCTGCTTCCTGCTGGGTGGTGGTGAGGGTCCTGTGCGGTCGGGCCGGGCCGAGGCTACCGGCGGGGGCGCCCGAGGAGCGAGCGGCGCTCGGCCGCGACCCCGAGCTGGAACCGGGTGCGCACGCCGAGCTCGTCCATCGACTCGGCGACGCGCCGACGCACCGTTCGGACGCCGACGCCGAGGTAGCGGGCTATCGCCTCGTCCTTGAAGCCCGCGGCCAGCAGCGTGAGCAGGCGCGTGCCGACGTCCGCGCTGTCGCTGGACTGCGGCACCGGAAGTCCGCTGGCCCAGGCGTCCTCGAACAGCCGGCCGAACGCCTGCACCAGCATGGGCAGCCGGATGACGACGGTGCCGCCCTCGGTCGAGCCCCAGTGCGGTGGCGCGATGACGGCCTCGTCGCCGAACACGACGAACTCGTGCGCGACCTGCTCGACGACCCGTTGCTGCTCGCCGGCGGCGGCCCACTCGCCGACCCAGTCCAGCAGGGCCGTGTCGTCCAGGACGGCGACGGGGTAGATCGATCTCACCTCGCGGCCATGCGCCATCTGCGACCGGATCAGCCGCAGCACCGCCGGGTCGACGACCGGGCCTGACGCGACGTCAAGGTGCACCGCGCGCACCACGCCCGAGGTGGTGCGCAGGACCTCCTCGACCGCCGTCACCTCGACGTCCGGTGGAAGCACCTCGATGGCCGTGGGGGCGATCTCGCCGCCGCGGCCGGCCCGGTGGTCGGCGGCGAACTCGCTGACGGCAGCCCGGACGTCGTCCAGCTCGCGTCTGCGCAGGTCCAGCTGCGCGCTCTCGCGGTCGACAAGCCGCGAGATCGAGGTGCGCGGGTGGTCGGCCGCGAGCGTGCCGTCAGGGTCCAGCCGCAGCATCCGGACGGCGACCAGTGCGGTGCGGGCGGCCTCGAACCGCTCGCCGGTCCAGCCCAGGTGCGCTCGGTGGCGCTCACCGTCCTGCCCCACCGTCCGCAGCACCCGACGGTAGAGCCGCTCAGCGTCCTCACCCAGTCCGAAGGCGGCCAGCACCGACGTCACGTGACGGCGCCATCAACTGATGTCATGGTTGGCATGTTACTGCCGTTGGCATTTTCGAGACGTCAACCGGGCCTGCGGCCGGGCATGATCGACCCGGTTGCGCCGCGGTGGGGGACGGTGCAAACGAGAGCCGCCTGGGGAGGCCGGTGCGCTCGTCCTCGGCGGAGCAGGGGGCCGTCGAGGACGCGACGTCGGTGGGGCACCGGGCTGCGGGCTGGTGCCCCCTTCGCTGCGTGTCGGCGCCTAGCCCAGTGCGGCTGCGGCTGCCGGGTCGCAGTCGGCCAGGAAGCTCACGCATCGCCGGGCCTCGTCGTCCTCGCCGATCGCCCCCGCCGCCAGGCCCAGCACGTGCAGCGCGCGCAGGAACCCGCGGTTCGGGACGTGGTCGAACGGCACCGGGCCGTGCCCCTTCCACCCGCCGCGGCGCAGCGCGTCCAGCCCCCGGTGGTACCCGGTGCGGGCGTACGCGTAGGCCTCGATCACCCGGCCCGCCGCGAGCGCGGTCTCGGCGAGCACCGCCCACGGCAGGCTGGCCGCCGGGTGCGCGGCGGCCAGGTCGGTGGCCGACGTACCGGCGTCAAGGCCCCGGCTCACCGTCAGCTCGGGCTCGGCGGGCAGCAGGGTGGGCGCGGGGCCGCCCAGCAGGTTCGGGTGCGAGGTGTCAGCCATCCCCCCATCCTCCCCCACCCTCCCCCGACGTGATCACGTCAAGCACGCGGCGTGCTGCTCTGTGACGCGGCGCCGCGTCACAGAGCACGCGTCGACCGTGCACAGTGACCTCACGCGCACCAGCCCAGTGCCCGCGAGCGGCCGATCGTCTCGATCAGCCGGGCTTGCACCAGCCGGTGGTCGAGCACCTCGGCCCAGGTGAACCGGACGACGATCCAGCCGGCCCGCTCGATCGCCAGCTCGCGCTGGCGCTCGCGCCACAGCACGTCCTGGGCCGTCTCACCGGGCCCCAGCAGTCGGCCGTACTTGATCCGGCCGTCGAACTCGCCGACGATGCGCCACGTCGTCCAGGCGAAGTCGGTGCGGTAGCTGCCGCGATCGGTGGGGACGCTCAGCTGCAGCTCGTCCGGTGCGAGGTCGACGGCGTCGAAGGCGAGCCGGGTGAGCGACTCACCTACCGACTCCGACCGGCCGTCGGCCAGCAGGACGACGCGCGCGGCGGCCCGCGATCCGGGGTGGTCGGTGGAGTCGAGCAGCGCCTGACGCAGCTGGGCCTTCGGCGTGCCTCGGGCGAGGACGTGGTCGGCCACCACCAGGGCAGCGGGAAGGGGCTGGTGCCGAGCGACGTCCAGTGCCGTTCGCACGTCGCTCGTCGTGGGTAGACCCCGGCTGGTCTCGACGTGCTCGCCGGGCAGACGCGAGCGGTGGTGGACGACCCCGGCCTCGCGCCGCCCCGAGCCGGTGCCGAGATCGTGCGTGACGTGGACGTCGTCACCGACCAGGCCGTGGTGACGCAGGCCGCGCACCCGGACCGCGGTGCTGTGGCTGAGGGCGCACGGCGCGCTCAGTCCGAGCAGAACCGCCCGCGCCGTCAGCACCATGCGCTCGTCGCTGTCCGCCTCGGCCCAGACCGGTGCCAGTGCGTAGGCCCCTCGGCGGATGCGGTGCAGCACCCCCGCAGACACCAGGCGGGTCAGCTCATGACGGTCGATGCCGGCGTCCGCTGCGTGCGACGTGGCGAACACGCCCCCGTGGTCGGCGGCGGCCAGCAGCAGTCGGGGCGGCAGCTCGAGAGTGCGCATGCCCTCGAGCCTGAGCGCCGTCGTCGTCCTGCGTGCCACTCCCGGCGAGGTTGTGGACGGTGGGACCAGCGCAAGCCCTGTGGACACAGCCGGCCCGGGGTCGACGTCCCACCGCACTGTGTGCCGCCGCGTGCTGCCTTGTGACTCGGCGGCGCGTCACAGAGCAGCACCCGGCGTGCATAACGTGATCACGTCGCCCGGGCGGGCGCGGACGGGCGGTGCGGTGCGGGTCAGCGCAGGCGGTGGGCGACGCTGCCGAGGTCCTGGCAGGCCTGGACGACGCGGGCGGCGAGGCCCGCCTCGGCCGACTTGCCCCAGACGCGGGGGTCGTACTGCTTCTTGTTGCCGACCTCGCCATCGACCTTCAGGACGCCGTCGTAGTTGCGCAGCATGTGGTCGGCGACCGGTCGGGTGAAGGCGTACTGGGTGTCGGTGTCGACGTTCATCTTGATGACGCCGTAGCTGACCGCGTCGGCGATCTCGGAGGCGAGCGACCCGGACCCGCCGTGGAAGACCAGGTCGAGCGGCTTGCTGCCGCCGTGCTTGGCGGCGACCGCCTCCTGCGCGGCCTGCAGGATCTCGGGGCGCAGCTTGACGTTGCCGGGCTTGTAGACGCCGTGGACGTTGCCGAAGGTCAGCGCCGCCATGTACCGGCCGTTCTCGCCCAGGCCCAGCGCGTCGACCATCGCCAGCGCGTCCTCGGGCGTCGTGTACAGCTTGTCGTTGATCTCGCCGACGACGCCGTCCTCCTCGCCGCCGACGACGCCCACCTCGATCTCGAGCACGATCCGGGCCACCGCCGCGAGGGCCAGCAGCTCGCGCGCGATCTCGAGGTTCTCCTCCAGCGGCACCGCCGAGCCGTCCCACATGTGCGGCTGGAACAGCGGGTTCTCGCCGCGGGCGACCCGCTCGGCCGAGATGGCCAGCAGCGGCCGGACGAAGTCGTCGAGCTTGTCCTTGGGGCAGTGGTCGGTGTGCAGCGCGATGTTGACGTCGTAGCGCTTGGCCACCTCGTGCGCGTACGCCGCGAGCGCCACCGAGCCGGTCACCATGTGCTTGACCGTCGGGCCGGACAGGTAGTCGGCGCCGCCGGTCGACACCTGCACGATGCCGTCGCTCTCGGCCTCGGCGAACCCGGCGATGGCGGCGTTCAGCGTCTGGGACGACGTCACGTTGATCGCCGGGAAGGCGTACTGACCCGCCTTCGCGCCGTCGAGCATCGCGGCGTAGACCTCGGGGCTGGCGATCGGCATGGTGTCTCCCTGGCGACTCGGTGGTGTGCTCGCGCTCAACCTAGGCCAACCCCTGCCACCATGAGCCGCGTGACCGACAAGCCGATCGAGTGCTGGCTGACTGACATGGACGGCGTGCTGGTGCACGAGGAGCGCGCGATCCCCGGCGCGAGCGCGTTCATCGCCGCCCTGCAGGAGTCCGGACGCCGGTTCCTGGTCCTCACCAACAACTCCATCTACACCCCGCGCGACCTGCGGGCCCGGTTGCTCACCGGCGGCATCGACGTCCCCGAGGACGCGATCTGGACGTCGGCGATGGCCACCGCGCAGTTCCTGGACGACCAGCGGTCGGGCGGGTCGGCGTACGTCATCGGCGAGGCGGGCCTGACGACGGCACTGCACGACATCGGGTACGTGCTCACCGACCGCGACCCCGACTACGTGGTGCTCGGCGAGACGCGCACCTACTCGTTCGAGGCGATCACCCGGGCGATCCGGCTGGTCGGCGACGGCGCGCGGTTCATCGCCACGAACCCCGACGCCACCGGCCCCTCACCCGACGGACCCCTGCCGGCCACCGGGTCGGTCGCGGCGATGGTCACCCGCGCGACCGGTGTCGAGCCGTACTTCGTCGGCAAGCCCAACCCGCTGATGATGCGCAGCGCGCTGAACCGGATCGAGGCGCACTCCGAGACCACCGTGATGGTCGGCGACCGCATGGACACCGACGTCAAGAGCGGCCTCGAGGCGGGCCTGCGCACCGTGCTGGTGCTGACCGGCTCGACCCGCGAGCACCAGGTCGAGCGCTTCCCCTACCGCCCCACCCGGGTGGTCGAGTCGATCGCCGACCTGGTCGACCTGGTCGCCACCATGTCGCCGTCCTGATCGGGAGTCAGGACGCCGGCGCGCCGGCCAGCTCGTGCACCAGCAGGGACGGCGTCCGGCTGACCCGGCCGTCGGCGTGCACCGCGAGCGCCTCGTAGCCGACCTGGCCGCGCAGCCAGTCGACGGCGTCCTCACCCCGCACGAACGCGGCGGTCGCGAGGACGTCGGCCCAGGTCAGCGACGGGCCGACCACGGTGACCGACAGCAGGGCGTGCGGGTGCGAGCCGTCCCGCGGGTCGACCAGGTGGGCGCCGCGGGCCGCGGTGCCGGACGTCGCCACCGCACCGTCGCGGCGCTCGAGCACGCCCAGCAGGGTGCCGCCCTCACGCGGGTCCTCGATGCCCGCGCGCCACGGCTCGGCGTCCGGCCGCCCGCAGCCCATGACGACGTCGCCGCCCGCGTTGAGGCAGAAGTCGTGGTCGGCGAGGGCGACCAGGTGGCGCGCCGCGCGGTCGGCGGCCCAGCCCTTCACCAGCCCCGAGGGGTCGTAGGTGCGCCCGCCCCCGGCCGGGAGGCTGACGTCGAACAGCCCGCCGGTGCGCTCGCGCGCGATGACCGACAGGGCGAAGACCTCCTGCAGCAGCGGGTCCGCGTCGGCCGGGGAGAGGGTGCCCGCGTTGATCCGGCTGACCTCGCTGTCGGGCTTGTAGGTGCTGAACAGCGCGTCGACCTCGCGCAGCTCGGCGAACACCCGCTCGACGGCCGCTGCCACCTCGCCCCCGCGAGCGCCCTCGCCGCGCACGTGCACGCTGACCGGCAGGCCCATGATCTGCTCGACGAAGCCGGCGCGCGGCAGGTCGGCGCTCACAGGTGCGCCTGGTCGATCGCGGACTGCAGCGAGGCCAGGTAGCCGTCGCTGGTGACGGTCGCTCCCGACACCGTGTCGATCTGCGCGCTCTGCGCCGAGACGACCTCCTGGTCCAGGATCGGGACGGCGACGGCGTTGATCTCGTCGTCGCGCTGGTTGCCGGTCGGCACCTGGACGGCGTCGGCGGCCGTGATCTTTCCGCCCGCCACCGTGATGGCGACCTGCACCGGTCCCCAGCGGGTCTGCGCCACATCACCCGTGTACGTCGTCGCCGCACTCGACGTGGTGGCCCCCGCGGCCGCCGCCGGGGTGACCGGCCGGACGACGGTCGCGCTCGTGGCCCCGCTGCCCCCGGTCGAGGTGTGGTAGCTGAACAGCAGCACGATCGCGGTGACCGTGGTGGCGAAGGCCGTGACGATGCGTCTCACCAGCTGAACCTCTCCAGGTGGATGCTCTTCGCGGGGACCCCCGCGTCGAGGGCGGCAGCGCGGGCGGCCGTCATCCAGCCGTCCGCTCCGCACAGGTAGACGTCGTGCTCGGCGACGTCCGGCACCAGCCAGCGCAGGCCGTCGGGGTCGGACAGGTGCGCCGCTGTCGAGGGCAGCCACGACATGCGGCCGGGCACCCGGCTGCCGGGCAGCCAGATCACCCGCGCGCCGCGTCGGGTCGCGAGCTCGGTGAGCTCGGCCCGCAGCACCAGGTCGGCCTCGGTGCGGGCGCGGTACATCAAGGTGGCCTCGCCCGGGCGGTACTCCAGCTCCTCCAGCAGCGCGCGCAGCGGCGTGACGCCGATGCCGCTGGCCATCAGCAGGACCTTGCGCCGGGTGCGGACGGCCGGCACCAGCCGGCCGTAGGGTCCCTCGACGAGCACCCGCGTGCCGGGCCGCAGCGCGGCCAGCGAGCCGCTCTCGTCG
This sequence comes from Actinomycetota bacterium, assembly GCA_046590855.1. Classification (GTDB taxonomy): domain Bacteria; phylum Actinomycetota; class Actinomycetes; order Actinomycetales; family Angustibacteraceae; genus JACMOY01. Next base: position 9,749 of record JBKJTJ010000060.1, read on the forward strand.
CCGAGGTCCTTCACGGTGATGCGCAGCCGGTCCGACGTCGGCGCCGCCGACAGGGAGAACGGGTGGGCCCTGGTCCACCCCGGGCCGGCCAGGAAGCGCCAGGAGAAGAACTGGCCTGCGCTGACCGGCATCCGGTGCAGGTCGCGGCCGCGGATGTGCACCGACACCACACCCGGCGCCTCGACCACGACCCGGTCGACGACCAGCCGGTGCCGCACCGAGCGGTAGAGGGGCAGCCCGACGCGGTAGACGAGCACGGCGCCCAGGGCGGCGGCGTACAGCGACCACCAGTAGGCCCGCGCCCACGGCGTCGAGAGGAAGTCGGCGCCCGTCCAGATCTGGTGCGGCAGGGCGAGTCCGGCACCGATGTACGCGTACAGGTGCAGCAGGTGCCACGACTCGTAGCGCAGGCGCCGGCGCGCAGCCCGGACCGACGTCACCACGACGAGGACCAGGGCCGCGGTGCCGGCGACCGCGAGGAGCATGCCCGGGTAGGTCCACACCACCGACCACGTCTCGGCCAGCACGCTGCGGCGGTCGGTCAGGGCGTAGCCGGTGAGGATCAGCACGATGTGGGCGAGCATCAGGGTGAACGACGCGAAGCCGACCCAGCGGTGCCGCCGGGCGAGCTCGTCCTGGCCGTAGCTGCGCTCGACGAACGGCAGCCGGGCCATGAGCAGCACCTGCAGCAGGATCAGGTCGCTGGCGACCAGGCCGAGCAGCCGGCCGAGCCCGGTCAGCCAGCCCGCCCAGCCGGTCAGCCCCTGGACGCCACCCCCGGCCACCCACAGGGCGACGACGACGAGCACGCTCGCCCAGGCGAGCAGCCCCGACAGGTCGCGCCACCAGCGCGGAGCCGCGGGCCGGCGCATCCGCCGGGCGGCCCGCGCCGTCGCGTCGGCCGCCGGCAGGGTCGGGGTCATGCGGACCATCGTGGCGCCGGCTCCTGCGCTGTGGATGGTCCGAGGCTGTGCGTTCGCTGTGAGCCCGTGCACCCGTTCGACCGGGTGCGGTCACCGAAGTGGGAGGATGCGGGGCGTCGGACCGCTCGGTCAGGCCATCGGACGAGCGGAACGAGGGTGTCAGGTGCGGCTGCTCGAGCGCCTCGACGGCCGACGCGTCCTGCTCACCGGGGTCACTGGCTTTGTCGGCGAGGCGCTGCTGCAGCGGATGCTGACCGACCTCCCGGGACTGGTGCCCGTGGTGCTGGTGCGGCCCAAGTCCGGCCAGCCCGTCGCCGACCGGGTCGCGGGCCTGCTGCGCAAGCCCACCTTCGCGGCGGCCCGTGAGCGCGCCGGCGGCCTGGACCCGCTGCTCGCCACCGTCGAGGTCATCGAGGGCGACCTGGCCTCCGTGCCTCAGCTGCCGACCGACCTGGACGTCGTCGTGCACTGCGCCGGCGACGTCTCGTTCGACCCCCCGATCCAGGACGCCTTCGCCGCCAACGTCGACGGCACGCACGCGCTGCTGACCCGGGTCGTCGAGGCCTCGGTCGCCCGCGGCCGGCCGATCCACTACGTCCACGTCTCGACCGCGTACGTCGGCGGCCGCCGCCGCGGCGCCGTGCCCGAGCGCTCGGTCGACCACGACGTCGACTGGCGGGTCGAGCGCGACGCCGGACGTCGGATGGCCGCCCGGGTCGAGGACGACTCGCGCGAGCCCGCGCTGCTCTCGCGCCTGTCGAAGGAGGCCGAGCGCGAGCACGGCCGCGCCGGGCCGATCACGGTCGCCCAGGACGGCGAGCGCCGCCGCCGCGAGTGGGTCAAGGACCACCAGGTCGCCGCGGGCGGCGAGCGGGCCCGGTCGCTGGGCTGGACCGATGCCTACACGTTCACCAAGGCGATGGGCGAGCGCGTCGTCGAGGAGCTCACGTCCGGCCGCTCGCGCGACCAGCCGGGCGCACCGGCGCTGCCAGTCAGCATCGTGCGGCCCAGCATCATCGAGTCGGCCCTCGTCTCACCCCACCCGGGGTGGATCGAGGGCTTCAAGATGGCCGAGCCGATCATCCTGGCGTACGGCCGGGGCGAGTTCCCCGAGTTCCCCGCCGCACCGGACTCCGTCGTCGACATCGTGCCGGTCGACCACGTCGTCAACGCGCTCATCGCCGTGTGCGCCACAGACCCCGAACCCGGTGTGCCGCAGTACTTCCACGTGTCGTCCGGCGCGCGCAACCCGCTGAGCTTCCGCCGACTGTACGAGCTCGTCCGCGAGCACTTCGAGAAGCGCCCGTTCGACCTCGGCGAGCGCGGCGCAGTGGCGCTCCCCACCTGGCGGTTCCCGGGATCGCAACGGGTCGAACGCGTTCTCGCGCAAGGCGAGACGGCCCACCGCCTGGCCGACCGTGCCCTCGGCCTGGCCCCGCGCAGCGAGAAGGTGCGCCAGTTCTCGCGCGACCTCGACCGCACCAAGACCCGGCTGGACTCGCTGCGCCGCTACCTCGAGCTGTACCGCTCGTACACGCAGGTCGAGCTGCAGTTCGTCGACGACCACACCCTCGCGCTGCACCGGGCCCTCGACCCCGCCGACCTCGAGCCGTTCGGGTTCGACACGGCCGTCGTCGACTGGACCGAGTACATC
>JBKJTJ010000086.1:0-27357 GCA_046590855.1 Actinomycetota bacterium
GGAGTTCGTCGTGCCCAGGTCGATACCGACCGCTCGTGCCATCTGGTGCTCCTCGTCATCACCGGCGGCCCTGGTCGGGCCCCCACTTGAGTCTGTTGGGCTCAAGTCTGCGCAGCCAGCGCGAGGGTGTCAAGTCGAGGCGGCCAGGGTTGAGTCGGGTTGGCTCAACCTTGCGGTTCAGCTGGCCAGGAGGTCACGCAGCGACCCCAGCCCGGACAGCGACCCGGCGTCCAGCCGGGTGTGCAGGCGCAGGCCGAGGTCGGTGCGCGAGCTGTGGGTGGGGCCCACGCCGTCCAGCACCCGGCGCAGCGGGACGGTCGGCGCGGCGACGTCGGCCACCAGGTCGCGCACGCCCGTCAGGTGGGCGGCCGCCCCGATATGGGCCGCGAGCGCCCGGCCCAGCCCTCGGCGCTGCCACCGGTCCTCGACGACCAGCCCGAACGCCAGGGCGCGCGCCCCCACGGGCGGGCTGCCCGGGCGCATCGTCGAGCTGAGCGCGCTGGCCATCGCGACCACCGCTCCGCCGGGCGCCTGGGCGACCAGCACGAGGGGCTCGGCGAGCATCGCGGTCACCGTGGTGAGCGAGGGTGGCCGGCCGCCCACCAGGTAGCGCTGCAGCAGCGTGTCGCCCGAGCACCGGCCGTGGAACACGGCGACCCGGGCGAGGTCGGCCGGTACGGCGCCCCGCACCCGGACGCGGACCCCGCCGCAGCGCAGCGTCCACGGTCGACGTGCCAGGGCCATGGCGGTGCGGGCGTCGGCGCCCAGCGGTGTGCCCAGGCGGGTCGGGGGGATGGCCGTCAGCGTCATGGGAGTCCTCTCGCTGCTGGTGTCCGGAGCGGCCAGGCTGCCCGAGGCGTGTTTCGCTCAGGTGACCGCGAGATCGCGCCACGTGTCGTGGACGCACCCGCGGGGGGGTGTCGATGGCCGATGATGGGAGCCCGACCCGCCTCCGGAGGACCCGCCGATGCCGCACCTGCAGCTGCACTGGCAGGTGAGCCTTCAGCTGGCTGCGGTGTTCGTGATGGTCGGCCTGGTGGTTCGGCTGCTCGTGCGCGGCGGCCGCTGGTGCGCGCTCGCACCCGCCTTCGTCCAGGCCGGTCTGCTGGTCGGCCTGTACGGCCTGTGGGGACTGGTCGGTGAGCACGCTGCCGGCACGGTCGAGGGGGCGCAGGAGCGCGGTCTGGCGCTGTGGCAGCTGGAGCGGCGACTGCACGTGCTGGGCGAGGGCACCGTGCAGGACCTGGTGCTGCCGCACCCGCTGCTCACCCAGGCGGCCAACACCTACTACGTCTACGGGCACGTCAACGTCCTGATCGCGCTGCTCGCGTGGGTCTGGTGGCGGCACCGGTCGGCCTACCTGCGGCTGTGCGCGGTGATCGTCGTGTTCACCACCGCCGCGAGCGCCCTGCAGCTGGTCTCCGTCGCTCCCCCGCGGCTGCTGCCGGGGCAGCTGGTCGTCGACACCGCCGTCCGTTACGGCCAGTCCGTCTACGGCCCCGCCGACCCCGGGGCGATCAGCCAGCTCGCCGCGATGCCGTCGATCCACGTCGGGTGGGCGCTGCTCGCCGGGGTCACCGTGGCCCTGCTGGGTGGCAGCCGCTGGCGCTGGGTGGGCATGGTGCACGCGGTCGTGATGTCGCTGGTGGTCGTCGTGACGGGCAACCACTACTGGGTGGACGGCGTGGTGGCCGGCCTGCTGCTCGGTGTGGCGGCCCTCGTGGTCGCTGCGGGAGCGCGAGCAGCGGCAGGACGTCGCCCGCTGCCGACCGCTCAGCCCTCGGACGAGCCGCGGGTCTCCACCTCGAGCACCGGCGCCCCCCGCTGACAGACCGCGTGCACCTGGGTCTCGCGCTCGGCGCCGTCCGCGCTGCTGCGGAAGACCACCTCGACCTCGGTCGGCCCGCTCGCCCCCGTCTCGACGGCCCACCCGTCGTCCGGTTGGGCCCAGCGCAACGCGATCGTGGCACCTGTGCACCGCACCGCCGCCTCACCACCCTGCACGTGCACCGCGCGCTGGACGGCGGTCGCCGCGGTGGGCGCGGGCGTGCGAGTCGTCGGCTCGCCGGTCGGGCGGGTGGTCGGGCGCCGGGTCGGTGAGGTGCTGCCCGGCGCCGGCATCACCGGCACCACCGGCACCACCGGCTCCGAGCCGGTCGGCCTCGGCCCGGGCGTGGACGCCGTCGCTGACCTGGACGTCGCAGCGGGAGTTCTCGCGGGCTCGTGGCCCGCAGACGTCGCGGCGTCAGACCGTGGGGCGGAGCGTCCTGCGGACGGTGCCGCGGTCGACGGACGGGCCGGGACCGGTGCGCGCAGGCCGGTGGCCACAGCCGTCGGTGTCGACCCGATCGAGCGCCCCGCGCGGTCGATGACGAGCCAGGCCAGCGTCGTCGTCCCGGTCACCGCGACCAGCCACACGGCCACCGCCAGCACCACGACCCGGGCTCGTCGGCTCATCACGGCCTGGCTCACGGGCATCACTGCGCCACCGCCCGCGTCGCGCCGCACCCCGGCCGGCAGATGTCAACGGCGTGACATCTGCGGCCCGAACCCGCTGTGCCGCAGGGTGCCCGGCGTACCGTGCGAGCGTGTCGAGCGTCCTGGTCATCGAGGACGACGCGGCCATCCGCTCGGCGGTCACGCGGGTGCTGCGCGAGCGGGGCCATGTCGTGACCAGTGCCGCGACCGGCATGGCCGGCCTGCAGATGGCCGTCGACGACGCCCCGGACGCCGTGCTGCTCGACCTCGGGCTGCCCGACGTCCCGGGCCTGCAGGTGCTCGCCATGCTGCGCGCGGTCAGCGACGTGCCGGTCGTGGTGGTGACGGCGCGCGACGAGGACGCCGTGATCGTGCAGGTGCTGGACGCCGGGGCCGACGACTACGTGGTCAAGCCGTTCGTCGTCGACCAGGTCGAGGCCCGCCTGCGCGCGGTGCTGCGGCGCAGCAGCACGCCGCGCAGCGAGGGCCCGGTCGTCGTGGGCGAGCTCGCCATCGACGCACGGACCCGCACCGCGACCCTCGCCGACCAGCCGATCACGTTGTCCCGCAAGGAGTTCGACCTGCTGCTGGTGCTGGCGCAACGCTGCGGTGAGGTCGTCACAAAGCGCGAGCTGCTCGCCGAGGTCTGGCGGCAGGCGTACGGCGGGGGCGACCGCACCGTCGACGTCCACCTGTCGTGGCTGCGCCGCAAGCTCGGCGAGACCGCAGCCGAGCCGCGCTATCTGCACAGCGTGCGCGGGGTCGGGGTGCGCCTGCTCGACCCCGGGGCGCCGACGCCCGGGGTCGGGCCGGCCTGATGCGTCGCCGGATCTCGTGGCTGGTGCTGGCCACGACCTCGGCGGTCATCCTGGTGTTCGTGATCCCGCTCGGCCTGCTGGTGCGCACCCTGGCGCACGACCGGGCCGTCGCCGGCGCGAGCGAGGAGGCGCGCAGCATCGCCGTCGTGGTGGCGGGGGTGCCCGACACGGCCCAGCTCACCGACCTCGTGCACCTGGTGCTGAGCCGCTCGACCCGGCGCACCAGCGTGCTGCTGCCCGACGGGACGGTGGTCGGCTCGTCCGCTCCCGCCGACCCCTCGCTGGTCACCCGCGCCCGCGCTGGCGCCGCCTTCACCGTCGTGGACGGCCGGGGTGCCCAGGTGTTCGTGCCGGTCGTCACCGAGCGGGGCACGGCGGTGGTGCGCACCGCGATCGACGCCCCGTCGCTGCGCCAGGGCGTCACCGGTGCGTGGGCCACGATCCTGGCCCTCGGCGGGGTGCTGATGATCCTGGCGCTGGTGGCGGCCGACCTGCTCGGCCGCCGGATCAGCGCGCCCCTGGACGCGCTCGCCAAGGTGGCCCACCGGCTGCGGGCCGGCGACCTGAGCGCGCGCGCCAAACCCGACGGCACCCCTGAGGTGGTCGAGCTGGCGAACGCGCTGAACCGCCTGGCTCAACGGATCGGTGAGGTGCTCGTCGCCGAGCGTGAGGCCGTCGCCGACCTCTCGCATCGGCTGCGGACACCCGTCACCGCGCTGCGCCTGGACGTCGAGGCCGTCGAGCAGACCGATGTCGCCGAGCGGCTGCGCGATCACGTCGACCACCTCGCCCGCACCGTCGACGCCGTCGTCAAGGACGCGCGCCGCCCGGTGCACGCCTCGGTCGGACGCCGCTGCGACGCGGCCGAGGTGGTGCGCGACCGGGCCGCGTTCTGGTCGGCGCTGGCCGAGGACCAGGGGCGGGCGCTGGAGGTGGTCGTGCCGACGTCCCCGATGCCGGCGCGCATCCACCCCAGCGACCTGGTCGACGTCGTGGACGTGCTCGTGGACAACGTCTTCTCGCACACGCCCGAGGGCACCGGGCTGCTCGTGGCCCTGCGCAGGGACGGCGCCGGCCGGGTGCTGCTCGAGGTCGCCGACGAGGGGCCGGGCCTCGCCGACGCCAGGCTCACCGCACGGGGACGCAGCGGGTCCGGATCGAGCGGGCTGGGTCTGGACATCGTGCGCCGGGCGGCGCTCGCCGCGGGCGGTGAGCTGCACCTGACGACGTCCGGACGCCCGGGCGTCGTCGCCCTGGTGACGTTCGCGGCCGCGACGCCCTGACGACGGACGTCCTGCGGGCGGACGAGATCCGTGACCGTCGTTGCCGGGGTCATCGCCCCCCGGGCTCGGGCGCCTCGGTCGGCTCGGGCGCCTCCGTCTCGGGTACCTCGGTCGTCTCGGGCGCCTGCGTCTCGGGCGCCTGAGTCGGCTCGGGCGCCTCCGTCTCGCGCGCTGAGGCCCGCTCGGTGGGATCGATGGCCTCGGCGGCCGCACCGCGCTCGACCTCCGGGACCTGCGGCGCTCGGGTCGGTCGGGGCGTCACCGTCGAGCGGCGCGTCCGCGCGGTCGCGGCCGGCTCACTCGGCTCTGCCGGCTCGGCGGGTTGCAGGCGCACCAGCTCGGTGGTCAGGTCGTCCCGTCCGGCACCCGAGGTGGAGGTCGGGACCGGGGCGACCGGAGCGGCTCGGTGCCGCACCACGACGACGACGCACTCGCCGCCCTGCAGTCGGGCGGGCGCCGCGCAGGGCGCGGTCACGGCGGCGGCGGCCGGTGCGGCGGGTGCCGCTGCGGGTGCCGAGGCAGCGGCACCGTACGCGGCGCCGGCGGCCACCAACCCCGCGGCGAGTCCGGCGGCGGTGGCGATGCTGGCTCTGATCGGCACGACGGGGCTCCAGGTGGCAGACGGCGGCGGGTTGCTGAGACGGATGCTCACCCGCGACGCCTCATGCCCGCCCCCAGCGCACCTCAAGTCCACCTCAAGCCCCGGCGTCGGGGCCGGATCGGCGCCTGATCCTGACCTGCCCTTAACGCGGACCTGAGGCTCCGCGGGGGTCCCGGCGGGCATCGTGGACGGACCCGACGCGAGGACCCACCGATGAGGCACGACCGCACCACCCGCGACCGCTCGCTGTCGCTGCTGTCCCTGCTGACCGCGGCGATGACGGCAGCGACCGTGACCGGCACGGGGCTCGCCACGGGTCTGGCGGCGCGGCAGACCGCCCGCCGTGACCACGACCGGGCCCTGGCCGCCGACGTCCCCACGCCCGTCGCCGAGCCGGAGCCGATGCCGACGCACACGGTCGTGGCCACCGTGGTCGACCCCGCGGTCGACGACGGTGGGCAACAGGCCGACGCCACGCCCGCGCCGGTCGCGACGTCGGTCACCGCGGTGGCCGCGGCGCGCGCCCTGGCGTCCGTCAGCCGCCCCGGAGTCGCGCGGGTGGGCCGACCGGTCCGATCCAGGGCCCGCAGCACGACACGGGCGCGCACCACCAGCGCCACTCGCACCCGAACCACCCGCAAACCGACCACCCGCAAACCGACCACCCGCACGCCGACCACCCGCACGCCGACCACCCGCGCTCGGCGGAGCAGCGCCCCTGCCGCACCGGCACCGGCACCGGCACCCGCACCCGCACCGGCGCCGGTCGCGCAGGCCCCCGCACCGCCGCCCGCACCCTCGACGCCGTCCGCGCCGTGACCGTGGCACCCGCGCCGGCGACGAGCACCTGGCGCGCCCTCGGGACCTACGTCCACCTGGCGACCGACGACCCCGCACTGCTGCCGGACGCCGAGCGCGCGGCTCGTGAGGTGCTCGAGCGCGTCGACCGCACCTGCAGCCGTTTTCGACCCGCCTCGGACCTGGTGCGGGCGAACGCCGCAGCGGGTCGGTGGGCCCGGGTCGACCCGTGGCTGGCCGCCGCCGTGGGCGTGGCGCTGGAGGCCGCTGCCGAGACGGACGGGTTGGTCGACCCCACGCTCGGGGCGGTGCTGGCAGCCGCGGGCTACGACCGTGACCTCGCCCTGCTGCCCACGGCCGACCTCAGCCCGACCGCGACCCCCACGCCCCGGCGCCTCGGCGCGTGGAGGGAGGTCGCGGTGACGAAGGACGCCGTGCGGGTGCCCGAGGGGTGCGCCTTGGACCTCGGCGCGACGGGCAAGGCGTGGGCTGCCGACCTGGTGGCTCGCGTCGTCGTCGAGCTGACCGGCGCCGGCGTCCTGGTCAGCCTCGGCGGGGACGTACGGGTGGACGGCCCCGACGGCACGGCCCTGTCGTGGCCGGTGGCCGTCGGTGAGGACCCCGCCGACCTCGCGGACGCCGAGGTGGTGCTGATCGCGTCGGGCGGGCTCGCGACCTCCGGCACCAGGTGGCGACGGTGGTGGCGCGGCGGCGCCGAGCGGCACCACCTGCTGGACCCCCGGACCGGGGAGTCGGCCGACGGCCCCTGGCGCATGGTCAGTGCCGTGGGCGGCAGCTGCGTGGCCGCGAACACGGCGACCACCGCCGCTCTCGTGCTCGGTGAGCAGGGTCGGCGCTGGCTGGACCGGCACCAGGTGAGCGCCCGACTGGTCAGACACGACGGAGTCGTTAGCTACACCCAGGCCTGGCCAGAACCGTTGCACCAGGACAGGAGCAGCTGATGAGCAGTCCCTTGGCGTGGTTCGTCATCCGCGGGTCGGGCGTGGTGCTCGTGGTCGTCCTCGCGCTCTCCCTCACGCTCGGCGTGCTGTCGACCGGGAGAGTCGCTGGCCGCTGGTGGCCCCGGTTCCTCACTCAGGGCCTGCACCGAAACCTGGCCCTGCTCGGGCTGATGCTCGCGCTCGTGCACGTCGTCACGGTGGTCGCCGACGACTACGTCGACATCCGCTGGTGGCAGTCGTTCGTGCCTCTGTGGCGGTCCGAGCGACCGCTGTGGGGGTCGTTCGGCACTGTGTCGTTCGACCTGATGCTCGCCGTGATCCTCACCAGCCTGCTGCGTCGTCGACTGAGCCACGGCGCGTGGCGGTGGGTGCACCTGGCTGCCTACCCGGTGTTCCTCCTGGGGGTCGCCCACGGCCTCGGGATGGGTACCGACGCCATCGAGCCGTGGAGCCTGACGGTGACGGTCACCTCGGTCGCGATGGTGCTGGTGGCCGCAGCGTCGCGGCTCATCGTCCTGGGCCGGCCGCAGGTGGTCCGATGACCACGCTGCGGGCCGGGGTCGACGACACGACGGAGCAGGTCGCGAGCGTGGACGGCGTCGAGGTCCGCCAGGGCGATGTGCTGCTGGCGGACGTCGGCACCGACCCCTCGCTGTCTGCGCACCGCCGCCGTCTGGGCTCACTGCAGCACCCGGACCTGGCCACTCTCGCCGACTGGTGCGTCTCGGTCGACCTGCGCGGCCGTGGTGGCGCGGCGTTCCCGTTCGCCACCAAGCTCACCGCCGCCGCCCGCCGCCGGGCGCTCGTGGTCGTGAACGCCAGCGAGGGCGAGCCAGCTAGCCACAAGGACGCCGCCCTGCTCGCCTTGGCGCCGCACCTGGTGCTGGATGGCGCCGCCGTCACCGCCGGCGCGCTGCGCACGACCGAGGTGCACGTCGTCGTCCCGGGCGAGCGGCCCGGCGTCGAGGCGCTGCTCCGGTCGGCCATCCAGGAGCGGCGACGGTCCGGCGAGGGGGTGCGGTGGCGGGTGCACCGGGCGGACGACGCGTTCGTCGCGGGGCAGGCCCGCGCGGTGATCGAGCTGCTCGGCGGGCGCGCGAACCGGCCCGTCACGGCGTGGCAGCCCGAGGCGGTCGCCGGTCACCGCGGTCGCCCGACCCTGCTGTCGAACGCCGAGACCTTCGCCCACGTGGCCGCACTGGCCCGGCTCGGCCCCGCCGCGTACGGCCGGGTCGGTCGGGGCGACGAACGGGGCACGACCCTGCTAACCCTGGACGGCGACGGACCGCACCCGACCGTGCTCGAGGTGGCGTTCGGGACGCCGCTGGTCGACGTCCTGCCCGACGAGGCGCTGGGTCGGCCGGTGCTGGTCGGGGGCTACCACGGCACCTGGGTGGGACCTCAGGACGTCGCGGGGCTCACCATCAGCCGCGCAGCCATGACCGACGTCGGGGCGCGGCTCGGCGCCGGGGTCGTGCTGCCCCTGGCGCACGACGGGTGCCCGCTGCTGCGCACCGCCGAGATCGTCGGGTACCTGGCGGGGCAGAGCGCGGGCCGGTGCGGGCCCTGCCGCAACGGGCTGCCGGCCCTGGCCCACGAGGTCGGCGCGCTGGTCACCGGCACCGGCGACGTCGCCCGCGTCGGCGAGCTGGTCGGGCTGGTGGTCGGCCGCGGCGCGTGCGCCCACCCGGACGGGACGGCCCAGCTGGTGCAGACCCTGCTGCTGCGCTTCCCCGTCGAGCTGTCCGCCCACGAGCAGGGCTGGTGCTCGCTGGGCCGGGTCGCCACCCGGGTGCACGCGTGAGCGCGCGCCTGCGGGTCGACTGGCCCAGCTGCGACGCCCACGGGCTGTGCGCCGAGCTGCTGCCCGAGGTCGTGCACGTCGACGAGTGGGGATACCCGGTCGTGGCGCCGTCGGTGCCCGAGTCGCTGCTGCCGCTGGCCCGTCAGGTGGTGCGGTCGTGCCCGACGCTCGCCATCCGGTTGATCGAGACCTGACCTAGCCGGTCGGCTTCGGGTCGGTGGCGACCACGACGGGCGGGGTGACCGTCCCTCCCGGCGACGGGGGGTCGACCGGGAGGGACGGCGTTGCCGGGGGCTGCGCGGGGACGCAGCCGACGGCCTCGACAGCCGGCTCAGGGGGAACCGGCTGCGAGCTGGGGGGGACGCCGGGTGACGCGCCCGCAGGGCACGCTGTCGACGTCGGGGTCACGACGGCGGGCGGGTCCGACGTCGCGGCCACGACGGCGGGCAGGCCCGGCGTCGAGGTCACCACGGCCGCGGGGTCAGGCGTCGCGGTCACGACGACGGTCGGGTCCGGGGTCGGCGTCACCACGACCGTCGGGTTCGGGGTCGGGGTGGGGGTCACGAGGACCGTCGGGTCCGGGGTCGGCGTCACGACGACCGTGGGCGTCAGCGTGGGCGTCACGACGGCCGTCGGCGTGGGATCCGGCGTCGGGGTCACGACGACCGTCGCCTCCGGGGTCGGGGTGGCGGTCACCACCGGCGGATCGGGGTTGAGGGTGGGGGTCACCGCCGCCGGCGGATCCGGCGTGGGGGTCACCACCGTCGGCGGATCCGGTGGCAGGGTCACCGCGATCGGCGTCATCACGGGCATCATCGCGGGATCAGCCGGCGGGTCGACCGCGGCCGCGACGGGTCCGGTGGCCGCACCGGGTGCCGTCACGGGCACGGGTTCGGCCGGTCGCAGAACAGGCGCGGGCGCGGGTGCCGGGCGCGGCGCGGGAGGCGGCGGGACGACGGTCGGGCCGGGCGCGGTACCAACCGGAACGGGGACGACCAGGACGAGCTGGGGCGGCACCGCAGCCGCCGCCACCACCATCGGCAGGATGGGCGTGCTCGGGAGCGGAGCCGCCGGGTCGGTCGACGGCCCGGCGCCCGGGCGCTCGGCGACGCCACCGGCCATCCGCAGCTGCCAGCTCAGCACCAGGTCGACGTACGCCGTCGAGTGGTTGTACGACAGGACGGCCGACTGCAGGTCGGCGGCGGCGCGCAGGTCGCGGCCGCCGAGGCACAGGTACGCCGCAGCCGACGCCGCCGCGTCGTAGACGTTCTGCGGGTCGCTGACTCCGTCACCGTCCCCGTCGCGGCCGAACGCGCGCCAGGTGCCGGGGATGAACTGCATCGGCCCGACCGCGCGGTCCCAGCGGGGGTCGCCGTCCAGCGCGCCGCCGTCGGAGTCGTGGATCGCCGCGTACCCGCCGCCGGACAGCACCGGCCCGAACACTCCCGGCACCGCGCGGTGGTGCGCGTCGATCGACCGGCCCGCCAGGGACCCCGACTCGACCTGGCCGATGGCGGCCAGCAGGCTCACCGGCAGGTGACAACCCGCGGGTGAGCCGGCCACCGCGGCCCGGTAGGCCGCGATCAGCGCCGCCGGCACCGACGGCAGGTCGAGCGCGGTGCCCGCCGAGTGCGGGACACCCCCACCCGGGGTCGGCGTGAGGGGCGCAGGCGGCAGCGGGGTCTGGTCGACCAGCGTCGTGGACGCCGGCGGCGGGTCGACGCGCCCGGCGGCCAGCTCGACCCCGTCCCGCGCCCACGAGTCCCGCCAGCGGACGAACCCCGGTGGCCACCCGGGCGCGAGCGGGTCCGGCGTCGAGGGCGCGCGCACCGTGGACACGCTGAGCAGCGCCAGCACGATGGTGGTCAGGGGCAGGCCTGGCCCTCGTCGACGCGGTGCTCGGTGCACGTGATCCACTCCGCGGGGTCGAGGTGGCGGCGCTGGTCGCGGCGCCGAGGACGGACGCTCGGACACCGTCAGGAAAGCGTCCGGGTACAGCGTCTGCACCCGACGTGACAGATTCGTCAACACGCCGTCATCCCGTTGACAGGAGGCGCCCGCGGCGGGCCGGCAGCCCGCTCAACAGGGCGCATCGCCGTCAAGCCGCTGTCATGCCCGTGACAGTGCCTTGTCACGCGACTGTCATCTGCGACACCCATTTGCCCCCCATCGAGGCATCTGGGGGTGGCGGCTGCCGCAATTCCTATGCACGCCAGCCGGGTCGGGGTCATCCTGGCCGCTGAAGGGAGGCCGAGCATGTCATCAGTCCTGGTGGTGGACGACGACGACCGGATCCGCACGCTCCTGGTGCGGGCCCTGACCTCTGCCGGCTACGCCGTGACGGAGGTCTCGGACGGTCGACCGGCCCTGGAGGTCATCGAGGCGGACCGTCCCGACCTGGTGCTGCTCGACCTGGTGATGCCGCACGTCAACGGGTTGCAGGTGCTGTCCCGGGTGCACGAGCGCGCCCCCGGCACCCGGGTGATCGTCATGTCGGCAGTCCAGGAGACCAGCACGCGCATCAAGGCGCTCGAGCTGGGTGCCGTCGACGTGGTCGCCAAGCCCTTCTCCACCTCCGAGCTGCTCGCGCGGGTGCGGCGCAACATCGGCACCCGCGCGGTCGACACCCGCGGCCCGCGAGCCGGCGACACCTCGACGCGGTACCTGTCGGCCGGCTCGCTCGTGCTCGACACCCAGCGTCGTCGGGCGCGCGACGGTGAGCGCGAGATCACGCTCTCGGACCGCGAGTTCGCGCTCTTGAACCACCTGATGACCAGAGTCGGTGAGGTGTGCCGCCGCGAGGAGCTGCTGCACGACGTGTGGGGCCTGGACTTCGACCCGGGCAGCAACGTGGTGGAGGTCAACATCGCCAGGCTGCGTCAGCGCCTGGGCAACCGCGAGCAGATTGAGACGGTGCGCAATGTCGGCTACTGCTTCCTCCCGGCCTGAACGCGGGGGGGCCCACCCCCGGACGCTGTTCGTGGTCTGGGTGGTCTTCTCCGTGGCGATGTCGGTGTGGATGTGGCGTTCTCCCGGCCAGGAGACCGTCCCGTTCCACCTCATCTACATCGCGTTCTGCCTCCTCTACGGTCTGGCCGTGTGGCCGACCGGGCTGGCCGTCGTCGGCATCAGCGCCCTGCTGCTGGTGTCCTCAGCCGCCCTCGGTCGGTCGGTGGCCGAGGGTGCGCTCCGCTGGGTCGAGCTGTCCGAGGTGCCGTTCATGGCCACCCTGGCCCTGCTGCAGGTCTGGCACATCCGCCGGCGTCAGCAGTCGGCCCAGCGGTTGAACGACGCGATGACCCGCGAGATGGTCGCGGCCGACCACCGGCAGATGCTGACCCGTCTCATCTCGCACGAGCTGCGCACCTCGCTGACGATCACCGGGGGCTACACCGACCTGATCGCCACCCAGTCCAGCGGACGTCGGGTGGCCGCCGACGTCAGCATCGTCAGCGACGAGCTGACCCGCCTGAACCGCAGCGTCGAGCGCCTCATCACGATGATCCGGCTGCAGGAGGAACCCGTCGCCGAACCCGTCGACCTGGACACCCTGCTGCACCGGACGGCGCGGCGCTGGGTCGCGGTCCAGCCGCGGGAGTGGTCGGTCGTCTCGGACGTCGGGCGCGTCCTCGCCTCCGAGGAGCGGCTGTCCGCCGCGCTCGACACGCTCGTCGAGAACGCGTTGCGGCACACCGGCTCTGGAGACCTGATCAGCCTGCGCGCGCACTGGGTCGACGGGCAGGTGGCCATCGAGGTGCGCGACTCGGGGATCGGGCTGAGCGACGAGCAGGTCGAGGCCATCAACGCCGAGACCACGTGGACGCCGTCCACCGCCTCGCACTCGGGGCTGGGGCTGAACATCGTGCGTCAGGTGGTGCAGGCGCGGTCCGGCACCGTCACCCTGACGCAGGTGCCGGCCGGTGGCACCAGCGTCGTGCTGCGCATCCCACTGGCCCGGGCCCCCCACACCGGCGGTGTCCTGGCCCACCTGCAGGCCCTGCCCACCCAGGCGCACCCCGGCGTCCGCACCGGTCTGAACTCACCCGTCTGACCTCAACCGGCCCAGACCGGCACGGACGCGACGACGGCCGAGGCGACGACGAGCACGCTGTCGCGAGTGGCCCAGCGCGGTGGCTGCGCCCAGGTGCGCGCGCGGGCGTCGGCGAAGCCGCGCGCGTCCATCGCCACCGCCAGCCGCCCGGAGCGGCGCAGCGTCTGCACCAGCAGTGCGAAGGTCAGCGCCGCCAGGTGCCGGGCCTGCGACCAGGGCCAGCGGCTCGGGCCCAGGCCCCGCACGTGCCGGACGCGGTCGAGGGTGCGCCACTGCTCACCCAGGGCGTCCAGCTGCTGCATCGCCGCGACTGCGGCGACCACCGGACGCGCCGGCAGACGCAACCACTGGGCCAGCTCGTCCCCGAGCCGGCTCGGGTCGCCCCAGGCCGCCAGCAGCGAGCCGGGCACGACCAGCGCCAGGATCCGCAAGCCCGCCACCAGCGCCGTGGGTGGGGGCTGCCCCGCGATCCACCAGCTCGACGCGCCAAGCGACGTCGCCGCGAAGGCCCCCGGCACGACCCGACGCACCGCGTCCGGCCACCGACGCACCGCCAGGGGTGCGAGCACCAGCTCGGCCCCGACCACGGCCAGGCCGCCGCGCAGGTTGTCGACGCGGGTCGACCCGGCGACCGCCAGCAGCGAGGCCAGCAGCAGGGCGGACGGCGAGCACCCGGCCACCGGGGGCCAGGGCCGCGCGGTGACCCTCACTGCTGCCGCACGGCGGCGACCAGGTCGGCGTCGTGACTGGCGATGACGGCGGCCGTGCCGTGACCGACCGCCGAGAGGACGGTGTCGACGACGGCCCGCCAGGTGAGCGGGTCCTGACCGACCGTCGGCTCGTCGAGCAGCAGCACCTGGGGTGCGTGCGCCAGCGCGGCGGCCAGCCCCAGCCGGCGCTGCTCACCACCCGAGAGCGTGTGCGGGTCCTGGTCTGCCAGCGGGTGCAGCCCGAGGGCGTCCATGAGCAGATCGGCTCGTCGTCCGGCGTCCTCCGCGGCGTGGCCGAGGGCGCGCGAGGTGGCCAGCACCTCGTCCCGCACCGACGTGGCGACCAGGGCGTGCTCAGGCAGCTGCGGCAACCACGCGACCCGCGCGGCGAGCTCGCGCGAGCGCCACGCGTGCGGGTGCCGGCGTCCGCGGGGCGCCCACCCGGCATCGGCGACCACGTCCCCGGCGAGCGGCGCGCTGAGCCCGGCGAGCAGCGCCAGCAGGGTCGACTTGCCCGAGCCGCTCGACCCCTGCAACGTCGTGACCGAACCGGCGACGACGTCCGCGTCGAACGGCCCGACGCGGGTGGCCGGCTGACCGCGCCGCCAGCCCAAGGGTGCGCCGACCACGTCGCGCGCCGCCACCAGCACCCGCCCACCACCGCCGCGCACCGTCGCCACGAGGTCACCCTGCGGGGCACCCAGGGCGCCACCGTGCGGCGACGCTGCCGGCGGTGGGGCGTCGTCGACCACCCGGCCGTCCGACGACAGCGTCACCACGCGGTCGACGTGCGGCCACCAGGGCGCCATCTGGTGCTCGACGACGACCAGGGTCGCGCCGCTGGCCCGGGCCGCTGCGACGATGGCGGCGCGCACCCGGGCGGCGGTCGGCGCGTCGAGCATCGCGGTCGGCTCGTCAAGCAGCATCAGCCCCGGCCGCAGCGCGAGGGCGCCGGCCAGGGCCAGCCGCTGGCCCTCCCCGCCGGACAGCGCGGACGTCGGCCGGTCGTGGTCGTACGGGAACCCGGCCTCGCGCAGCGCGACGTCGACCCGGGCCCAGATCTCGTCGCGGGTCAGACCAAGGTTCTCGGGGCCGAACGCCGTGTCGCGGCCGGCGCGCTCGGCCACGACGGCCGTGCTGGGGTCCTGCAGCAGCAGGCCCACCCGGCCCCGCAGGTCGACGCTGCCGGTCAGCTCGCCGTCCTCCGGCGAGAGCTGGCCGGCGAGCGCCGACAGCAGGGTCGACTTGCCGGCGCCGCTCGGCCCGGCCAGCAGCACGTGCTCGCCGGGCTCGAGCCGCAGGTCGACGTCGCGCAGCACCGGGGCGGGCCGACCGTACGGGCGCCAGGTCAGGCCGCGGACGTCCACCCGGGCGGCGTCCACCCGGGCCGCGTCGACCTCGGCTGCGCCCACCGGACGGTGGCTCACCGGGCGGTGGCGGCGTCCCCGCGGCGGGACGCGTCCTGCGCCCTGGCCCGCTCGCGGCCGGCGGGGAACCCGGACAGGGCACCGGTGCGGGCGAGCGCGCGCACGAGCAGCCACCCGCCGAGGCCGGCGACGAGCGCGCCCGAGAGCGCGAACGTCGCCGTGTAGACGAGGGTGCCGCCGGCCCCGAAGGTCGTGGCGTAGTCGTACGCGCCGTACTCGTACGCGGTCTCGAGCAGCGCGGCGAGCACCGCGGCGGCTGCGGCGACGACTGGCCCGAACCGGCGCCAGAGCAGTACGGCGAAGACGATCTCGACCCCGATCCCCTGGAGCACACCGGAGATGAAGACCGACGCCGCCCAGCGGTTGCCCAGCAGGTACTCGACGTTCGCGCCGACGAGCTCGGCGAGCAGGGCGGCGCCCGGGCGGCGGACGACGAGGGCGCCCACGACCCCGGCCAGCAGCCACGGGCCACCGAGCAGGCCGCCGAGCGGCGGGACGGCGGCGAACGCCGGGCTCAGGACGTTGTACGCCTGGTCCCAGCCCCAGAAGACGACGCCGAACGCGACGCCGAGCATGGCCGCGGTGACCAGGTCGACGGTGCGCCAGCGGAACAGGCTCGTGGTGGTGCTCATGCAGGTCCTCCTACGGTCGCAGGAGGGGCACCGCCGCGGCGGCAGGCCGAGGCCCGCCGACGGGTGGTCGAGATGTCCCGACTCCCTACACCGGTGCTAACCGGATCAGGTTCGAGGGTCTGCGGTCGCCCGCACTCTCAGCGCCTCGCGGCGCTCCCCTGTCGTATGAGGTCGAATGTACACCCGGCTGACACACTGCCCTGGTGCTCCTGCGGATGCTGCGCCAGCCCCGGGCCGGACGACCCTCGCTGCTCGCGCGGCTGGTCGCGCTGGTGGTGGTCGTCGGGCTGGTCGGCCTGACCGCACCGGCGCTCGGGGGGCCGGTCGTCGCCGCGCTGCAGTGGCTGGGCGGGCTGCTGTAGGGCACGCTGGCCCCATGAGCGCGACGACATTCAAGCTGCTGGGCACCGGGGGTGCGGTGCTGTCCGGCATCGCCGCGAAGAAGGTCATCGTGACCGGCTGGAAGGTCGTCACCGGCCACGCCCCGCCGGCCAACCCCGAGCACCCCGACACCACCTGGGCCGAGGCCGTGGCGTTCGCCGTCGTCAGCGGCGCCATCGTCGGCGTCGCCCGGATGCTCGCCGCCCGCAAGGCCGCGGAGTACTACCGCAAGTCCACCGGCCACCTGCCGGCCAAGCTGCAAGAGGTCGGCTAGCCCCTCGTCAGCTCGAGGGCGCGGGCGAGCGGTACGCCGGGCCGGTAGGCCAGGTGCCGGTACGTCGAAGCGTCCAGCACCGCGAGGTCAGCGCGGGCGCCAACAGCCAGGTGCCCGACGTCCGTGCGGCGCAGTGCTCTCGCGCCACCCACCGTCGCGGCCCACAGCGCCTGCGCCGGGGTCAGGCCCATCTCGCGCACGGCGAGCGCGATGACGAACGGCATCGACGAGGTGAAGCTGGTGCCCGGGTTGCAGTCGGTGGCCAGCGCCACCGTGACGCCCGCGGCCACCAGCGCGCCGCCGTCCGGGTAGGGCGAGCGGGTCGAGAACTCGACGCCAGGCAGCAGCGTGGCCACGGTGCTGCCACCGGCGAGCGCATCGACGTCCGCGGCGGTGAGGTGCGTGCAGTGGTCGACACTGGCAGCGCCCAGCTCGACGGCCAGCCGCACGCCCGGCCCGGCGGCGAGCTGGTTGCCGTGCACCCGCAGGCCCAGGCCCGCAGCCGCCCCCGCGAGCAGCACCTCGCGCGACTCGTCGGCGTCGAACGCGTGCGGGCTCGCGGGCTCGCAGAACACGTCGACCCAGCGGGCGTGCGGGGCGCACGCCGCAAGCATCGGCCCGGTCACCAGGTCGACGTAGGCGCGCCGGTCCGTGCCCTGCGGCACCACGTGGGCGCCGAGGAACGTCGTCTCGGGCGTGACCTCGCGGGCGATCCGCAGCGAGCGCGCCTCGTCGTCGACGGTGAGCCCGTACCCGCTCTTCACCTCGACGGTCGTGGTGCCCTGGGCGCGCATCTCGGCGACGAAGCCGCGCAGCCGCGCCAGCAGCCACTCGTCGCTCGCCGCACGGGTCGCGGCGACGGTGCCGGCGATCCCGCCGCCGTCGTAGCGCGCACCGCCCGCCCGGGCCTCGAACTCGCGCGACCGGTCGCCGGCGAAGACCAGGTGGGCGTGCGAGTCGACGAACCCCGGCACGACCGCCCGCCCGCCCAGGTCGACCCGGACGTCGGCCGCGGCCGCCGCGCGCGCGGGACCCACCCAGGTGACGTGCCCGCCATCGACGACGAGGGCGGCGTCGGTCAGCACGCCGAGGGGCGAACCGTCGCCCACGCTGGGGTCGCAAGTGACGAGCTCACCGATCCCGGTCACCAGCAGGGCGCTCATCCGCTGCGCCACAGCGGTTCTATCGCCTCACGCAGCATCCGTGCGACGTCGCCGAGGACGTGCCTGCCGTCGTCCACGACGGTGCGGCCACCGGCCACGACCGTGGTCACGTCGGCGGCGGTGGCCGCGTAGACCGCCTGCGCTGCAGTCGTCCCGGCGGTGCGGACGCTGTCGAGGCGCACGGCGACGAGGTCGGCCGGCGCACCGACGGCGATCCGGCCCGCCTCGGGCCAGCCCAGGGCCGCGTGGCCGTTGACGGTCAGGGCGCCCACCAGCTCAGCAGGGGTGAACCGCCCACGCTCCAGGAAGTGCAGCCGCTCGTGCATCTCGAGCGCCCGAGCCTCCTCGAGCAGGTCGATCACCGCGTTCTGGTCGCTGCCCAGGCACAGCGGCGACCCGTGGTCGGCGAGCAGCCGGGCCGGGCCGATCCCGTCCGCGAGGTCGCGCTCGGTGGTGGGGCAGAAGCACACCCCGGTGCCGGTGCTGCCCAGCAGCTCGAGGTGCGCGCCCACGGTGGCGTGCACGACCGTCGTCCGCGGGCCGAGGGCGTCCGCACCGGCGAGCAGCTCGGTCGGGGTCATGCCGTAGAACGCCAGCGCGGCCTCGTTCTCGGCCCACTGCTCGCTCAGGTGGGCGTGCAGCGGCGCGGAGGGCAGGGCGCCGGCGACGTCGGCCAGCTCGAGCCGCGGCACGGCCCGCACCGAGTGGATCGCCGCACCCACCCGCATCCCGGCGTCCGGCACCAGTCGCTCGACCCGGCGCTGCCACGCGGCCGAGCTGCCGTCCGAGAACCGCTGCTGCACCGGGCTCGGCCGGGTGTGACCCTCGCCCGTGAGGCCCCCGGCGAGGTAGCACGCGTCGAGCAGGGTGAGCCGGATGCCCGCCTCGCGCGCCGCCTGGCGCAGCGCCTCGGCCATCGCGTTCGGGTCGTCGTACGCCGTGCCGCCCGGGCCGTGGTGCAGGTAGTGGAACTCGCCGACGCAGGTGACCCCGGCCAGGGCCATCTCGGCGTACGTCGCGCGCGCCAGGGCCAGGTAGGTGTCGGGGTCCAGGCGCGCGGCGACGGCGTACATCCGTTCGCGCCAGGTCCAGAACGTGCCGCCCTCGTCGTGGGTGCGCCCGCGCAGCGCCCGGTGGAACGCGTGCGAGTGGGCGTTGGCGAACCCCGGCAGCACCAGCCCCGCCAGGCGGGTGTCACCGGCGACCGGGTCGGCGCCGGCCAGCACCGCGGTGAACCGGCCGCCGGCCTCCTCGACCCGCACCCGCGCGACCGGCGCGTCGCCCAGCCACGCCTGCTCGCACCACCAGGTGCTCACGGGTGGCCCCCGCACCGACGGGCAGGCGTCATGTGCGAGCCTCGCGCCCGTGCTCGCGCGGGTCCCCGTTGCGAGGTTCTGGCCGCCGCTGTGGGCCGGCGAGGTGCTCGATCACCCGGGCCAGCGCGGCGACGCCGGCCAGGCAGTCGTCGCGCTCGGCGAACTCGTGCGGCGAGTGCGAGACGCCCGTTGGGTTGCGCACGAAGAGCATGGACGCCGGCACACCGGCCTGGGCGAGCACGCCGGCGTCGTGGCCGGCGCCGGTCTCGAGCACCGGTGCCGTGAGCAGCCCGGCCAGGTCGGCGGTGAGATCGGCGTCCAGGGTGGTGCGCGAGGTGAAGGACTCCTCGTGCGCCGCGAAGTCGGCGAGGTCCGCGAGCACCGAGCGCACCGCGGGCTCGCTCGACGCCCGCGCGTCCAGCCAGGCCGTGACGTGCGAGGGGATCGCGTTCACCCCGCCCGGCTCGACCCGCACCTTGCCGACCGTGGCGACGGCGCCGTGCCGCTCGGCCGCAGCGCGCACCGCCGTGATCAGCCGGGCCAGGTCGAGCATCGGGTCGGCTCGGTCGATCAGGGCCGTCGTCCCGGCGTGGTCGCCGCGCCCGGCCAGGTCGACCCGCCACCGCCCGTGCGGCCAGATCGCGCTGCCCACCCCCACAGCGTCGCCGGAGTGCACCAGCGAACGGCCCTGCTCGACGTGCAGCTCGACGAACCGGCCGACCCGGCGCAGCGCCTCGGGGTCGGGTCCGAGGTGCTGGACATCCAGCCCGGCGTGCCCTGCCGCCTCACCGAGCGAGACGCCGTCCGCGTCGGTCAGCCCCCGGGCGTGGTCGGGGTCGAGGGCGCCGGTGAGCAACCGCGAGCCGGCGCACGCGATGCCGAACCGGGCGCCCTCCTCGTCGGCGAAGCACGTGACGCCGATCGGCGTGCTGGGCCTGAACCCGCTGTCCTGCAACGCGTCGAGGGCGGCCAGTGCCGAGATGACGCCCAGCGGCCCGTCGTACGCGCCCCCGCCCGGCACCGAGTCCAGGTGGCTGCCGACCACGAGCCCCGGGCCGTCGGCGTCCGGGTCACCCCACCAGGCCCACAGGTTGCCGGCCCGGTCGGTGACGACGTCCAGGCCCCGCTCGTGGGCGCGGGCGGCGAACCACTCGCGCAGGGTCGCGTCGTCCGAGGTCCACGCGAAGCGGTGGTAGCCACCCGTGGTGGCGTCGCGACCGACGTCGGCGATGTCGTGCCACAGGGCGTCGAACGTGGTCACCGTAGGCTCGCGGGATGAGCGAGGAACGCGCCCTGGCCGCCGTCGAGGCGAGCGGCATCACCTACCGGGTCGTCCGTCATGGCCACGTCAGCAGCCTCGCAGAGGCCGCGGCGGCACGCGGGATCGAGGCGTCCGCACTGCTCAAGAGCATCGTGGTGCGCCGGGCCGACGACGACTTCCTGTTCGTGCTGCTGCCCGGTGACCGCGAGATCTCATGGCCTAAGCTGCGCGCACTGCTCGGCGTGAAGCGGATGTCGATGCCGGACGCCGACACCGCGCTGGCCGTCACCGGGTACGCCCGCGGCACCATCACGCCGTTCGGGTCGACCCGGACCTGGCCGGTCGTGGTGGATGCGAGCGCGCTCGGGCACGAGATCTCGCTGGGCGCCGGGGCGAGCGGCGTCGGCATCGTGGCCCAGGCGGACGACGTGGTGCGGGCGCTGGGCGCCCAGGTCGCCGACGTCACCTAGCCCTCCCGCATCGGGATGCGCACGCCCTGCGCCGTCGCGGTCCGGTCGGCGACGTCGTACCCGGCGTCGACGTGCCGGATCACCCCCATCGCGGGGTCGTTGGTCAGCACCCGGGCCAGCTTGGCCGCGGCCAGCGGCGTGCCGTCAGCCACCGACACCTGGCCGGCGTGGATCGAGCGGCCGATGCCGACGCCGCCGCCGTGGTGGATCGACACCCAGGTCGCCCCGGACGCTGTGTTGACCAGCGCGTTGAGCAGCGGCCAGTCGGCGATGGCGTCCGACCCGTCGGCCATCGCCTCGGTCTCGCGGTAGGGCGAGGCGACGCTGCCGGTGTCGAGGTGGTCGCGCCCGATGACGATCGGGGCCGACACCTCGCCGCTCGCCACCATGTCGTTGAAGGCGAGGCCGGCCTTGTCGCGCCCGCCCTGCCCCAGCCAGCAGATCCGGGCCGGCAGGCCCTGGAACGCCACCCGGTCCTGAGCGGCGTGGACCCAGCGGTGCAGGTGGTCGTTGTCGGGGAACAGCTCGAGCACCTTGGCGTCGGTGGCCGCGATGTCGGCCGGGTCGCCGCTCAGCGCGACCCACCGGAACGGGCCCTTGCCCTCGCAGAACAGCGGCCGGATGTACGCCGGGACGAACCCGGGGAAGGCGAACGCGCGACCGAACCCGCCGTGCCTCGCCTCGTCGCGGATCGAGTTGCCGTAGTCGAACACCTCGGCGCCGGCGTCCATGAACCCGACCATGGCCTCGACGTGGCGGGCCATCGACGCGCGCGCCCGGTCGGTGAACTCCTCGGGCTTGCGCTCGGCGAGGTCGTGCCAGTCGCCGGGGTCGATGCCCTCGGGCAGGTACGAGAGCGGGTCGTGCGCGCTGGTCTGGTCGGTGACGACGTCGACCTCGACCCCGCGGCGCAGCAGCTCGGGCAGCACCGTGGCGCAGTTGCCGATCAGCCCGACCGACACCGCGCGCCGCTCCCGCTTGGCGCTCTCGCAGCGACGCACCGCGTCGTCCAGGTCGTCGGCGACCTCGTCGAGGTAGCGGTCGCGCACGCGACGAGCCAGCCGGCCGCCGTCCACGTCGACCACCAGGCACACGCCGCCGTTCATGGTCACGGCCAGCGGCTGGGCGCCGCCCATGCCCCCGCAGCCGCCGGTGACCGTGAGGGTGCCGGCGAGGGTGCCGCCGAAGCGCTTGACCGCGACCGCGGCGAACGTCTCGTAGGTGCCCTGCAGGATGCCCTGGGTGCCGATGTAGATCCACGACCCGGCGGTCATCTGGCCGTACATCGTCAGGCCCTGTCGCTCGAGCTCGCGGAACTTCGGCCAGGTCGCCCAGTCCCCGACGAGGTTCGAGTTGGCGATCAGCACCCGCGGCGCCCACTCGTGGGTGCGCATCACCCCGACCGGTCGACCGGACTGCACGAGCAGCGTCTCGTCGTCCGCCAAGGTCGTGAGGGTGCGCACGATGGCGTCGTAGCTGCGCCAGTCGCGCGCGGCCCGCCCGGTGCCGCCGTACACGACCAGGTCGTCGGGTCGCTCGGCCACCTCGGGGTCCAGGTTGTTGGCCAGCATCCGCAGCGGCGCCTCGGTCTGCCAGCTGCGCGCGGTCAGCGTGGTGCCGCGCGCGGCGCGCACCGGTCGTGCTCCGTCCATCTCGCTCTCCTCCTCCATCTCGCACCTTCGCCACAAGGTGGCTCCTGAGGGGCCGTTCCGGCGCACCTTGTGGCGAAGGTGCGGTCAAGCACGGTCAGGTCAAGGGGCCGGCGGCCAGCTCGGCGGCCGCCCCGACAGCGCCACCGGCCACCGCGCGCACCGCCACCTCGATCTCGGGGGCGAGGTGCCGGTCGGGGCCGGGGCCGCCGGCGCCCGCCTCGCGCAGCACGGCCACGACGGCGGACGTCGGCGCCGCGGGTGCGAGCGGAGCCCGCAGGTCCAGCGCCCGGGCGGCGGTCAGCACCTCGACCGCCAGCACCCGGGTCAGGCCGTCGATGCTGCGGCGCAGCTTGCGCGCGGCGTGCCAGCCCATCGAGACGTGGTCCTCCTGCATCGCGCTGCTGGGGATCGAGTCGACGCTGGCCGGCACGGCGAGCCGCTTGAGCTCGCTGACGACCGCCGCCGCGGTGTACTGCGCGATCATGTGCCCGCTGTCGACCCCCGGGTCGTCGGCGAGGAACGGCGGCAGACCGTTGCTGCGGTGGGCATCCAGCAGCCGGTCGGTGCGGCGCTCGCTCATCGACGCGACGTCCGCGGCGGCGATCGCGAGGAAGTCGAGCACGTACCCGACCGGCGCGCCGTGGAAGTTGCCGTTGCTCTCGACCCGTCCGTCCGCGGTGACGACGGGGTTGTCGACGGCGGCAGCCAGCTCGCGCTCGGCGACGGTGGCGGCGTGCTCGATCGTGTCGCGGGCGGCGCCGTGCACCTGTGGCGCGCAGCGCAGCGAGTAGGCGTCCTGCACCCGGGTGCACTCCGGTCCGCGGTGGCTGGCCATGATCGGGCTGCCCGCCAGCAGGGCACGCAGGTTCGCCGCGCTGGCCGCCTGCCCCGGGTGCGGCCGCAGGCCCTGCAGGTCGGCCGCGTACACCGCGTCGGTGCCGAGCAGTCCCTCGACGCTCATCGCCGCCGCGACGTCCGCGACGGTCATCAGCTGACGCAGGTCGTGCAGCGCGAGCACGAGCATGCCGAGCATGCCGTCGGTGCCGTTGATCAGCGCCAGCCCCTCCTTCTCGGCGAGCGTGATCGGCTCGATCCCGTTCTCGTGCAGCACCTCCAGCGTCGGGTGCAGCCGACCGTCGGCGTCCCGCACCGAGCCCTCACCCATCAGCGCGAGCGCGCAGTGCGCGAGCGGCGCGAGGTCGCCCGAGCAGCCGAGCGAGCCGTACTCGTGCACCACCGGGGTGATCCCGGCGTTCAGCAGCGCGGCGTACGTCGTGGCCACCACCGGCCGCACGCCGGTTCGACCGGTTGCCAACGTCGACAGGCGCAGCAGCATCAGCGCGCGCACGACCTCGCGCTCGACCTCGGGCCCCGACCCGGCGGCGTGCGAGCGCACCAGGCTGCGCTGCAGCTGGGCGCGCTTGTCGACCGGGATGTGCCGGGTGGCCAGCGCGCCGAAGCCGGTCGAGACCCCGTAGTGGGGCACCTCGTCGTCCGCGAGCGTCTCGATCACGGCCCGGCTGCGCCCGATGGCGTCCAGCGCCTCGTCGGTCAGCCGGACGTGGGCACCGTCGCGGGCGACCGCGACGACACCGGACGCCGGCACCGGCCCGACGCCGACGTCGACCGGGGTGGTGGTGAGCTGCATGTGGAACAGCCAACACCCCGCGACGGCTTCAGCAGTGTCGGCGTATCCCAGTTGTGTCTGGGATCTCAGACAGTAGCCTCGGGACGTGCGATCACGGGGTGAGGGCTGCGGCGAGCACGGTCTCGGCCACCCCCCGCGAGCCGGTCAGCACCCCGCCCGCGTCGAGCACGTCGCTGAGCGTGCGGCGCTTCCACAGCAGCAGGAGCAGGTCGGCGGCGGGCGCGGTCAGCACCGCCCGCTCGCCGTCCCCGACCACCCACGAGTGCTCGCCGGCGCGCAGCTCGAGCGCCGCGGACAGGGCCGGCTGGCGCCCCAGCGCGACCTGCCGCGGCAGCATCACGTCGACGACCTCGCCCACCCCGTCGGCTGCCAGGTCGGGGGCGATCGCCGCCGGGTGACCGAGCGCGGTCTGCGCGTCCCATCGGTGCACCAGCGTCTCGAGCGCCTGGCGCCGAGCCCAGAACCCGACCACCGCCGGCGGCCACAGCGTCCAGCACGGTTGCGCCGGGTCGCGGGCGGCCAGCTCGCCGAGCAGCGCGGCGGCCCCCTCGGCGTACCAGGTGGCGAGCGGCACGGAGCCGGGTCGGGGCGGGAAGGCGGGCTCGTCGTCCGAGCGCAGCGCGGCTGTGGCCCAGCGGTGCACCCGGCCCAGGTGGGTGGCCAGCGCCGCGACGTCCCAGCCGGGGCACGCGGCGACGGGCGCGCTGAGGTCACCGGCGAGGCACTGGCGGAAGGCCTCGACCTCGGCGCGCAGGTGCTCGAGGCGGCCCGCGTGGTCGAGCGGGGTCACCGGTGAAACCTCAGGTGCCGGCGGCGCACCAGACGCTGCAGGTGCTGACCCACCTGGCCCGGCACGCCGGCCCGCTGCCTGCCGCGCGCATCGCCGCTGACCTGGGCCTGCCTCGCTCGACCGTTTACCACCTGCTGAACGTACTGCAGCACAACGGTTTCGTGGTGCACCTGCCTGAGGAGCGCCGGTACGGCCTCGGCGTCGCCGCGTTCGAGGTCGGTTCGGCCTACACCCACCAGGCACCGCTGGCCCGGCTGGCCCGTCCGCTGCTCGCTCGGCTCGTCGACGACGTCGGGCACAGCGCCCACCTGGCCGTGCTGCACGGCCGCGAGGTGCTGTACGTCGTCGAGGAGCGCGCGCCGGGGCGCCCGCCGCTGGTCACCGACGTCGGGGTGCGGCTGCCCGCCCACCTGACCGCCAGCGGGCGCGCGGTCCTCGCGGCGCTACCCCCAGCCCAGGTGCGGGCGCTGTTCCCCGACCGGACGGCGTTCGTCCAGCGCAACGAGGCCGGCCCGGCGTCCCTGCCCGAGCTGCGCCGGCTGCTCACCACGGTCCGCACCACCGGCCACGCGTTCGAGGACGGCGAGGTCACCCCCGGCTTCGCCTCGGTGGCCTCGCCGGTCTTCGACAGCGCCGCCCACCCCGCCGCCGGCATCGCGGTCACCTTCCCGGTCGCGGACGTCGCCCCCGCCGACCGCGCGCGGCTGGCCGAGCGGGTGGCCCGGGCGGCCCGCGACCTGACCCGGCGGGTGGGCGGCCGCGACGGCGCCACACCAACAGGCGCGACGCACCGCAGGCCCACTGGCTGAGCACGAGACGTCGGCCGACGCCCAGTAGCGCCGGTCGGTGTGGTGGAGCACACCGAGTCCGGCGGCGCGGAAGTTACCGGCCGGTCACTATCCTTGCCGCATGCAGGTCGCCGCCGCCGTCATCGCCCTGGTCGCCACCGCGGTGGGGGTGGCGCTGTTCGCGCGGACCGTCGCCGGGTTCGTCACCACGTTCTCGATGGGCCAGCCCGACCGCACCCGCACCGACGCGCCCGTCGCCCGCTCGGTCACCCTCGTCCGCGAGTTCCTCGGCCACACCCGGATGGCCCGGCTGCCCGTCGTGGCGGCGGCCCACTGGTTCGTGATGGTGTCCTTCGGGGTGCTGTTCTTCTCGCTGGCCACGGCCTACGGCCAGCTGTTCGACCCGCGCTTCGCCCTGCCGCTGATCGGCCACCTCGCGCCCTTCGAGTGGCTCACCGAGGCGATCGCGTGGCTGTCGTTCGCGGGCATCGCCGCACTGATCGTGATTCGCCAGCGCAACCACCCGCGCAGCGCCGCCGGCACCGACGGCCGGCGCTCGCGGTTCTACGGCTCCACGTGGTGGGCGGCCTACTACGTCGAGGCCACGATCGTCGGCGTCGTCGTGTGCGTCCTGACCCTGCGCGCGCTCGAGTACGCCCTCACCGACGGCAGCGTGCTGCACTTCCCGCTGACGTCGTTCATCGGCACCGCCTTCGAGGGCGCCAGCGTCGGCTCGCTCGAGAACGCCGTGGTCGCCGTCGCCCTGGTCAAGATCCTGATCTCGATGGCGTGGTTCGTGACGGTCGCGCTGCGACCGACGATGGGTGTCGCCTGGCACCGGTTCCTCGCGTTCCCCAACATCTGGCTGAAGCGGCACGCCGACGGCCGGACGTCGCTCGGCGCGCTGCAGCCGATCAGCATCCAGGGCCAGCCGGTCGACTTCGAGAACATCGACGAGCTCGGCGAGGACGACGCGCTCGGCGTCGGCAAGGTCGCCGACTTCACCTGGAAGGGTCTGCTGGACTTCAGCACCTGCACCGAGTGCGGACGATGCCAGTCGCAGTGCCCGGCCTGGAACACCGACAAGCCGTTGTCGCCCAAGATGCTCGTGATGGCGCTGCGCGACCACGCGAACGAGCAGGCGCCGTACCTCGCCGCGGTGTCCAACCAGGCGATCGTGTCGGACGAGGCGCGGGCCGCCCACGAGCGACCGCTGATCGGCGCCACCGGGTACGACGTCGAGCACCCGCTGGGCGCCTACGGCAGTGAGCTCGGCGTCATCGACCCCGACGTCCTGTGGTCGTGCACGACGTGCGGCGCGTGCGTCGAGCAGTGCCCGGTCGACATCGAGCACGTCGACCACATCGTCGACATGCGTCGCTACCAGGTGCTGATGGAGTCGTCGTTCCCGAGCGAGCTGGGCGGGCTGTTCAAGAACCTCGAGAACGCTCAGAACCCCTGGGGGATGAACTCGCGGGCCCGCCTGGACTGGGCCAAGGGTCTGCCCTTCGAGGTGAAGCAGGTGGGCCAGGACGTCGAGTCTCTCGCCGAGGTCGACTACCTGTTCTGGGTCGGCTGCGCCGGGGCCTTCGAGGACCGCGCCAAGAAGACGACGCGTGCGGTTGCCGAGCTGCTGCACACGGCGGGCGTCGACTTCGCGGTGCTCGGGGACGGCGAGGCCTGCACGGGCGACCCCGCTCGCCGGGCCGGCAACGAGTTCCTGTTCCAGATGCTGGCCCAGGCCAACGTCGAGACGCTCACCGAGGCCGGGGCGACGAAGATCGTCGTGACCTGCGCGCACTGCTTCAACACGCTGTCCAACGAGTACCCGCAGCTCGGCGGCATCTACGAGGTGGTGCACCACACCCAGCTGCTGAACACCCTGGTTCGCGACAAGCGCCTGGTGCCGGTGGCGCCCGTCGAGGGCGGCGGGCGCAGCGTGACCTACCACGACCCCTGCTACCTGGGCCGGCACAACGGGGTCTACGCCCCGCCCCGCGAGCTGATCGGGTCGCTGCCCGGCGTCGAGCTGCGCGAGATGCCGCGCAAC